>DASQWB010000141.1:0-77892 GCA_035640455.1 Gaiellaceae bacterium | reverse complement strand
GATCGTCTCGCCGCCGCCCTGGACGCCGAGGAAGAAGATCGGCCGGTCGAGCGCGATGTCGTCGACCGACCGGAGGCGGCGCCGCAGCGAATAGCGCCAGCGGTCGCGCCGGTAGAGGCGGATCGCCTTGATCGCGACGTCGCGGGTGCGCGAGCCCGAGGTGCCGCCGGCCGCGGACAGTAGGTACCGGAGGCCTGCGAGGCGCGCTTCGCTCGTGGCTGGGGGCTGAGCCACTGCGGCGCAGCCTATCGTGATCTGGCGACATGTCCCGATCTGACGAGGCGGCCCGCGATGCGGCGCTCGCCTCGTCCGACGTCAGCGGCGGTCGGCGCGGCTGATGCCGAGAACGACCGCGAGGGTCAGCAATGCTCCTGCTGCGGCGCCGAGGCCAACATCCCTCCAGCCCGGAACGGCCGCGACGTCCACCGGAAGAGCGCCGCCCTCTGCAGTGGCCTCGCTCTCCTCGGGCGGCGGGTCGACCCACGCTATGGGAACGAAGATCCGGGCGAAGCAGCGAAGGACGTGGCGCCTCTGGATCCAGTTCGCGCCCTTGGGCGGATCGTCGACCAGCCCTTTGAACAGAGCGCCCGAGCTGTCGCCGAGGATCCAGTTCGACATGATCCACAGCGCCTCGCCGACGAGCGCGACACCGGCGACGACGATTGCTGCAAGCCGAAAGGCCCCGATGTCGTCGAGACCTTCGGGCGGAACGAGAAGGACGCCGACGCCGGCGAAGAGAGCGAGGATCCCGATCCGGTAGGCGGTCTGAAACCGCCGGAACCAGCGGCGAAAGGCTTCGCGGTGAAGCCACTGGTAGGCCACGCGGTTGCGCAGCCGGTAGTGCGGGCGCCACTCGGCGAGGTCGGCAGGCCGGACGACCCACACCCGAGCCGTGAACGCAAACTGGACCGCCGCGATGAACGCGACTGCGGCTGCCATGAGCAGCGCAAGAGCAAGGCCCGGCCATTTGACGTCGTCGGTCTTGGGGACGATCAAGCCGATCAGCGTGAAGCTAAACCCGGCCAGGACCGGCGCCGCGATGGAACCGGCCATCTCGACGGCGTCGGTCCAACCGTAGGGGTAGAGCGGCTTCCAGCCCGGATCCCGAGCCGGCGGAACCGCGCTCGCGGCTATCGGCTCTTGCGCGTCCAGAACTTCGATTCGCCGCCTCGCGAGAAGAGTCGCGTCCGCGGCGCGCCCTAGGCACGGGTGGCTCTTCCCAGGGGCCCGAGATGTCGGCCTGGTGCCGCCATCTGAACCACCGGGAGAAGCGATACCGGAGGCATCCTGTGGGAACCGGGGGTTCCTCCTGGTCCGGTCCTACGTCGATCGTCGGCAACCCTCCGCTCGGCGCGATTTGCTCCGAGTGTCCCGCTCGCCGGGGAAGCTGTCAAGACGGCTATCAGAGAAGGCGCCGCGCAACGGCGGCGACGCTCTCGGCCCACGCTTCAGGCGTGTGCCCGGCGGCGAGCTCGAACGTTCGTGCTCGCGCGCGCTTGCGGAACTCGCCGTCTTCAGCGACGCGGGTAAGCGCGGCTCGCAGCGCCTCCACGTCCTCGATCGGCACGCGGAAGCCGTTCACGCCCTCCTCGATCAGGTCGTAGCCGGCGCCCGGCGCCTCGCTCGCCACGAGCGGCAGGCCGGCCGCGGCGGCCTCCGTCATCGACATGCCCCAGGTCTCCGAGCGCGACGGCATCACGAACGCGTCCGCCGCCGCATACCAGTCGACGAGCTGGTCGCGCTCGATCCGGCCGAGGAGGCGCACGGTCGGGCCCGCGAGCGCCGCGACCCGCTCTCGGTCGGGCCCGTCGCCGACGAGCGCGAGCTCACCCGGCACGCCTTCGAAGGCGCGGGCGAGTACGTCGACGCCCTTCTCCGGCGAGAGCCGGCTCACGCACAGGAAGGTGACGCCGTCGAGGCCGAGCTTCGCGCGCAGCTCGTCGCGCCGCTCGCGCGCGGCGGCGACCCGCTCGCCGAAGACGTCGAGGTCGACGGCGTTCGGCGCGACCGTGATCCGCTCCGGCGGCACGCCGAGCGAGCGCACGTACTCCGCGGCCGCGCGGCCCGGGACGACGAAGGCGGCCGCCGCGCGCACGACCGTCCGCTTCGCGAGCTCGGCGGGCCCGCGGCCGACGCGCTCGTCCCGCGCCGTCGACTCGACCCACACGACGAGCGGCACCCGGGCGACCCGGGCGTAGAGGAGCGCCTGCCAGAACGCCGGCTGGTTCCAGCCGCCGACGAGGACGACGTCCGGCCGGAAACGCCGCAGCCGCCCGAGGACGCCGGCGTTCACGACGAGCCAGCGCCCGCCCGCCAGCACGTCCTTCCCCGGCAAGACTTCCGACGGGAAGGCGGCCTCGTGGCGCGGGTAGTTCCGCCGCGGGTCGTTCGCGGCGAGGAAGAAGACGCGCAGGTCGACGTCGGCCTTCGCGGCGAGTGCGCCGAAGAGCGGCAGCCGGAACGGCGCCGGGATCTCGGTGAGGAGCGCGAGCCTCATGCGTCCACCTCGCACTCGGGCGCTCCAGGCCAGCGGCGCAGACGGCCGAGCCGGCGCTCGCCGGGTAGCTGGGGGAACCTCCCGGTTCCCCCAGACCTCTTCCCCTCGTCCGCACCGCGGACAGGCCGCTTCGCGGCCGGCCTGAAGGCGGCATCGCAAGCGACGCCGCTCACCGTAGGACGAGGCCGGCGAGGCGGCGCGCGAAGCGCGGGTGCAGCAGGAGCGTCGGCTCCTCGAGGAGCCCGCGTACGGCGGCGCGGCGGGCCTCGGCGAAGCGCTCGAGGCCCCAGAGGGCGTCCACCCGACGCTCGAGCAGGAGCCGCCGCGCGCGGCCGGTCGTCCGCGGCAGGTGCTTCTCGGCGACGCGCAGCGCCCCGTCGTAGAGCCGCGGCGAGGGCGTATTGGCGCCGTGGAGGCGGTACGTCGTCACCGGCTCGCCGTCGAGCGGGAGGAGGTCGCCGATCCGTGCCAGCCGGAGGTAGAGGTCGAGGTCCTCGTAGGCGTCGAAGGCGGAGTCGAACCCGCCGACGGCGAGGAAGGCGTCGCGACGGACCATCGTCGCGGAGGTGTAGATCGGCGCCTGCACCGCGAGAACGTCTTCGTAGCTCGCCGCCCCGGCGCGGGCGAGTCGCGAGAAGCGCCGGTCGAGGAGCCGGTTCCAGTCGTCGAGGGGCCGCCCGTCCCCGTCGACGACGCGCACCCGGCCGAAGGCGAGCGGCGCCCACCACGCCTCCTCGAGCGCGGCGCGCTGCCGCTTCAGGCGGCCCGGCAGCGCGAGGTCGTCGTCGTCGAGGAAGGCCACGAGCGGCGTCCGCGCCTCCTCGACGCCCAGGTTGCGCGCGGCGGAGCGGTCCGCCTCCTCGCGCCGCAGGATCCGAACACCGTCGAGCTCGACCTCCGCGCCGCCGTTCGCGACGACGATCACCTCGGCGGGATTCTCGGCGAGCGCGCTGCCGACGGCCTCGCGCAGGTAAGGCGACGTAGCCAACGTCGGGATGACCACCGTTACGTCAGACGACATCGTCGTAGATCGCCAAGATGCGGCGCGCCTGCTCGGCGGCCGTGAAGCGCTCCGCCACGCGTGCCCGCGCGGCCTCGCCGAGCCGCCGCGCCAGGTCGGGGTCGTCGAGGACGCGCCGCAGCGCCGCCGCGAGCGCCTCGGGGTCGCGGGGCGGGACGAGCAGCCCGGTCTCGCCGTCGGTCACGAGCTCCGGCGTCCCGCCGACCGGCGTCGCGACGACCGGCCGCCCGTGCGCCATCGCCTCGAGGAGCACGATCGGCAGGCCCTCCGTCCACGACGGCAGGGCGACGACGTCGAGGGTCTCGAGGAGGGCCGGCACGTCCTCGCGGAACCCGAACTCGACCCGCTCGCGCACGCCGAGCCGCTCCGACTCGCGCTCGAGCGCGTCTTGGAACGCGCCGCCCTGCTCGAGGTCGCGACCGGCGAGCACGAGCCGCGCGCCCGGTACCTGCGCGAGCGCGTGCAGCAGCTCGCGCTGGCCCTTCACGTCGCAGAGACGGGCGATCTCGCCGATCCGAGGCGGCTCGTTGCGGCGGTACTCGTTGTCCGGCGGGAGCTCGACGCCGTTGTAGACGACCTCGATCCGCCCGCGCGGGTAGCCCTGGCGCTCGTAGGCGCGCTTCGTGTCCTCCGAGACGGCGACGAGGCGCGCGGCGAGCCGAGCCGTCGCGTTGTCGAGTCCTGCGAGGAGCCGATGCGTCGCCGGCCGGAAGTGGTTCTCGATGTGCAGGTGCGAGACGACGGGCACGCGCGCGGCCCGGCCGGCGACCCGCGAGAGGGCGTTCGCCGCTGCGAGCGTGTGTGTGTGCAGGACGTTGGCCTGCCGGCGGCGCAGGAGGCGCGCGAGCCGCCACGCGGCTCCGAGCTGGAACGACCGCCGCAGCGGCAGGACGTCGACGCGGAAGCCCTCCCGCTCGGCGAGCTCGGTGAACGGCCCGCGCTCCGGCGCGACGAAGGCGACCTCGTCGCCGCGGTCGCGAGCCGCGCGGGCGAGCCGCAGCGCGACGAGCTGTCCGCCCGCCACCTCACCGCCGATCACGAGGTGGACGACCCTCACGCATCCACCTCCTCGATAGTTCCAGGCCGGCGGCGCAGACGGCGGAGCCGGCAAAGCCGGCACCGCCTGAAGGCGGCATCGCAAGCGACGCCGCAGCTCATCGGCGGCAGACGGCGACGAGCTCGGTCGCGCGGTCGAGGCTGTCGCGCTCGATGACGATCCCCTCCGCGGTCACCTCCGCCATCGGCGGCGTGCCGAGGAGGCGCGAGGCGTGCCGGAGGAACGTCAGCCGCTTGCGGAGCCCAAGCACGTCCACACGCTGGAGCAGCCGATGCCGCGCCGTCTGGAGCCGCCGCTGGCCGAAGAGCTCGACCTCGCCGAAGAACCGGCGGAGCAGCGCCTCGAAGTCGGCGCGCGACAGCTCGATGCGGTGGAACGGGTTCGCGGGGGCCGACGTCGTCTCGACCGCGCGAGGAGTCGAGACGAGGAAGACGCCGCCGGGCCGGAGCACGCGGGCCATCTCGCGCGCGAAGGCGCCGGCGTCGTCGACGTGCTCGATCGTCTCGAAGGCGCAGACGGCGTCGAAGGACTCGTCCGGAAACTCCGTGGCCAGGACGTCGCCGACCCGGAACTCGACGTTCGGCCCGCCGTAGCGCGCGCGGGCGTAGGCGATCGCCGGCTCGTCGCGGTCGACGCCCACGACCCGCGCGGCGGCCTCGCCGAGGAACGCGCTCCCGTAGCCGACCCCGCAGCCCGCGTCGAGCACCTCGGCCCCGCGGCACCAGGGGAGCGCGAATTCGTAGCGCTTCAGGTGCAACGCCACGATCCCCGGCTCCGTCTCGTCCGGCACGATGCGCTCGGGGTATGTCAAGGCGCCCAGTATCCTTGCAGCCGCCGTGGGAGCACTCCGACGCCTGCCAGGGCACGGACGCAGGGAGCGTCGATAGAAGCGCTGTCGGCGCGAGCGAGGACGCCGCCTCGGCGTGAGCAGGACGGTCCGGGCGGCACAAGGGTGTTTCGCCGGCCTCTCCTTCTCGAACGGGCGATCCGCGTTGCGATCCCCGTCACCATCGTCCTCGTCGCGCTCGGCTCGAACTGGTCGCCGTCCGTGCGCTCGCTCGCGCAGCCGCTGTGGCGGGTGAGCCTCGTCGTACTCTGCGGCCTCGCCGTCGCCTGGGCCTACGTGCACGCGGGACCACGGCTTCTCGCCGAGCGGCTGCGCGCGCCGGCCTACGCGGCGACGGCGGCCTTCGCGGCGCTCGCGGCCGCGTCGACGCTGTGGTCGGTCGATCCGCGGCTGACGCTCGAGCGGACGTTCTCGTTCGTCCTCGTGCTCGCGACCGGAGCCGCGCTCGCGCTCGGAAGCGGCCGCGACCCGGGGACGATCGAGCGGCTCGCCGGCTCCGTGCTCGCGGGCGCGGTCGCCGTCGGGCTCGCGGGCCTGGCCGTGCTCGTCGTCGTCCCCCACGACGCGCTCCAGACCGCCACCGCGACGATTCCGACCCGCTACCGCGGGATCGGCCAGAACCCGAATACGGACGCGATGCTCTTCGCGGCGGCGCTGCCGCTCGCGACCTGGGTCGTCGTCGCGCACCGCGGACGCCTGCGCACAGCGGGATCGCTCGCTCTGCTCCTGCTCGCCGGCCCGATCGTCGCCTCCGGCTCGCGCGGCGCGCTGATCACCGGTGCGCTCGGCACGCTGGCGCTGCTCGTCGCGATCGCGCGCGGCACGAGGACGCGGCTGCTGGTCGCCGTCGGCGTCGCAGCAGCCGCCGCGGCCGCGATCGGGCTCGCCGAGATCCCGCAGCCGAACCCGAAGGCGACCGGCGCCTCGCCGACCGCCTGCCGGACCTGCCGGCTGAACCCCTACGACGCCGACCGGTGGATCCGGCTCGAGGACGACCTCGACCGCCCCGCGTCGGCCGGCGGCTCCGGCCAGCGCCGGACCTTCCTCGCAACCACCGGCCGCGGCCAGGCCTGGGAGGGCACCTTCGACCAGGCCGAGGCCCGGCCCGTTGCCGGCTACGGGTTCGGCACCGAGGATCACGTCTTCGTCGACCGCTATTACTCGTTCTTCGGCGGCTCGCCCGAGAACTCGTACATCGGCATGTTCCTCCAGCTCGGAATCGCCGGGATCGTGCTCCTGATCGGCCTGGCGGCGACGCTCCTCGCCACGACGCTCGCGGCGCTGCGGCGGATCGGCGAGCGGGAGCGGCGGATCGCAGCGGCCTGCGCGGCCGCGCTCGTGACGGGCCTCGGCCTCGCCGTCGTCCAGTCGTCGCTCTACGCGGTCGGGAACACCGCCACGCTCGCCATCTGGACGTGCGGCTTCCTCGGGCTCGCCCTGGCCTCGCGGCCGGCGAGCGGGCCATGACCGAGGCCGGCCGGCGGCCGAGGCTGCTCGTCTTCAACCAGTACTACTGGCCCGGGGTCGAGGCGACGGCGCACCTGCTCTCCGAGCTCTGCGCCGCCCTCGCGGAGGAGTTCGAGGTCACCGTCGTCACCGGGCGGCTTCCGGGACCGGGCGGCGAACCCGGGCGCACGACGCACGAGGGCGTCGAGGTCGTCCGGGTCAGCTCGACGGCCTACGACCGAAGCGCGCTCCACCTGCGGGCGCTCAATTACCTGACCTACCTGGTGCAGTCGCTGCGGGCGGGGCTCGCCGCGGGGCGTCCCGACGTCGTCCTCTGCATGACGGATCCTCCGATCATCGCGGACGTCGCGCTGCTCGTCGCTCGGCGGTTCGGCGCCCCGCTCGTCGTCGTGAGCCAGGACGTCTTTCCCGAGATCGCGGTCGAGCTGAAGCGGCTCGAGAACCGGGCCGTGATCGAGGTGCTGCGGCGGGCGATCGCGGGCTACCTCGAGCGGGCCGACCGGATCGTCGCGATCGGCGAGACGATGCGCGAGCGGCTCGAGCGCAAGGGCGCGCCGCCCGACCGGCTGCGCGTGATCCCGAACTGGGTCGACTCGACGGTGCTGACGCCGCAGCCGCGCGACAATGGTTGGGCGCGCAAGCACGACCTCGCCGACCGGTTCGTCGTCATGCACTCCGGCAACGTCGGCTACGCGCAGAACCTCGACGCGCTCGTCCGCGCGGCCACGTTCCTGCGCGACCTGGAGCGGCTCTCGATCGCGATCGTCGGCGAGGGCTCCCGCCGCGCCGAGCTCGTCGAGCTCTCGGAGCTCCTGGAGACCGACCACGTCTTCTTCCTGCCCTACCAGCCGCGGGAGGTGCTGCCGCAGTCGCTCTCGTCCGCCGACGTCCACGTCGTCGGCCTCGCGCGCGGGCTCTCGGGCTACGTCGTCCCGAGCCGGCTCTACGGGATCATGTCCGTCGGGCGGCCGGTGATCGTGGCCGCGGACGCGACGAGCGAGACGGCGCAGCTCGTGGCGCGCGTCGGCTGCGGCGTCGTCCTGCCGCCGGGCCGGCCGGAGCTCCTCGCGCGCGAGATCCGGCGCGCCTACGACGGCGAGCTCGACCTCGACGCGATGGGCCGGCGCGGGCGCGAGTACGTCACCGCCGAGGCCGATCGCAGCGTCGCCGTCCGCCGCTACCGCGACCTCTTGCTCGACCTCGCCGGACGGACCGCGTGAGACGGCCCGCCGCCCTCGCCGTAGCCGCGGGGGCGATCGTCGTGCTCGTGGTCCTCGTCGTCGTCGGGCGGCACGAGGGGTCGCGGCACGCGCGCCAGGAGAACGGCAGGATCGCGGAGATCCGCCGCCTCGTCGGGCCGCTCGACTCGCCGTCGCTCGACGCGTTCCGGCTCCTGCCGCAGTTCAGCTGCCTGCTCTACAAGCGCCACGGCAACCGCTTCGCGCTCGAGCTGTGCGTCGACGGGCAGGGCCGGGTCGTCGAGGCGATCGACCGGCGCGGCCGGACGCCGCGGATCGCGAGCCTGCGCGAGGCGCCGCAGGACGCGACGGTCCGGGTCGACCGGGCGGAGGTCGACCGCCTGCTGCGGAAGCTGGGAGCCCCGCTGTAGCCGAGCGGGTCGAGCGGCGGATCGACGCGCTCTACCTGCGCACGATCCAGGCCGTCCTCGTCATGCTCGTCCTCAACCTCGCGTTCGCCTCGAGCATCAACAACAGCTTCCTCCTGCTCGGGCGGGCATTCCGGTTCTGGCTGCTCCTCGAGCTCGTGATCGTCACGTGGGCGTACTTCGCGTGGCGCGCGCCCCGAGTGCGGCTCGCCGGAGCGCCGTTCGCGGCGCTCGGAGGCTTCCTCGTGCTCGCGTTCGTCTCGGTCTTCTGGTCGGTGCGCACGCACTCGACGGAGAAGCGGGCGCTCGCGTTCCTCGCGCTCGCGCTCGTCGGGCTCGCGCTGGCGGCGGTCGCCGACGCGCGGCCGGAAGCGGTGCGGCGGGTGCTCGAGGCGCTCGTCGCGGCCGCGGCGATCGTCGCGCTCCTCGGCCTCTACATGCTCTGGGTCTCGCACGACCAGGCCGTGCAGAGCGCGAGCCTCCAGTACCCCGCCCGCTACCGCGGGATCGGGCAGAACCCGAACACGGTTCCGCTCCTGCTCGCGCCGGCGCTACCGCTCGCGCTCTGGCTGTGGACGCGGGCACGAAGCCGCGCCGGCAAGGCGGTCGCCGTGTGCGCCGCGCTCCTCTTCGACGGCTCGATCGTCGCCTCGGGATCGCGTGGTGCCCTCATCGCTGCGCTCGTCGGCGCTGCGGTCTGGCTCCTGACGCTGCCGCGCTCGTGGCGGCTGCGGCTCGCACTCGTCGCCGCCGCGGCGGCCGTGTTCGCCGCGGACGTGGCGATCACGCAGATCCCGAAGCCGGTCTCGCCGTCGGCGGTCTCGCACCGGCAAAGCGGCGCGCACCGCGTGATCCGGGACGCCGAGCTCCTCCTGCCGCTCGAGGACGAGATCGGCCGCCCGGGCAAGAACGCGCCGCCGATCCGGCGCACGCTCTTCGGCACGAGCGGGCGCGCGCGGGCCTGGGACGCGGCCGTGCACCAGGTCGCGCGCCGGCCGGTCGCGGGCTACGGCTTCGGCACCGAGGCGCAGGTCTTCGTCGACCGCTACTACGGCTTCGACAGCACCGTCCCCGAGAACTCGTACCTCGGCGTGGCCCTCCAGCTCGGGATCGTCGGGCTCGTCGCGTTCCTCGTCGTCCTCGCCGCGGTCGTCTGGGTCGCCGCCGTCGCGCTGCGCAGGCTGAGCGGAGCCGCGCTCGCGGCGGCGCGGGCGTGCGCCGCCGTCGTCGCGGCCGGGCTCGTCCTGGGCATGACCCAGTCGTACCTGACCTCAGCCGGCAATCTCGCGAGCCCTGCCGTATGGCTCGCCGCGCTGCTCCTGCCGGCGCTCGCCGCGCACACGGTCCGCCAGTCCCAGTAGCGCGAGCGCCACGAACGCGACGTAGAGGCCGCGGACCGGCATCGCGTACCTCGCCTCGACGTGGTGGATCGCGTTCACGAGCGTGAAGAGGACGAGGAAGAGCGCGAGGCCGCGGCCGGCGCCGCCGCGGCGCGCGGCGAGCGCCGCTCCCGCCGCCGCGAGCGCGAGCACGATCCAGTCGGCGGCGCGCAGGAGCCAGACGAATCCCCGCGGCTGCACCCAGTCCTCGTGCGCCATCCAGAGGAAGTACCCGCGGTAGGCGACCTCGCCCAGGACGGTGAGCGGCTCGTCACCGAGCCGGCGCCGGTACCGGCGCCACGCGAGCCGCCGCTGCTCCGCGTCTGCGCGCGCGAGGTAGTGCGGGTGCGCCTCCGGGTTCCGACGCAAGGCCTCTGCGGAGGGCGCGAACCGGCGGACGGAGAGGAAGTCGCGCTTGTACGAGGGCTCGTCCTCGACCTCGACCGCGGTGTGCCGGTACCCCTCGCCGTGGGCCGCGATGAGCAGGTTCCAACCTTCCCCGAAGCTCGACAGCGTGACCTTTCCAGTCACGTTTCCCTCCCACGCGAGCCACGGCCCGAGGAGGAGCGCGCAGGCCGCGACGCAGGCGACCGCGGCCCGCGACGACCGCGCGACGAGCGCGGCGACGACGACGAGCGGCACCGCGAGCCCGAAGAGCGGCCGCGTGAGCGTCAACGCCGAGGTCGCGGCCCCGGCCACTGCCCACCACGACGGCGAGCGGCTCTGCCACGCGCGCACGAGAGCGTAGGCCGCGAGCCCGACGAGGAACCCGGCGAGCGCCTCGCTCAGGATCCGCGGCACGTAGTGCTTCGGGTACGGGTCGAGCGCGGCCAGGACCCCGGCGAGGAGCCCGGCGCGCTCTCCCCAGAGCCGCCGCGCCGTCAGGGCAATCAATGCGACGCCGATCCCGGTCAGGATCGCCTGGACGACGTAGAGCGTCCAGGGCCGGCCGGGGCTGCCCCACCCGGTCGCGGCCAAGAGGAGCGGGAAGCCAGGGGTGCGGTAGGACTGCCGCTCGGGCGCGCCCTGCGCGCTGTCCGGGATGTGCAGGTCCGTGATGTCCACGTCTGGAAGCGGCGTCGAGTAGCTCCCGGCGCGAATCGCCTTGGCGGCGGCGACGTACCCGGGCGTGTCGCCGAGCACGGGCCCTGCGAACGGCACGTAGACGAGGCCGTGGACGCCGCCGACGACGCCGAGGACGAGCGCCGCGACCGCGAAGCGCCTAGGCGCGACGGCCCGCAACGACGTACTGCGCTCCGAACGGCAGCCGGCGGATCGCCCGCTCGAGAGCGTCCGCGCGCCACGGGAAGAAGAGGAGGTACTCCGCGCCGACGACGTCGAGGCCGGCGCTGCGGTAGAGCCGCTCGAGCTCGCGCCGGCCGATCAGCTCGACGCCCTCGTCGAAGGCGCAGTTGCGGACGACGCGCCGCGTGAGCGGGTTCAGCGGGTTGTGCTCGAACACCGCGACGAGGCCGCCGGGTCGTGCGACGCGGCGCATCTCCCCGAGCAGCGGGAGCCGGTCGGCCGGCTCGACGTGGTGGAGGACGCAGACGGCGAAGGCAAGGTCGAAGGCGCCGTCGTCGTGCGGAAGGCTCCGCGACTCGGAGACGGCGTACTCGACGCCGGGGTTCGCCGCCCGGGCCCGCTCGACCATGGCGGGCGAGACGTCGACGCCGTGGAGCTCGAACGCCGAGCTCAGGTGCCGGTCGACGAGGCCGACGCCGCAGCCGACGTCGAGGGCGCGCGGCCGGGTCGAGCCGAGGTGTCGCAGCACCAGCTCGAGCAGCCGCCGCGCCTTCGCCTCGATGTAGAAGTCGTGCTCCTGGCCTGCGAAGGCGATCGCCGAGTCGACCGCGGCCTCGTACGTCTCGCCGTAGCGGTCGAAGTCGGCCGCCACTACGTCGCGATCGTCCGCTCGTACGAGGCCTCGTCGCGGAGAGCGGCGTCGGCGCCGAAGCCATGGCTCTCCTGGACGATGTAGAGCGGCCGGCCCTTGACCTCCTCGTAGATGCGCGCGACGTAGAGCCCCATCGTCCCCGTGACGATCAGCTGGACGCCGCCGAGGAACGAGACGACGACGACGACCGAGGCCCAGCCGGGGACCGTCCCCACGCCGAAGATGCGCAGCACGATCGCGACGACGCCGAGCACGAACGAGGTTCCCGAGACGAGGAAGCCGAGCGCCATCGTCAGCCGCAGGGGCACGTTCGAGAAGCCGAGGACGCCGTCGGCGCCGAGCTTCACGAGCTTCCGCAGCGGGTACTTCGTCTCGCCCGCGTAGCGCGCCTCGCGGCGGTACGGCACGCCGGTCTGCCGGAACCCGATCCACGCGAAGAGGCCGCGCACGTAGCGGTTGTTCTCGCGCATCGAGCGGAACTGGTCGAGCGCGCGGCGGTCGACGAGCCGGAAGTCGCCGGCGTCGGGCGGGATGTCGACCTCCGTGAGGCGGCGCAGGACCCGGTAGAAGAGCCCGATTGCCACGCGCCGGAAGAACGGCTCGACGCGCCGGTCCTCGCGGATCGCGTACACGACCTCGTAGCCCTCGCGCCAGCGGGCGATCAGGTCGGGCGCGAGCTCGGGCGGGTCCTGGAGGTCGCCGTCCATGACGATCACCGCGTCGCCGGCCGCGCGGTCGAGGCCGGCCGTGATCGCCATCTGGTGGCCGAAGTTGCGGGTGAAGCGGATCACCTTGAACCGTGGGTCGCGGCCGGCGAGGTCGACGAGCAGGTCGTAGCTCCTGTCCGAGCTGCCGTCGTCGACGAGGATCACCTCCGCCGGCCCGTCGAGGTCGTCGAGCACCGCGCGCAGGCGCCGCTCGAGCTCCGGCAGCGTCTCCTCCTCGTTGCAGACCGGGATGACGAACGAGTAGCGCGGGGTGTCCACTGGACCGGGGTCGATGGTAGAGGACGGGGCGCCTGCCTACGACCCGAGCCGTGCTGACGCGGCTCGCCGCTCGGGCGGCATGACACCGGATGGTTCGTGGCGCGAGGGACACACCGGGCTCGAGGCGGTCCGGGAGGAGACGCAGACGCACGTCGCGGGCGAGCTCGAACGGACGCACCGCGAATACCTGCCGCTGCGTCTGCTCGGCGTCTTTTTGGTCGTCGCCGGCCTGACCTGCGCGACCCTCGCAAACTTCGCCTAGGTTCTCCGGCGAGAGATCGTCGTCTTGATGCTCCGCTGCGGGCTTCGTCGTGTTCCTGCTCGGCCTGCTCGTCCTGCTCGCCGTCAGCGTCCGTCGTCTCGCGAAGCGGCGCAGCCATGTTCGGTAGAGCCTGCGAGCCGAAGGACGACCCGGAGAGACGACTCGGGACCCGGCCAGAGCTCGGAGAGGAGCTCGGGGCTGACCCTGCGGACCACTCGCCGCAGGACGAAGGCGACGAGGATCGCGTCGTCGAGCTGCCCGGCGACGGGTATGAAGTCGGGGATCACGTCGAACGGCAGCGCCAGGTAGGGGATCAGCGCGGCGACGAGCGCCTTGGTCCGCCACGGGACGCGCGGGTCACGGAGGAGGCGTCCGAAGAGGACGGCGCAATCGGGGACGAAGCCGGCGAGCGCGCGGACGTCGGTTCTCACGGCGGCTGCGAAAAGTACCCTCGGCGCATGAGACTGCTCGCCGCCGCAGCGGTCGTCATCCTCGTCGCTTCGATTGCCGCGGCCGTTGCGCTCACCGGCCGAGGAGGGCGTCCCGCGCGACCGGCCGCGGCCGAGAGGAGCTGCCCCCTCGCCATCCAGTTCGGCGACAGCGACTACTTCGGCACGTCGGTGAAGCAGACGCTGCCGCTCGGCCGCCGCCTCGGTCGGGCACTCGTCTATCCGTGCCCGGACGCCATCCTCAGCCCGCCCGGAGCCGCACACCGCCTATGTCGCGTTCGGCTACCTCCCGGACCTGCCGAGGTACCCGCTTCACGAAGGCGGGATCCGCGAGCGCACCCGCGGCTGTCGCGTGACCGGGAGGTTCTCGCTCGTCGGGCAGGGTCAGGGTGCATAGCTCGGGGCTCGTGGTCCAGGTCGACCGCAGCAGCGAATCGCTCCAAGCCAGGCCACACGTCACGCTGTTCCAGCTCCTGGTCGACGCGCGCACACGCATCGAGGGCTTCGAGAGGAACGGTCTGCCGTACGTGACGACGGGCGACCGCATTCGCTCGAGCGGCGTCACCTGCCAGTTCCAAGGAACGCGGTCGCCGGCGATCGTCCCCAGGACGATCACTCCATCAACCTGAGCTTTAGGCTGGATCCGGTGAGGTTGGCGAAGGCGGTCTTCTGGGGCTCGGCGGGTGCGCTGGCGTGGACCCACGTGGGCTATCCCGCGGCGGCCGCGCTCGCGGCGCGGGTGCGCGGACGGCCGGTGCGGAAGGGCGGCGTCACTCCTCCCGTCACCGTCGTCGTAGCGGCCCACGACGAGGAGGACGTGATCGAGCGGCGGCTCGAGAACCTGCTCGGGCTCGACTACCCGGAGGAGCTCGTCGAGATCGTCGTCGCCTCGGACGCCTCGACAGACCGCACGCACGAGCTCGTCGAGGCGGTGGCGGCGCGCGAGCCGCGGGTTCGGCTGGTGCGGGCGCCGCGGGGCGGGAAGGTCGCAGCGCAGAACCTCGCCGTGCGGGAGGCTGACGGCGAGGTCGTGGCGTTCTCGGACGCCAACGCGCTCTGGGCGGCGCCCGCGCTGCGGAAGCTCGTCCGCAACTTCGCGGATCCGGAGGTCGCGTACGTCTGCGGGCAGCTCCGGCTCGAGGCGCCGGACGGGACGAACCGCGAGGGCGCGTACTGGCGCTACGAGCTCGCCGTGCGGGAGGCCGAGTCGGCGTTGGGCTCGGTCACAGGCGGGAACGGCTCGATCTACGCCGTGCGGCGGGGCGACTACGTCGAGGTCGACCCGCGCTTCGGGCACGACCTCGCGTTCCCGTACCTGATGGTGCAGCGCGGGCGGCGGGCGGTCTACGAGCCGGAGGCGGTCGCATTCGAGAAGCCCTCGCGCGACATCGAGGACGAGTACGCGCGCAAGGTGCGCATGTTCGAGCACTGCTGGCTGATCGTCGCGGAGGGTCGGATGTTTCGAGGTGTCGACCCGCTGTATCTCGTGGCCCTCGTCTCGCACCGGCTGCTTCGGTACGGGAGCGGGTTGTTGCACCTTGCGTTGCTGGGGACGAGCCTGCGGCTGGCGTCGCGCGGTCGTGTGTACCGGACGGCGCTGGCGGGCCAGCTTGCCTTTTTGGGCGCCGCCGCGGCGCGGCCGGGCCTGCCGCGCTACTACACGCTCGTGACGTGGGCGACGGTCGTGGCGCTCGGCAACTACCTGCGCCGCGGCGTCCCGGCGGTGTGGGCGAAGGCGGAGGGCACCCGCTGAGAGCCGTGTCCGCAGTTCTCACTGTCTTGATACGGCTGTTGCAGACGACGACCGCGAGCAACAGGTGGCCGTGACTATCACGTAGGTGGCGTCGACTACCCCGGCTATGGAGTTCTAACACCATTTCTGTTAGAATCTCCAGAACTAAATAAAAAGGTGTTATGACCCCGTCTTTGGGAAAGAATCCGTTCCGCCCAGGCGTTGGCATCCGGCCCCTCCACTTGGCGGGCCGTGATCCCCAGATGCGTCGGTTCCGAGCGATGTTGCGCGGCGCTCCCGAGCAGCCCGCGAACATGCGGCTGACAGGCCTGAGGGGCGTTGGTAAGAGTGTTCTGCTCGGTGAGTTCGAGGACATCGCCGAGCAGAACGACTGGGCTAGTGCACTGCTGGAGCTACAGCCTGGCCACAACACCGACGAGGCGCTAGTCACGGCTCTCACCAAGACCGCGACTCAGGCAAAGGAGAGGCTGTCGCGGATGGAACGCCTCCGCCGTGCGGTCGGGAAGAAGGCGCGGCGAGCAGGCACACTCGGAGTGGGCTGGGGCGAATTCGTCCTCACCTACACGCCACTTGCCGAGCAGGCGCAAGAGGACCTCAGTAAATCTCTCTACGAGGTCGTTGAAGCGGCGGTCGAGAAAGGCCGCGACGGGTTCATTCTGCTCCTGGATGAAACACAGGTCATCCGCGACGAGCACAAAGCGACGGGTGAACATCCGTTGTCGCTCCTCATATCCTCGGTCGTCGCCCTCCAGCGTGAGGAGCTTCCTCTCGGCCTCGTGGTTTGCGGTCTACCGACTCTCACGCCGAACCTTCTACGGGCACGCTCCTACACCGAGCGCATGTTTCGGGGAGAGGAGATCGGCCGGCTTGCGGCTGACGACGCAGCCGAAGCATTCATCGAGCCAATAGCTGAGACGACGAGCAGCGTTCTCGTATCCGAGCATCTGATCGAGAACATCGTGGATGAAGTCGAGGGCTATCCCTACTTCATTCAGCTATGGGGCGCTGAACTATGGGACGCGGCCGATGCTGTCGAGACAGATCGTCTTGATGAGCCCTTACTCGAAGCCGCTCGACCCGACATCTTGCGCCGCCTCGACCTCGACTTCTACGAGCCACGCGTCGCGACATTAACTCCCGCTGAGCAAGACGTGCTTCTGGCGACCGCAGAAATTGACTACCCCCCTCTCATCGTGTCGCAACTGAACGAAGCAGTAGACAAGACACCGGCAAACGTGAATGTGTTGCTAGGCCGCTTGGTCGAGAACGGCGTCCTGCATCGCCTGCGCAAGGGGCAGTACGAGTACACGGCACCGAAGTTTCGGGACTATCTCCTGCGGCGGGTCAAGGCATGAGGCCTCTACAGCGAATGCCCACCTCCCCTCACGTGATAGTCACCGGGACAATGGGCCGGTGCGCCCGCTGGCGTTGGCCGGGAAGGACGCGGCGGTGAACCGCGCGGCCGACGTGGTCGGTGGCACGCTCGGGCTCGTCCTGGCAAGCCCTGTCCTCGCGGCTGCGGCGCTCGCGATCAAGCTCGAGGACGGCGGACAGGTCTTCTACCGGCAGCGCCGAGTCGGCTATCAGGGCCGCGACTTCGACCTGCTCAAGCTGCGGACGATGGTCGTCGGCGCCGAGCGGCAGGGCGCCGGCTTCGCCGTCAACCGCGGCGACCCTCGCATCACGAGGACGGGCCGCCTCCTGCGCCGGCTCTCGCTCGACGAGCTGCCGCAGCTCTGGAACGTCGTCCGCGGCGACATGAGCCTGATCGGCCCGCGCCCGACGCTCCGCTACCAGGTCGACGAGTACACGCCGCGCCAGCGCCGCCGGCTCGACGTCAAGCCGGGCCTGACCGGCTGGGCGCAGGTGCACGGCCGCACGAGGCTGCCGTGGGACGAACGCATCGAGCTCGACGTCTGGTACGTCGAGCACCGCTCCCCCTGGCTCGACCTGAAGATCCTGCTCCGCACGCCTCTCGCCCTCGTCACCGGCACCTACAAGGGCGAGACCGGCGGCTGGCGTCCCCCGACTCGGGCGCAGGACGACTCCTAGCGGCTCGACCGGTCATTTCAGACGGGCGCGCGGGAAACCCGCGCGCCCTGAAGTCGGCCCCGCAAGCGGTGCCTCAGCAGCTCCGCGCGACGACTAGCGCATACGCCAGCTTCACCGGCTCGAGGGCGATCTCGAGCGGGATCAGGCTCCGCTGGTAGGTCGACCCCGTCACCGACACCCGCCCGTCGACGCAGCGCCGGAACAAGAGCCGGGCCCGCGTCACGTGGTAGGTCGACGTCACGACCACGATGGAGCGCCAGCCCCGCATCGAAGCTAGACGCCCGACCGTCTCCGCCTCGCCGCGGGTGCTGTACGGCGACGCGCGAAAGCAGATCACCCGGAAGCGAGCCCGCCCGCGGCAGAGCCGGTTCGCCCGATGCCACCCCGGCGCGAGCCCGTCGGAGATGACGAGCGTCGGCGCCACGCGCCGCGTCATCAGCTCGAGCGCCTTTCCGAGCCGCAGGTGGTCGCCGGCCAGGACGACGACCGCGTCGGCATGACGCGCCGAGTTCTGCGCCGGCCATAGGACGAAGCGGGCCGCGACGGCGACCCACGCCGCCACCACGACTACCGCCACGACGAGGAGAGCCCGGCGCACGGGCGCATCTATACGCTCTTCTTCCGTGCCGACCGTCCTCTTCACGTGCGCCGGCCTGCGCGTCGACATCGTCACCGCGTTCCGCGACGCGGGCGCGACGACGATCGCCGTCGACCTCGACCCGCTCGCGCCCGCCCTCTACCACGCCGACCGCTACGCCCTCGTCGGCCCGATCGTCGACGACGCCTATATCCCGTCCATCCGCGACCTCGTGCGCGCGCACCAGGTGGACGTGATCGTGCCGCTCGCCGACATGGACCAGCTGAAGCTCGCCCACGCCCGCGACGAGCTCGACGCGCTCGTCCTCCTGCCCGACGTCGAGGTCGTCGACCGGATGGGCGACAAATACCTCGCGCACCGGCTCTTCGAGGAGCGCGGGTTCGACTCGCCGCCGACCTACCTCGCGGACGAGCTTCCCGACGACCTCGAGTTCCCCGTGCTCGTGAAGGCGCGGCGCGGCTACGGCTCGCGGCACATCTACCGCGCGCACGACCGGGCCGAGCTCGACCTCGAGCTCGAGCGGACGCCGGTCGAGTCGATGGTGCAGGGCGTCTGCAAGGGCGACGAGTTCTCGATCGATGTCATCTGCGACCTCGACGGCCGCTGCCTGAACGCGATCCCGCGCACGATGATCCAGTCGAAGGGCGGCGAGTCGATCAAGGGCATGACGATGTCCGACGTGGAGCTGATCGAGCTCGGCCGCCGCGTCTCGGAGGCGATCCCGCTCAAGGGCGTCGCCACCGTCCAGTGCTTTCGCGAGCCGGACGGGAAGCACCGGATCACGGACGTCAACCCGCGTTTCGGCGGCGCGTTCCCGCTCCCGCAGGCCGCGGGCGGGCGCTACCCCGAGCTCGTGCTCGCGCTGGCCGCGGGCGAGCGGCCCGAGCCGCGGGTCGGCGACTTCCGGGCGGGCGTCGTCATGACGCGCTTCCTCTCGCACCTCTCGCTGACGGCTGCGCCGGACGGTACCCTCGAGCCGTTCTCCGAGGAGCTCTCACAGGAATCTGCGTCGCCGCGGCCCTAGCCGGGCTCGCCGTCGGCTGCGGGTCGACCGATCGCGCCGCGCCGCCGCCGCGCAAGCCGGCGCTCCACGATCCGGGGCCGATCCGGCCCGTCTTCCCACGCTTCCGCCGCGTGCTCGTGACGGTGATCGACGGTGACCTGCGGCGACCCGTCCGCGGCGCGCACGTCCACCTCGGCCACAGCTCGGGAACGACCAACCACCACGGAGACGTCTACCTGCGCGTGCGGCGCCGCACCTCGCTGCTCGTCACGGTGCGTAGGCGCGGCTATACGGCAGCCACGCACCGCGTCGGCTTCCGCAGGCGGCCGTTCACCCGGTTCCGGATCTACCAGCCGCGCCTCCAGTGGCCGTTCTACGGCGCCACGCCGACGCGCACCCAGGCGCAGACGCGGATCCGCGTCCGGCCGCCCTTCCGCGTCGTCTGGAGCCGGACGATCGGCGGCCTGATCGAGTTCCCCGCCGCCGTCTCCGACGGGATGGCGTACATCGGCAACTTCTACGGCACCGTCCGCGCGATCTCGATGCGGAACGGCGGGATCGCCTGGAAGCACTACACCCCGCACGGCAAGATGGCCGCGTCGCCGGCCGTCGTCGGCGACGAGATCGTGGCGCACGGGATGGACGGGCACATCTGGATCCTCGACCGCTCCTCCGGCCGGCTGCGCTGGCACTACACGGTCGGCTCACCGGTCGAGTCGTCGCCGATCGTGCGCCACGGGGTCGACTACTTCGGCTCGTGGAACGGCAACGTCTACGCGCTCGACCTGCGCCGGCACCGCGTCAGGTGGGTGTACCGCTCGGGCTACAAGATCACCTCGAGCGCCGCGCTCGCCGGCGGCACGCTCTTCATCGGCGACTACGGCGGCCGCCTGCTCGCGCTCTCGGCGCGGACGGGGCGGCTGCGCTGGAGCGCGTCCGTGAACGGCCGCATCTACGGGACGCCGGCGGTCGACCGCGGCCGCGTCTTCGTCCCGTCCTCGAACGGGAACTCGCTGACCGCGTTCTCGACGGGCGGCAGGCGCCTGTGGACGATCCACACCGGCTCGTACGTCTACTCCTCGCCGGCCGTCTGGGCCGGCCGTGTCTTCTTCGGCTCCTACAACGGCGTCTTCTACTGCGCGTCGGCGGGAAGCGGCCGGATCTTGTGGGAGGTCGGGACCGGCGGGCCGATCTCCGGCGCCGCGGTCGTCGTCGACGGCGTCGCCTACGCGGGGAGCTTCGCGCACCGCATCGTCGGCGTGGATGCGCGGAGCGGCCGCGTCGTGCTCCGCTTCCCGCACGGGCACTATGTGCCGGTGTCCGGGAACGGGGGCCGGCTCCTTCTGCACGGCTACTCGCGCCTTTACGCGGTCGAGCCGCGGCACCACAAGCGATGAGGCGGGCGGCGCTCCTCGCCGCGGCCGTCCTACTCCTCGCGCCGGGAGCGGCGCGCTCGTCGACCCGGGGCGACGTCGCGCTGATCGGACGCGGCCTCGACCGCGCGGTCGCGAACGGCTCGCTCACCGTCGACGAGGCGAACGACTACCGCGCGACGCTCTCGAGCTCCTATGCGACGCTGCGCAACCTCGGTGGGGCGCGGGAGCGCAACCTCGCGGCCGTGCTCCACGACGTCGCGCTCCAGTGGCGGATCTACGACCCGAGCCGCGCGTTCGCGCTCTTCTCGATGCTCCAGGTGAACGCCGCGTACTTCGGCTCGCACACCGTGCCGGCGGCGAGGACGGACATCACCGACTCGGTCGGCGTCGTCTACCGGCTCTTCCCCGGCCAGGGCTTCCAGCTCCATCCGCTCGCGAACGCGGGCGCGCTCAACGCGGCCGTGGCCTCGAAGGACCCCGACCGGACGGAGCGGCTCGCCCTCGCACTCCTCGACCGCGGCGTCCCCTCGAGCGGCGCGCTGCGCTTCGAGTACTACTTCCCCTTCGGCGGCGGCCGACCGCCCTGGACGTCCGGAATGGCCCAGGCCGTCATGGCCCAGGCCTTCGCGCGTGCCTCGGCGCTCACCGGCGACACCGACCTCCTGAGCGACGCGGAGACCGCCTTCCACGCGATCCCGCTCGGGCTCGTGCGGCAGCTCGCGCAGGGCCCGTGGATCCGCCTCTACTCGTTCAACTCGGACGTCGTGCTGAACGCCCAGCTCCAGACGATCGTGTCGCTCGAGGACTACGTGGACGCGACCGGCGACCCCGATGCGGCGAGGCTCGTGGGCCGCCTGCTCGCGAGCGCGCAGACGCTGCTTCGACGCTTCGACACCGGCTACTGGTCGCTCTACTCGCTCGCCGGCGGCGAGTCGCCGCTCGAGTACCACACGTACGTGATCCAGCTCCTGAACAAGCTCGCGCAGCGGCACCCCGAGGGACGGTGGGCGAAGACGGCGGCGCGGTTCGCGCTCTACGCGAAGCAGCCACCGCTCCTGCAGCCGGCGCAGGTGCCGGGCACGCTCTACCCGCGTCCCGCCGACGGTTACAAGGACTCGGCGCTCGTTCGCTTCTGGCTCTCGAAGCGGTCTCGCGTGACGCTGAACGGCGGCGGCCGCGCGACGAGCGCGTGGCTCTCGCACGGCTCGCACTCGCTCGCCTGGTCGCCGGGCGCGCTGAAGCCGGGCTCGTACACCGTCACGCTGAGCGCGGTCGACCTCGCCGGGAACAGGGCCTCCCGCGACCTGCCGCCGATCGCGGTCGCGTGGGACACGAAGCCGCCGGCCGTGACGGCGTCGGTCGCGGGCCGGCGCCTGCGCTGGAGCGCGAACGACCCGGGGACGCCGTGGCTCGACCTGCGCGTCGTGCTCGCACGCGGCGGCAGGCACATGACGCTCTGGCTCGGCCGCCGCGGCCTCTCCGGCTCGACGACGCTGCGGCTTCCGCCCGGGCGCTGGTCGGCCGCGCTCGTGGCCGCGAACTCCGCCGGGAAGCGGACACGCGTCCCGCTCGGCGTCCTCTAGCCTCCCCCCGTGCGCCGCGTCCTCATCGTCCTCGCCGGTCTCGGCGCACTCGCCGCCGCCGCACTCGATCGATCCGCCTCGTCCTACACGCTCGACCGCGTGCGCGTGAACGGAAGCGACGGCGTAAGCGGCCTCGCAGTGGAGCTCGAGGCGCTGGAACGGACGTGAGGAAGCTCCTCTTCGCCGCGGTCGCGCTCCTCGTCCTCGCCGGCGGCGCCGTGATCGGCTACGTCCTCTACAAGAAGCACCAAGGCCGGAACATCCGCGGCTCGGCCAGCGTCGAGTTCGTGACGACGCAGACGACGCCGAAGCGCACGCCGACCCAGGCGGAGCGGGTGCCGTGGCCGACGTACAGCCGCGACGACGCGCGCCTGCGGGCGGCCCCCGACCTGCGCCTGCGCCCGCCCTTCCGGCGGCTCTGGATCGCCCGCGGCGGGAACCTGCTCGAGTTCCCGCCCGCGGTCGGCTACGGCCGTCTCTTCCTCTCGAATAATCCCGGCGACCTCTTCGCCGTGAGCACGAAGACCGGCCGCCGCGCCTGGACCTTCGCCACGCACCGCTGCACCGCCGCTTCGCCCGCGCTCGACCGAAGCACGGTCTTCGCGAGCTTCCTGAACCGCGGCGCGTGCAACCAGACGCGCTCCGGGCTCGACGGCGAGGTCGTCGCGCTCGCGGTCGGCAACGGCAAGCCGCGCTGGATCAAGAGGATCGGCCCGACCGAGTCCTCGCCGCTCGTCGCGAACGGCCGCGTCTACGTCGGCGACTGGCGCGGCAAGGTCTACGCGCTCGACGAGCACACCGGCCGCATCCGCTGGAGCTACCAGACCGGCGGCAAGGTGAAGGGAGGCGTGGCGCTTTCGGGCAACCGCGTCTTCGTCGGCTCCTACGACGGCCACGTCTACGCCCTGAACGCGCGCACCGGCCGGCTCATCTGGCGCGCGTCGGCGCAGTCGCGGCTCGGCGGCCTCGGCACCTTCTATTCCACACCTGCGGTCGCCTACGGACGCGTCTACATCGGCGCCACCGACGGCAAGGTCTACTCGTTCGGCGCGACGAGCGGCAAGCTTCGCTGGTCGCACGGGACGGGCGGGTACGTCTACAGCTCGCCTGCCGTCTGGAACCGACGCGTCTACGCCGGCTCCTACGACCACACCTTCTATTGCTTCGACGCCGCGACCGGCGACGTCCGCTGGAGCTTCCACGCGAACGGGCCGATCTCCGGCTCGCCGACGATCATCGGCGGCATCGTCTACTTCGCCACCCTTGCCCAGCGCACATACGCGCTCAACGCCCTCACCGGCAAGCAGGTCTGGACGTTCCCGGACGGGAAGTACTCGCCCGTCGTCGCCGACCAGAAGCGGCTCTACCTCGTGGGCTACACCCGCGTCTACGGGCTGGTGCCGAAGCGGTGAAGTACGTCGTCACCGGTGCCGCGGGCTTCATCGGCTCGCATCTAGCGGAGGCGCTCCAGCTAGCCGGCCACGAAGTGGCCGGCATCGACTGCTTCACCGACTACTACGACCCCGCGCGGAAGGAGGAGAACGCGCGCGGCTTGGACGTGGTCCGGCTCGACCTGGCCGAGGAGGCCCTCGACCTGACCGGCGCCGACGGCGTCTTCCACCTCGCCGGCCAGCCGGGCGTCCGCAGCTTCGGTGCCGTCTTCGTCGACTACGTGCGCCGGAACGTCCTTGCGACGCAGCGCGTGTTCGAGACGGCGGCCGCGGCCGGCATGCGCGTCGTCCTCGCCTCGTCCTCGTCCATCTACGGCGAGGCCGAGACGTACCCGACCCCGGAGGACACGCCTCCCCAGCCCATCTCGCCGTACGGGATCACGAAGCTCGCCTGCGAGCACCTTGCGCGCGCGTACGCGCAGAGCTTCGGCCTCGACGTCGTCGTCCTGCGCTACTTCACCGTCTATGGGCCGCGGCAGCGGCCGGACATGGCGCTGGCCCGCGTCGTCGAGGCGCTCGCCGTCGGCACGCCCTTCGAGCTCTACGGCGACGGCTCGCAGTCGCGGAGCTTCACGTATGTCGGCGACGCCGTGGCGGCGACGATCGCCGCGATGGACCGCGCCCCGGCGGGCGTGATCTACAACGTCGGCGGCGGCCAGGAGGCGACGATGCGCGAGGCGATCACAGCTCTAGAGCGGATCGCCGGCCGCCCGCTCGAGCTCCGCGTCGGCCCACCCGCGGCCGGGGACGTGCGCCGCACCGCCGCCGACGTCTCTCGCATCCGCGCCGATCTCGGCTGGGCGCCGCGCGTCGGCCTCGAAGACGGGTTGCGGGAACAGTGGTCCTGGGCCTCGGCTAGAGTCGCCGCCCGATGAGCATCCGGCGCGACTCCCCGGCTCCGCGCCCGGCTCCGGTCCCCCCCGAGCTCGAGGACGAGGTCGATCTCGGCCGTTACTGGGCCTCGGTGGCTGCTCGGTGGTGGCTGCCGCTCGTCGGGCTCGTCCTGGGCGCGATCGTCGGCTACCTCGTCGCGGTCGGCGGTGGCAGCACCTACCGCGGCCAGGCGGTCGTCAGCCTCGGGACGCCGCTCGCGGTCGGCGGCGGGATACTGCCGAGCGTCCAGACGAACGCCTCGGCCGTGCGCCAGATCGTCGCCGCGCAGTCGACGAAGGAGCGCGTCGCGCGCGACGTCGGCCTACGCCCGCGCCAGATGACCGTCTCCGCGACGCCCGCCGCCGGCGGCACGACCGCCAAGGGCGTGCCGAACACCCTCTTCGCGATCACCGTGAAGGCGCCCTCGCCGCGCACGGCCGCGCTGGCCGCGAACGAGCTCGCGCGGATCGTCGTCCAGACGATCTCCGACCAGTACGTGAACCCGAAGATCGCGACGCTGACCGCGCAGGTGAAGGCCGACGAGGCCGAGCTCGCGTCGCTCGACAAGCGGCTGGCGCAGGAGCAGGCGCTCCTCGGCTCGCTCTCCGGCGCCGAGAAGCTCGCCGCGATCGGGATCATCGGCATCGCGGAGCAGCGCCGCTCGGTCGTGACGCAGGACCTGCTGAGCACCCGACCGCTGCTCGCGCAGGCCAAGAGCGTCGAGCGGGGCCGCATCCTGACGCACGCCGTCGGGACGAAGACGACCGCCCGCAGCAAGCGCAACTCCGCCGTCGTCGGCGCCTTCCTCGGGCTCCTGCTCGGCGTCGCGGCGGCGCTCCTCTGGGAGCCGCTCGCGGGCCGCTTCGCCCGCCGCCCGGCCCGGTAGCCTCCTCCGGCGGATGCTCGAAGGCAAGCGCGTCGCGGTCGTCGTGCCCGCGTACAACGAGGAGCGGCTGATCGCCGAGACGATCGCGGGCATCCCCACCTTCGTCGACCGGATCTACGTCGTCGACGACCACTCGACCGACGGCACGGCCGAGGCGGCGCGGGCGACGGGCGATCCGCAGGTCGAGGTGATCGTCCACGAGCGGAACCAGGGTGTCGGCGCCGCGATCGTCACGGGCTACAAGCGCGCGATCGAGGACCGGATGGACGTGGCGTGCGTCATGGCCGGCGACAACCAGATGGATCCGGACGAGCTCGAGGCGCTCGCGCTTCCGGTCGCGCGCGGCGAGCTCGACTACCACAAGGCGAACCGGCTCTTCACCGGCCAGGCCTGGCAGCTGATCCCGCGGACGCGCTACCTGGGGAACGCGATCCTGTCTCTCTTGACGAAGATCGCCTCCGGTTACTGGCACGTGGCCGACTCGCAGGCGGGCTACACGGCGATCGGCCGGCCGATCCTGGAGCTGCTCGACCTCGACCGCGTGTACAAGCGCTACGGCTTTCCGAACGACCTGCTGGTGCACCTGAACGTGTGGAACGCGCGCGTGCGCGACTTCCCGTCACGGCCGATCTACGGCGTCGGCGAGCGCAGCGGGATCCGCCTGCGGAAGGTGGTGCCGCGGATCTCCTGGCTGCTCCTGAACGGCTTCTTCTGGCGGATGAAGGAGAAGTACGTCATCCGCGACTTCCACCCGCTCGTGTTCTTCTACTTCCTGGGCTTCTTGATGTCGATCCTCGGCCTGGCCTTGGGGATCACGGAAATCGTCCTGCGTGCGCTGGGGAACCAGATCACCGCCGCGACGGTGGTGCTGGTCGCGCTGCTCCTGACCTTCGGCTCCCAGTTCACCTTGTTCGCCATGTGGTTCGACATGGAGTCGAACAAGGACCTGCGCTAGCCATTCCCGAGCTTCTCTCTATGCTCTGAGGGGACACCGGCAGGTGAGGGGGAGATCGAGGTGAGAACTGAATCTCCGGCGGGCGGCGCCGTCGCTGCACCGCCGATCGTCGAGGAGCGGAGCGCGGTCGTCGCGATCACGCCGCGGCTGCTGCTGTCTGTGATCGTCCCGGCGATCTTGGTGCTGAACGTCTTCAACGCGATCGCGCTGGTCCTCTACCACCAACGCCACCACCACGGCGGGCGCTTCTTCCAGACGTGGTCGCTCGACCGCGAGGCGAACGTCCCGACGTGGTTCTCCTCCGCGCTCCTCTTTACCGCAGCGGGGGTGGTGGCGCTCGTCGCGCTCGATGCGCTCGCGCGAAAGGCGCGCTGGGGCCGCCATTGGGCCGGACTCTCGCTCGTGTACGTGGTGCTCTCGCTCGACGAGACGGCGGAGATCCACGAGCGGATCGGCTCCTGGCTCCGGGGCCACCTCAACCTGCACGGGCCGCTCCACTACGCCGGGGTGATCCCGATGCTCGCGCTCGCGCTCTTCGTCGGGATCACGTACCTGCAGTTCTTGGTCGCTCTGCCCGCGAGCACGCTGCTCGGCATCCTGGTCTCGGCGGCGATCTACGTCTCGGGCGCCGCCGGTGTCGAAGCGATCAGCGGCTGGTGGGCGGAGGGGCACGGGAGCAAGTCGACGGGCCTGCTCGTCCTGTCGACCTTCGAGGAGAACCTCGAGATGATCGGGACGACGCTCTTCATCCTCGTGGTGCTCGCGTACCTCGCCCGCTTCGGCCGAGCGGTCTCCTTGCGCGCCGAGCGGTGACGGTCGCGGCGGTCCGCCTCCGCTCGCGCCGGTTGTCGGGCGCCGCGGCGGCCGTCGCCGTCGCGTCCGGCCTCGGCCTCTACCACCTCGGCTCCCGGAGCCTGTGGGGCGACGAGGCGTTCAGCGTCACTCTCGCGCGGAAGCCGTTCGGAGAGTTCTGGCGGGTGGTCTCGGAGAGCCAGGCGAACATGTCGCTCTACTACTTCCTGCTCCGTCCGTGGACTGCGCTCGGCGACGGGGAGGCGGTCGTCCGCCTGCTCTCGTTGCTCGCGGGCGTCCTGGCCGTCGCCGTCCTCTACCGGGCCGCCGAGCGGCTGTTCGACCGAAGAATCGCGACGCTCGCCGCGCTGCTCCTGGCCGTAAACGGCTTCTTCCTCCGCTACGCGCAGGAGGCGCGCTCGTATGCGCTCGTCCTCCTGCTCACGACCCTGGCGACGGTGCTCTTCCTGAGGCTGCAGGTAGAGCGGGCGACGCGGAGTCTCGACGCGGCATACGTCGTCGTCGGCGCCCTCGCGCTGTACGCCCACTACTTCGCGGCCTTCGTCCTCGCGGGTCACCTGCTCGCCCTGGCGGTAGCTGGACGACCCCTGCGGGCGCAGCTGCTCCGGCTGGGCGGGGTCGGCGTCCTCGTGGCGCCGCTTGCCCTGTTCGCGCTCTATCGCGACGCCGGACAGGTCTCGCACCTGACGCGTCCGACGCCGTCATCTGTCGTGGACGCGCTGCGGATGCTCGCAGGCGGCATGCGATCTCTCCTCGCGCTGTACGGGCTGGCCGTGCTGCTCGCCGGGGCGGCGTGGCTGCGGCGCCGCGGGTGGCGGCGCGACTGGCCGATGGTGAACGCTGCCACGTGGGCCGCGACCCCCGTCGTCGGCGCCATCGTCGTCTCGCTCGGAAAGCCGTTGTTTGCTCCCCGCTTCCTGATCGTCGCCCTGCCCGGGATCGTCCTGCTGGTGGCGGCTGGGCTGGCTCGGCTGCCGCTGCCGGCGACGACCGCGGCCGGCGCGCTCGTGCTCGCGCTCTCGTCCCTGCACGTGCTCCAGACGCAGGGAAAGCCGCAAGAGGACTTCCGGGCCGCGACGGAGTTCGTGCTGGCGAACGAGCGACCCGGCGACGCAGCGGCGTTCTACCGCACGTCCCGGCGGATCCCGTTCGAGTACTACGCCCGGCGGACCGGAGCCCGGACGCTCCCGCGGTCGCTTCTGCCGGCCTCGCCGTACGGGCGCTTCGACCTGGTCGGGGACTACCGGCACACGTGGATCACGCAGGCGGAGCTGGCCGCGATCGGCGACGCCGCCTCGCGCGGCCGGGTGTGGCTCCTCCTCAGCCGGCCCGAGAACGAGCGCGTGCACGCGAAGCGGGTGAACCGGGCCCGCCTCCTGGCGACCGTCGAACGCCGTGCCGAGCTACGCCGGCGGCGGCTCTTCGCCGGTCTCGAGGTTCGGTTGTACGAGCCATCAGCAAGGGCAGACTGAGGCCGAGCGGATGGTCCGTCGCGTGCTGCCGCTGCTGGTGTTGGTGGCATTCGCGCTCCTGACGGCGTGCTCGGACTCGCGCGAGAGCATCGCGGCCGGAGGCATCCAGTGCGGCGGCGACCCGCCGCCGAACGCCACGACTCGGAGAAAGGTTCCGCGTCTCCACCGGGTCGTGATCCTCGTGATGGAGAACAAGGGCTGCGACGAGGTGATCGGCTCGTCCGAGGCGCCGTACTTCAACGGCCTCGCATCGAGGTACGCATTCGCCTCGAACTTCTACGCGCTCCGGCGGCCATCCCTGCCGAACTACCTCGGGCTGACGAGCGGCACCACGTTTGGCGTCGCCGAGAACTGCACCGACTGCAGCTTCGCCGCGCGCAACATCGTCGACCAGCTCGAGCGCGCGCACATCTCCTGGAAGGCGTACCTGGAGTCGATGCCGACGGCGTGCTTTCGCGGCCCCGAGGCGCCCAAACAGTACGTGAAGGAGCACAACCCGTTCATGTACTACCCCAACGTGGCCTCGAATCCGCGCCGCTGTCGCCATGTCGTGCCGTTCGACCGGCTCTACAAGGACCTGGCGGCGAAGGCCCTGCCCCGATTCGTCTGGATCAGCCCGAACAACTGCCACAACTCGCACAACTGTTCGATCGGCGACGCCGACCTCTTCCTGTCGCGGCTGGTGCCGCGACTCCTACGGGCGGTCGGCTCGCGCGGGGTCGTCTTCCTCACGTACGACGAGGGCAACGACCGCGCCGGCTGCTGCGGTGGAGCGGCGGGCGGTCGCATCGCGACGGTCGTCGCCGGGCCCGCCGCGCGCCGCGGCGTCCAGTCCGCGCTCGAGTACGACCACTACTCCATCCTCCGCACGATCGAAGACGCGTGGCGCCTGCCGCGCCTGCGCGGCGCAGCGTGTCCCTGCACCCGATCGCTATCGGCTCTTCTCCGCTAACGCTCCTCGCCGTCGGGGCGCTCTTCGTATCCGCGCCGCCGCCCGCTCCCCACACGCCGCTCCCGCGGGGATCGGCGCGCCTGGCGCAGGCGCTCGAGCGCACGCGTCACGCGGCCCGAGCTGACATCGGGACGTGGGGAGGCCGAAGCGGCGCCCCGCCTGCGCGGGTGACGCTCGAGGTGCTCTACGAGCAGCGGATCGAGCGCAAGCTCGCCGCTCGACCGCGGCCTGCGCGGGCGGTGCTCTCGCGGCTGCCGGCCGCGATGGCGCGCCAGGTGCGGGACGAGGTCGCGGCGCAGCGCGAGCTCCAGCGGCTGGGGCGGCCGATTCCTCTTTCGGCGATTCGCATCGGGCGTGCGCTCCCGGCTCGGCTCCTGCTCCGCTATTACCGCCAGGCGCAGCGGCGCTTCCACGTCCGCTGGGAGGTGCTCGCCGCGGTGAACTTCGTCGAGTCGGCGTTCAACAAGCTCCGCAACAGGAGCACCGCCGGAGCGCAGGGGCCGATGCAGTTCCTCCCGTCGAGCTGGCGGCGGTACGGCCTCGGCGGGGACATCCACGACCCGCGCGACGCGATCCTCGGCGCCGCCAACTACCTGCGCGCCGCCGGCGCGCCGCGCAGCTACCGGCGCGCGCTCTACGCCTACAACCCCTCGCCGCTCTACGTCGACGCCGTGCTGCGCTACGCGCGTCAGATCGAGCGCGACCGCCGCGCGTACTTCGACTACTACAGCCGCCAGGTCTTCGTCCGCACGCCGGCCGGCGTCCGCCGCGTCACCGGCCCAGGCCTCGGCTAGCGGGCCTTATGCGCAGGCGGCTCGAGCGACAGGTGCGTGCACTCCAGCGGCTCTTGCCTCGGCCGTGTCGGGTGGCTCCGGTTCGACATTGATCCTTTGGACGATTCGGCCGTTGCCGTCCTCGCCGAGCAACTGGTACGGCCAAATGCTTCGGGCGATGGAATCTGGACTCGTCACGTCGAGGAAGAAGCCGCCGGAATCGATGCGGATCTTTCGCTTCGAGCAATCGGTCGATACGAGTTCGATCTTCTGGATGTGGCTGAGGTCCACCAGGCCGCTCAGGACGACGCTCTGCCAGCTGACGGGATGCCCGTGCGCCTGCCTGGCTCCGATCGAGACCGAAACGGGCCCGCGTGCAAACCACTCGTCGTCGGTGGCGCAGCCCATCTCCTGACCTTCTCCAGGCCAGGTGACCCCGGCACAGAGCGCTCCGCTCTTCGAGCGGTAGGACACGACCTTCCAGACCTCGCCGGCGATGGTCATCGTGGCATGTGCGGTGATGGCCGCATCCCCGGCAGGTTCGGTCGGCTTTCCACGCCGGGGCTCGCGGACAGTGGCGGCCTCGGCCGCCGACACTCGAGGCGCGGACGCGATTGCCGAAAGTTGCTCCGCCGACAGCTTCGGCTCAGGAGAGGCTGCGCGCGAGACGAGCGTAACGACGCCCAGAACTCCCAGCGTCGAAGACGCCAAGACGATCGGCACCACCACCTTCGCGTGTCTACCGTTCATCTCGTCGCCTCTAGCAATTCGACGTCGAGGTCGTATTCCACGCCTCGATCCACCAGCCCCAGCCGCTCGCACCGTTCGAGTTCTGCAACTGGGTCCGCCTCTGGGCGTTGGTACAGACTCCGTTGTAACAGTTGGCGAAGTCCCAGGCACCGCCGCTGGATCTGAGCGACTCGTATGTGATCGTCCCGTCAGCCTGCCGTCGGCGAGCGTAGTAGGGCTGCGGGGAACTCCAGTAGGAGTAGTAGACGTTGTAGGTGCCGGGAGGCGTCGGCAGGTTAAAGGCGTCGTAGGACCCGCCGAGAGGCGGGTTCAGCTTGACGCCGCACTGGACGGCTGCCGCTGCGGCGCTTGGAAGCGAGAGCATCAGCGCCGCCATGAGAGAAGTGAGGACTGTTCTTCTCACTGCCGTGCGCAACTGGAGCGGTACGACTCTCGTGGCGACTCCCTCTCTTCGAGCCACTCGATCCTACTCCTGTCAATATCAAAACACAAGCCGTTGCCAACAATGCGCGAGTGCGGGAGCGTCGCGCGCGTTCGGCCTAGGCTGCGTTTCGGAAGACCGCGCCCTTCGCGGCGTGGAACTCGAAGTCCGTGAGGAGACCCCACTCCCGAAGGGTGCTGAGCCGCTCGAGGGCCTCGGCGACCGACTCTCTCCCGTGCGCGTCTGAGATCAGCCGGTCCAGCTTCGCCTTCGCGTCGTCCGCGTCCGGTCGTCGAAGGCCGTCGAGGACGAAGCCTCCGCCGCCGGTCGTGTCCACGGCGAGGGCGCTCCAGACGAGCCGCCGGTCGAGGCTCACCTGCGCGACCTGCTCGTAGCGGACCGTGACCGTCCGCGTGCGGCCGATGAGGCCCGGCCGCGCGTGCTCGATGCGGTCGCCGAAGACCGCGATCGTCTCCCGCCGGAGCGCACGCGCAAACAGGCGCGACTGACGAAGGACGACGAGCGGTCGCGGCTCCGGTGGATCCGGCGGCGCGTCGCTCGCGCGTCGACCTCGGGAGGGGTCGCTCACGAGCGGGAGCTTTCCCCTCAGCACGGCGAGCCCTTGTCGCCTCCCTTTCCGGGCGGGCCCGAGTGCGTGTGGTTCTCGTCGCCGCAGCCCCAGCCCGGCTTCGTTGACGTATCGGAAGGCGTCGGCGGCGGCCCGGGGGCTGGAGGCGGTGGTGGCGGCGGCTTCGGCGCCGGCGGCGAGGGAGCCGGAGGAGAAGGCGGGGGAGGCGAGGAGGGCTTCGGCGCCGACGGTGTGCCCGGTGCAGGCGGCTTCGCCGGCGGCGAAGGCGGAGGCGGCGGGGGAGACGGCGGGGGGGTCGAAGGCGAGGCCGTGGGCGGAGGCGGGGACGAAGACGACCCCGGCGCCGCCGGAGCAGGCGACCCGCCGCCTCCGCCGGAGCGTCCCGCCGAAGACGCGCCGGCAGCAACCGGACGCACAGCCGCGGCAGGAGACAGAGCAAGGCGCGAGCCTGCGGCCGCGGACCGCTGTTCGTGCAAACGTCCCACGTGCGCCCGGAGCCGGCGCGGCGTATCGAACCTGGCGACGATGCGATCCGTCGCGAGCGGCGCGGGACTCCGCAGTGGAGCGACGCCCGGATCGCCGCCGATCGCCCGCAGCCAGAGGTAGAGCGAGAGCAGCGCCGCCACCATCGCGAGCGCGATCTGAAGCGGCAACCGGACGCGCGCCATCAATCCCCCTCACCTGGACACCGCACGCCGAAGGTAAGTACCAGCGCCGCCGGACGGCGGCGCTTAGGAGCGCGGCAGCTCGAGGATGAACGTGGCGCCTGCGCCGGCCTCGGAGCGAACGTCGAGGCGGCCGCCCATCCGGCGCGCGAGCTCGCGCGAAATGTAGAGGCCGAGCCCGGTCCCGCCCGTGCGCGTGAGCTGAGGCCCCGCCCGATAGAACTTCTCGAAGACGCGTGCCTGCTCGGCCGGCGACAGCCCCGGCCCCTCGTCCTGGACGGACAGGCGCACGACCCCGTCCGCCGGATCCACGCGCACGGTCACCGGGCTGCCGCCGCCGTACTTGACGGCGTTGTCGAGCAGGTTCACGAGCACCTGCTGGATTCGATCCGCATCGCCGGCCGCGTTAACCGCGTCCGGCCCGGACTCGAGTTCGAGCGAGACCGACTCCGGTAGCTGCTCACGCATGGCCTCGACGGTCGCGCGTGCTAGCTCGGCGACGTCGACCGACTCCCGCTCGACCTCGACGACGCCGCGGTCGAGACGGGACGTCAGTAGCACGCTTTCCGTGATCGTGCTCAGGCGCGCGGCCTGCGCCGCGATCATCTGGAGCAGCTGCCGCCGCCGTTCCGGCGGCAAGTCGTCGCGGCCGAGGAGCGTCTGGGCGGCGCCGTACACGGCCGCAAGCGGCGTCCGAAGCTCGTGCGAGATCGTCGCCACGAGGTCGGTCTTCTCCTCCTCCAGCCGCCGCTCGCTCGTCAGGTCGCGGAAGGCGTAGACGACGCCGGCCGCGCCGCGGACGGCGACGAACGAGAGCCAGAGGTCGCGGCCGCCGACCGCCACCGGCAGCGTGACCGAGCGCGGCGAGGCTCCGCTCTCCGCCACCGGGATCCGGCCGACGAGTCCCTCCCAGCTCTCGAGCGCGGCATCCGCCGACCGCCCGACCACCCGATCCGCGACCAGTCCCGTCACCAGCTCCGCAGCGCGGTTCCAGAGCCGGACGAGCCCGCCGTCGTCGAGCAGGAAGATGCCGTCGCCGACGGCCTCGAGGACATAGGCGGCCTGCTCGCGCTCGGCCGCGACGGCGCGCGCCGCCGCCTCGGCCGCCTCGAGCCGGCGCCGCTCCTTCTGGAGGCGCGCGTTGCGGACGGCCGCGGCCATCTGGCTGACGAGGCCCTCGACCAGCTCGAGCTCCTCGGTGCTGTACCGCGCCCGGTCGCTCATGATCTGCACCACTCCGAGGACGGAGCCTTCGAGCTTCACCGGCACCATCAGCGCGGCGCGCGTCTTCGGCGGCCCCGCGTCGGGAACCTTCCGCATCGTCCCCTCGCGGTCGACGTCGTAATACGTGCCGGGCTCGTGCTGCACGACCTCGCCGACGTCGTTGAAGGCGAGCGGCTCGCCGCTGACGATGACGCGGCTCTGCATGCCGTGGCCCTCGCGGTTGAGCGGCAGCGGCGGGAGCTTCGACTCGTCGAGCCGGACGCCGTCCGACCACGCGTAGTCGCACCGGATCATCCCGTCGTCGTCGCACGAGGAGACGACGACGCCGTCGTGCTCGACCACGTCGGCCAGGAGCTCGTGGAAGCGGTCGTAGACCCGCTCCGGCTCGAGGCTCTCGCCCAGGTAACGCGCTGCGTCCAGTAGGAGCCGAGCCTTCTCGGCTTCGCGGACGAGTTCTTCGTACGGGCGGCTAGGAGCGGTCACTGCGGCACTCCAATCATGCACCGCTGCGGCGATTTGTCCTAGGAGCTCGACGCTGCGAGCGCCTGCGCCGAGCGGGCGAACGTCACCAGCAGAAGCCCGCCGACGAAGTTGCCCGCGACCGCGAGCCCGAGGTTCGAGAAGAGCTCGCCGACGGTGACTCCGGCGCCGTAGCGCATGCCGAAGACGAGCTCGATCGTGCTCACGATCGCATGGTTGAACGTGCCGAGCGCGATCAGCGCGCCGACGATCCAGCTCATCACGATCCGGACGCCGGATGTCTCGGCGGCGCCTTCGACGAACCATGTCATCAGCGTCATCAGCGCGCCCGCGACGACGGCGCTCAGGAGCTCGGCCATCGCGGAATGCGAGGTGAGCCGCTCCGCGAGCCGGACGAGCTCGTCGTGGCTCGTCCGCGGAAGGACGCCCTTGCTCGTGATAAGGAGCGCCAGCGCCGTCCCGCCGACGAGGTTCAAGAGCAGCGTGCCGGTCCAGAGCTCGCCGAGCTTGAGCCACGACGCGCGGCTGCGCCGCTCGAGGCCGGCGATCGGCACGAGGAAGTTCTCGGTGAAGAGCTCCGACTTGCCCACGACGACGAAGACAAAGCCGATCCCGAACGCGAGGGCGCCGGCGAGGTGGGCGAGCTCCGGCCGCGAGGCGCCGATCGCTGCCGCGGTGAGCGCGAAGGCGACGACGCCGAACGCGACGTCGAACCCGCCGACGAGCGCCGTCGCGCAGAGCTCGAGGACGGGCCGGGCGAGACGTCGCCGGCCTTCGTCCCGCGCCCGGGCGTAGATCTGCTCCGGCTGGCGGCGGACGCTCACGATTCCAGGGTCTACCCCTAGTACCCGTTATGGAACGGCAGCCTCGTTACCTAATCTTGCGTAACGTAGCTTTAGGTAATCAACCGCGACGAACTTCGTTACCTATACTCACGTTACGCAGTGGCACATAACAACCCCTTCAAGTTCGGAGCGCTCGCGCTGGACGAGGCCTTCACCGACCGCGAGGACGAACTCGCGGAGCTCGGAGCTGCCATGCGCAACGGCCAAGACGTCCTCGTCTACGCGCCGCGGCGCTACGGCAAGTCCTCGCTCGTCTTGGCGGCTGCCCAACAGGCCGTCGCGGAGGGCATCCTGGTCGGCTACTGCGATCTGCTGCGGATCACGACGAAGGAGCGTCTCGCGGCGGCGCTCGCGAAGACGATTCACCGCGACATCGACTCGTCCACGGGCCAGGCGCTCGAACGAGCCGCGGCTCTCTTCCGGAATCTGCGTATCAGACCGACGATGGAGCTCGATCCCGAGGACGCGTCCCTCTCGTTCAGCTTCCGGGCGACGAGGCGGAAGGGCGATGTCGACGAGACCGTCGAGGCGCTCCTCGAACTGCTCGGGAGACTCGCCGAAGAGCGCAAGCGCCGCGTGGTCATGATCTTCGACGAGTTCCAGGAGATCGTCGACATCGACACCCACTATCCGAATCTGCTGCGGGCTGTGTTCCAGGCCCAGCCGGAGGTGGGACACGTCTACCTCGGAAGCCAGCGCCACATCCTCGACCGGATCTTCGACGACGAGAACGAGCCGTTCTGGCGGAGCGCCAAGACGCTCGAGCTGGGAACGATCGCTCCGGCGAAGTTCGCGCGGTTCATCCGCGAACGCTTCGACGAAACGGGCAAGGGAATCGACGACGACGCGCTCAGCCGTCTCCTCGAGACGACAGGTGGCCATCCCTACGCGACGCAGGAGCTTGCGTACGAGGTCTGGCAGGGATTGCCGGAGGGATTCGCTGCGCACACCGTCGACGTGGAAGGTGCGCTCGAGAAGGTGCTCCGCTCGGAGCACAATCATCTCGAGGGGCTGTGGGAGGACGCGACCGGCGTGCAGCGTCAGCTGCTCCTGGCGCTCGCGAGCGAGCCGACGGCAACGCCATATGCGGCGGACTACCGCGCGGCTCACGACTTGCCGGCGGCGTCGACGCTCCAGAGCGCTCGCGTCGCTCTCGAGAGGGAGGAGATCATCGGACGGAGCAGCGACGGCGTCGTCAGCATTGCCGAGCCGTTCTTTGCCGACTGGATCAGCCATGAGCAGCGTCACCCGTCGCTCAGCGCGCAGCTCGGCTCCGAAGACTCCTAGCCGGGCGCGTTCGGCTGTGGCGGCGGGGCCGGCACCGCCGTGTACGGGATCGGGCGGATGGCCGCGTTCGCCGCTTCGATCATCGCCGGAATCGACGCCTCGAGCGCCCGCGAGACTCGGCGGTCGCCGCCGGCGGAGCGGCAGGGCCGTCGCTGCAGCCTCGCCGGGACGGTCTTCGCGCCGCGGTTCGCGCGGAAGCAGTTCCCGGCGGCGGCCGTCCGCGAGAGCCCGAGGTCGGCGACGCCGCTCCTCCCCACGACGTTCGCGCGCACCGAGTTTCCCTTCGGTCGCCAGAGGCGCTCCGAGGCCGGCAGCGACGGGCCGCCCGGAACCTCGTACGGGGTGCTGAATACCGCGACGCCGAAGCGGCGGCTGCCGCTGATCGTGTTCCGCAGCACTCGGTTCCCATTGCCGCCGGCGATGCCGATTCCGATGCCGTAGTAGCCCGCGAGCGGCGTGTTCAGCGGGACGCGCGCGCGGCCGCTTCTCGTGACGGTATTCCCGACGATCAGCGCGCTCTGCTGCGGCGGATCGGCCTCGTTCGCGAACGAGTTCGGGAGGATCCCGGCGCCGTTCCGGTCCCAGCGCGAATCGCGGATGACGAGCGCGCCGCTCGCGTTCGTGCCCGAGTAGCCGACCGCCGACAGACGGGCGACGACGTTCCGGATCGTCGCGCGGCAAGGGTTGCACTCGCCGATGTAGTACGCGGCGTCCGCGGCCCCCGAGACGTAGTCGTGCTCGATGAGCCCGTCGGTCGAGTCCTCGGCGTAGATGCCGTAGCCGAGGACGTTCCACACCGTGAGGTACGAGCCGGTGAAGCCGGTGACGCCGTCCCAGTAGAAGGCGTTCTTGCGGAAGTCGTGCGCCGAGAGGTTCTGGAGCGTGACGTCGTCGGCGCGGACGTCGATCGCGTCGTCCCGGGTGTCGGCGCCGTCGAAGACGACCGCGTTCCGGTCGACCCCGCGGATCGTGAGGTTCGGCTTGGACTTCGGGACGCCGACCCCGCCCGGATAGGTGCCGCGGTCGACCAGGATCGTGTCGCCGGCGGCGGCCGCGGCGACGGCCGCCTGCACCGTCGGCGCGTCCTGCGGCACGCGGACGACGTTGCTGCCCACCGCAAGCGCAAGCGCCGCGAGCAATGCCGTCACGCCTGAGCCCCGAGGAAGGTCGCGAGGCTCGAGAGCGCCTCGTCGAGCCGCGACGTGTCGCCCCACGCGCCCAGCACTTCGAGTTTCTTACTCTTGCGGTCGAAGCGCGGTTCCACGCGGCCGACGAGCCGGTCGCCGACGAGGATCGGCAGCACGTAGTAGCCGTACTCGCGCTGCGCCTTCGGCACGTACATCTCGAGCCGGTAGCGGAAGTCGAAGAGCGCCTCGGCGCGGTCGCGGTCGTGGACGAGCCGGTCGAAGGGCGAGAGGAGCGTCACGCGCTCCGGAACCGGCCCGTCCGCCGCCTCGGGGTGCGCGACCCACCCGCCCTTCTCGAGCCGCACCCCGAGGGTGCGGAAGCGCTGCTCGGCGAGCACCCGCTCCGCCTCGCGCAGCGGCACGGTCTGCGTCTCCGGATACCAGCGCTCCGCGAGGTCCCAGAGCCGCTGGCCGCCGCGCCGTCCGACGACGGCGATGTAGCCGTGCACGTGGAGGGTTTGCAGCATCAGGCCGACGTAGCGATTCCCGTACCAGCGGTGCTCGATCTGTCGCGTCGACCGGTCATCGAGGTCGCGCGAGAGGAGCGGCCCGCGCCGCTCGAGCTCGCGCAGGACGTAGCGGCGGAAGGCCGCGTTCTCCTGGACGAACTCGCGCCGCCAGCGGTCGCGCTCGAGCGTCCTCGCGCGGCGGTTCCGGCGGATCCGCGCCCGGATCAGGGGCAGCGACTCGATCGGGTAGACGAAGGCGCTGAACTCGAAGAGCTTCCGCTCCGTCCAGAGCAGCCGGTCGAGCTCGGCGGTGTCGAATGGGCCGAGGCGGCTCCAGAGGACGAGGTGCTGCGGCGGCGCGACGGTCGAGATCGGGTCGAGCTGGAGGAAGCCGAGCCGGCGCACGGTGTCCAAGACGCCGAGCGCCGAGCCGTCGAGGAGCTGCGCACGGACGGCGATGCGCCGCGCCTCCTCGACGGTGACCCGGCGCAACCGCCCTCCAGGTAGCGTCCTCTTCGGCATGCTCCGAGAGGACCCTTACACCTGGAGCGACTGGTGCGCGGACGGCTTCCGAGGCCCGCCGCCGTGGCGCCGCGGCTACCGGCCGCTCTACTTCGCGCTCTTCCTCGTCCTCTTCGCCGGCCTGCTGGCGGTCTTCTGGCTCGCCGGCTCGGGACGGCTCCCGTAGGTCGGCGTCGGCGGCGCCCACCAGGGGCACGGGCGCCGCCGACCTTCTCCACGGTGCCGGTCGGATCTAAGACTTCACTGAGACGGACGTAAGCGGTCCATCAAGAGTCGCGCGGAGCCTCGCGGCGGGCGAGACCGTAAGGCCCGCGCCTAAGAATTGCGTAAGAGATGCGTTAGCGCCTCGCGGCGCGCGTGCCGTGGGCCACGGCCTCCTTTACCCACCCGCTGCTACGGTAAAGGAATGAGCCTTATCTCCCGCAAGAACCAAGTGACCTTGCCCGTCGATGCTCTACGTGAGGCAGGGCTGGGCGCAGGTGACGACGTCCGTGTGCAGGTTCTAGGCCCGGGGCGGCTTGCGCTCGTCCGGGCCGACGATCTCGTGGCCGAGTTCGCCGGCGTCTTCGACGAAGACGTCTATCCGGAGGGTTACCTGGACCAGCTGCGACGCGAGTGGCCGTAGTCGTCTTCGGCGCAGACGTCCTCATCGCCTATCTCGGGCGGCGAGACCCTCATCACGCGGAAGCCGTCGAACGCATGCGACGGTCGATGCAGCCGGGGACACGGAGGCTGGTTTCGGCGGTGAACTACACCGAAGTTCTCATCGGTCCCTTGAAGGCAGGCGGAGCCAAAGCGGCCGAGGTCGTAGAGGCGATGCTCGTCCGGTTCTGGATCGAGACGATCGTGGTCGACATGGCGCTTGCGCAGCGCGCAGCAGCCGTTCGTGCGCGGACGAACCTCAAGGTGCCGGACGCGTACGCAGTCGCAACGGCGATCCACGCAGAGCATCGCGGCTGGGAGAACGTCCGGCTCGAGAGCTTCGACGACGACGTCGTCAAGGCGTACGCCGACCTCACCCACTGACCTAGTCAGCGCGCGCTGGGTTGCACGAGGCCCGCGTCGTACGCGAGCGCGACCGCCTGCACGCGGTCGCGGAGGTGGAGCTTGCGCAGGACGCTCGAGACGTGCGTCTTCACCGTCGCCTCCGTGACGACGAGCTGCTCGGCGATCTCCGCGTTCGAGAGGCCGCCGGCGACGAGGCGCAGGATCTCGAGCTCTCGCGCCGTCAGCCCCTCCAGCGGCGGCGGCGGCTTCTCGTCGGGCAGCGAGCGGGCGAAGCGGTCGAGGAGCCGTCGCGTCACCGTCGGCGCGAGGAGCGCCTCGCCGGCGGCGATCACCCGCACCGCCTCGACGAGCTGAGCCGGCTGCACGTCCTTGAGGAGGAACCCACTGGCCCCGGCGCGGATCGCGTCGTAGACGTACTCGTCGAGGTCGAAGGTCGTCAGGATCACGACGCGGCCCCGCGAGCCGGCGGCGGTCAGCTGTCGCGTCGCCTCGACGCCGTCCACCCCGGGCATCCGGACGTCCATCAGGATCACGTCCGGATCGAGGCGCAGCGCGAGCTCGACCGCCTCCGCGCCGTCCTCGGCCTCGCCGACGACCTCGAGGTCCTCGCGGGCTTCGAGGATCAGCCGGAAGCCGCTCCGCACGAGCGCCTGGTCGTCCGCTAGGAGCACGCGGATGGTCACAGCGGCAGCGTCGCCCTCACTCGGAAGCCGCCGCCCTCCTTCGGCCCCGCCTCGACCTGGCCGCCGAGGAGGCTCGCGCGCTCGCGCATCCCGATCAATCCCTGGCCCTGGCCGTTCCCGGTCCGGCCGACGCCGTCGTCGACGACCTCGAGCTCGACGCCTTCAGCGGTCCGGCGCACGCGCACCTCGGCGAGCGACGCGCCCGCGTGCTTGATCGCGTTCGTCAGCGCCTCCTGCACGATCCGGTAGGCCGAGAGGTCGAGGCCGGCGGGCAGGTCGTCGAGCTCGCCCTCGACCTGGAGTGTCACCGGCAAGCCGGTCGCCCGCACACCCTCGACCAGCGTGTCCAACCCGGCCAGTCCGGGCTGGGGTGCAAACTCGGTGCGCGCCGTTCGCACGCTCCCGAGCAGGCGTCGCAGCTCGGTAAGCGCCGAGCGTCCCGTGCGCTCGATCGCCCGCAGCGCCTCGCGCGCCCGCTCCGGCTGCTGGTCGAAGACGTCGTTCGCGGCCGCGGCCTGCACCACCATGACGCTGACGTTGTGCGCGAGCACGTCGTGGAGCTCGCGCGCGATTCGCGCCTGCTCCTCGGCCGCGGCTCGGCGGGCGCTCTCCTCCTGCTCTCGCTCGAGCCGCTCGGCCCGTGCCTCGAGCTCGCGCATGTACGCCCGCCGCGTGCGCAGGTTGTCGCCCAGGAGCCAGGCTGCGATGGCAGGGATCGGTGGGCCCCATTCGACGAAGCCCGGCAAGGGGATGAAGAGGAGCAGGATCGCGAGCCCGCCGGCGCGGATCGACTCGCTGCGCGGGCAGTGGGCTGCGACGGTGTACACCGCAAGCGTGGCGGGGAGGTGCATCGTCCTGTGGATCACAGCCTCCTCGGCGATCGTCGCCGCCATGACGACGCCGAGGATGAGCACCGGCCGCCATCGGCGCGCGAGCAGCGGCAAGGACGTGAGCAGCGCGAACCCGAGCCTAGTCTCGCTCCAAAAGTGCCCTCCGACCTCGAGCATCGAGGCCGGGATCGCCACTGCGACGAGCAGGACATCGAGGAGCCGCGGGTGGCGGAGGAGCCAGTTCACGAGCACGGCGAACGCTAGCGCTCAGGCGTCGCGGGTCACCGTGCGCCAAGCACCGAGAGCGAGGGCCGCCGCGGCCCAGGCGAGCAGCACGAACCCGGCGGTCGAGACCGCCATCGGGACAGGCTCGCCCTGCCGCGTGAACTCGCGGACCGCCTCGGGCGCGAGGCGCGTGAGGGCTGCGCCCGGGACGACCTCTCGCCCGACGCCGAGGGCGCCGATCGCGAGCAGGATCGGCGAGACGCCGAGCCGGAACGCGAGCATCCCTGCGATCGTCATCGAGCGCGAGCCGACGAGGGACGCAACTCCGAGCGCCAGTCCGAACCAGAATGTGCACGAGAGCACCAGCCAGGCGCCGGCCGATGCGAGGAGGCCGGTGGAGGGTGCGGGCAGGGATCCTGCGAACACGACGCTCGCGACCGCGGCGAGGGTGTAGCCGACGGCGACGAACGAGAGCAGGAACGCGAGCCCGCCCGGAACCCGCGCGCGGAAGAGGGCGCGCCGCGAGCGACCCGTGACGACGAGCTCGCGGAAGACGCCGGCGGCGAGGTCGCCGGCGCCCGTCGTCGCGCCGACGATCGTCCCCGCCACCGCGCCGAGCACCGAGAGCACGACGAGCCCGTGACCCAGGTTCGTGACGCCGCCGGCCGGGCCGTGGTGGGCCGGGTTCGCCGCGTGCAGGATCGTCAGCACGCCGTAGGTCACCATCGCCGCGCCGACGGTGAGGCAGGCCGTGATCGCGACGAGGCCGCGGCGCTTGCGGAGCTTCAGCACCTCCGCGCGGACGAGCCGCGGCAGCGGGAGCGAGGGGGCGAGGGCGGTCATGCTGCAACCTCCAGTCGGGACGTGATCTCCAGGAAGCGGCGCTCGAGCGAGACGCGCTCGGGCTCCAGGCGGTGGACGTCGATGCCGGCCTCGACGAGGCGGCGGTTGACCGCCGCGGCGTCGGCGGCGCGGACGCGGAGCCCGTCCTCGACGGCCTCGACGACCCGCCCATCGAGCAGCGCGCGGGCTCGGACGTCGTCGCTGGTCGCGACGAGCACAGTCTCGGCCTTGCCGGTCAGCTCGTCGATCGAGCCCTGGACGACGACGCGCCCGCGGTCGACGATCGCGATCGCGTCGCAGGTCTTCTCGACCTCGTCGAGCAGGTGCGAGGAGAGGACGACGGTGCGGCCCTCGGCGACGAGCGCGCGGATCATGAGCCGCATGTCCTCCATGCCGGCCGGGTCGAGCCCGTTCATCGGCTCGTCGAGGATCAGCAGCTCCGGATCGGCGAGCAGCGCGCGGGCGACGCCGAGGCGCTGGCGCATGCCCAGCGAGTACGTCTTGACGCGGTCGTGCGCCCGGTCGGAGAGGCCGACACGCGCAAGGGCGCCGTCGATGCGCGCATGCGCCGCGCGCTCGCGGGCGGCGGCGACGATCTCGAGGTTCTCGCGGCCGGTGAGGAAGAGGTGGGAGCGCGGCTCCTCGACGATCGCGCCGACGCGGGCGAGAGCCGCCGCGCGCTCGCGCGGCATGTCGTGGCCGAGCAGGCGCATCGAGCCGCTCGTGGCCTGGGTGAGTCCGAGCAGCATGCGGATGAGGGTGGTCTTGCCGGCCCCGTTCGGCCCGAGGTACCCGAAGGCCGAGCCGGCGGGGATGCGGAGATCGACGTGGTCGACCGCGACGCGGACGCCGAAGCGCTTCGTGAGCCCTTCAGTCTCGACGACGTACGGGGATGTGCGGGTGGTGTTCATTCGCTCCACGGTAGGCCCGCGCGCGCGTCTGCACATCGGGCGCGAGGAGGGACTTCGGGTCGGGCGCGAGAGCGATCTTCACCGAGGCGTCTCGTCCGCGAGGAGGACGCGCCTGCGTTGCGAGTCGTTCGCCTGAGGGAAGACTGCGGGCGAACCCATTCGCTTCAAATAGGGGGATTGCGGTGAAAGCGCTGGTTCGCCTCTCGTTTTTGCTCCTGCTCGCGCTCGCGAGCGCGTTCTTCGTGGCATCGGCCCAAAGAGGCGCCGAGGCTGCCAATCCGCCGGCCGGGACGGTCAACCCGACCGGGCCGGGCGTCGCGTGGGACGGCACCGCTCTCGGCGGCGCCTCCGCCGGTGAGTCGTCCTGCGTCGAGGGCGTCAACTGCGACACGTACACCCTGACTGTCTCGGGGACGCTCGCCGACTGGACCGGCAAGGTGGTCGACGTCCGGATCTCGTAGCTGATCCCGACGAACGACTTCGACCTCTACGTCCACAAGGGCTCGAACGCCGGCCCGATCGTGGCCGACTCCGGCAGCGGCGCGCCCGACACCGACGAGGAGGCGACGTTCGACCCGTCGGCGGAGGGCACCGGTGTCTACACGGTCCACGTCGTCTACTTCTCGGTCGCCGGCGAGCAGTACCACGGGACGGCGAAAGCGCAGAACAAGCCCACCGCCCGCACGGCGACCTACGTCGACGGCGGCATCACGTTCAGCCCGAACGTGACGACGAAGGCGCCGGTCGCCTCGCGTGACGGCGAGCCGAGCAGCCGGACCGATACCGCCGGAAACTTCTACGTCACCGGCATCCGCGGCGTCCCGGCGGGGGTCGACCTGTGGTACGACGACCTCAACTCGGATCCGTATCTCCGGAACTGGGTCTGGCCGCGGCCAGCCCGACTCGTTCACGGGTGACGAGCAGACCTCGGTCGGCGCGGACGGCGGAGGCGACGTCGATCTCGCCGTGTCCCGACCCGACCCGGTGACGGGCACGACCGTGAATCCACCCACGCTCGCCTTCTCCAGCCTCGTCCTCTCGAACATCTCGGTCGGCAAGTCGACCGACAAGGGCGTCACCTTCACCAACAACCCCCTCGGAAACGTGCCCGGTGGCGCGCCGATCGACGACCGCCAGTGGCAGGAGTTCTACGGCCAGTCGAGCGTCTACCTCCTCTACCGCACGGTCGCTCCGGCGGTGACGCAGATCCAGCGCTCGGACGACGGCGGCCTCACGTACGGGCCGGCCGCGAGCGCCGGTGCGATCGGACAGGTCGGCGAGATCGACGTGCACCAAGCGACCGGCACGGTGTACGTCAGCGGCTCGAGCGGACAGGTCTGCACGGGGACTTCGCCGGCGCCCGGGGTCGCTCCGACGACGCTCGACTACGTCTGCCACCAGGCCGCGACGGGCAGCGTGGCGAACATCTTCTTCGTCGTGAAGGTCGCCGACGACGGCACCCCGAACGGCACCGTCTACGTGGCGTACTCGGACGGCCACGACATCTTCCTCGCCGACTCGCTCGACGAGGGCGCGACCTGGAGCCAGCCGGTGAAGGTGAGCCACGGCGCGGACACGAGGACGAGCCTATTCCCGTGGCTCGAGACCGGCCCCACACCAGGCTCGGTCGGCGTCGTCTGGTACGGGAGCTCGAGCGCGTCGAACGTCGACGGCGCCGACTGGAAGGCCTTCTACGCCCAGAGCTACGACGCGACGTCGGCGAATCCGACGTTCCGCCAGGTCACGGCGAGCGACCACTTCATCCACGCGAGCAACATCTCGACCGGCGGGACGCTCGGGACGGCGAACCGGAACCTGCTCGACTACTTCCAGGTCTCGTTCGACCCGAACGGCGCGGCCGTCATCGCCTACACCGACGACCACAACGACTACGACGGGCACACCTACGTGACGCACCAGATCGGCGGGCCGGGGCTGAACCCGTCGAAGGGCGACGTGCCCTCGCCCGGACCCGCGCCCGCCGCGCAGTCGGGTCCGTACCCGAGCGCCGCAGACGTCGGCGGGGAGGCGGGGTCGCAGGTGACCGACTTCCGGAACGACGTCGCCGACGCGCTCCTCGTGGTCACGCCGACGGACGACCCGCTCGACGTCCTGTCGGTGAAGTACGGCTGCGAGGGAATCGGTGCGAGCACGCAGCTCGTGACGAGCACGAAGGTCTCGGGCTCGCTCGCAGCGCTTCCGGCCGGGCTCAACTGGCGGGTGAGCTTCGCCGCCAACGCCCCGAACTCGGTGCTGAGCCCGACGGGCGACTGCAGCTTCGGGCTCTCCGACCGCGGCGACCAGTTCTACCTGCGCGCCTCGACCGACCCGACGCAGCCGCAGTTCGCCTTCGGGACGGCGGTCCGGAACTCCGATGGGTCGATCTCGTACACGCGGCAGGGCACGGCGACCGGATCGTTCGACACGGCGACGAACACGATCACGATGAAGGTGCCGCTGTCGAGCCTCAACCCGTTCGTCACGCACGGGACGGCCGTCGCGCCCGGCTCGGTGCTCGTCGGGCTTCGCGGGCAGAGCTTCACCTCGCAGGTGAACGGGAAGCGCGACATCTCCCGCGGCGGCACGCAGTACACGATCGGCTGCGCCCCGGCCGCCGATCTCGCCGTGACGAAGACCGATTCGCCCGACCCGGTGCACATCGGCCAGAACCTCACGTACACGGTGAAGGTCACGAACAACGGCCCCGAGGCCGCAACCAGCGTGACCGCCACCGACCAGCTGCCGAAGAACGCCGGGTACGGCTCGACCTCGACGACCCAAGGCACGTTGCTCGCTGAAGCCGGAGAAGGCCCTGGTTTCGTGCAGCCTCGGCACGATCGCGAGCGGCGGGACGGTGACGATCACGATCAACGTCAAGCCGACGAAGAAGGGGCAGATCACGTTAGGAGGTGCCGGATGAAGGTGCTCTATCTCGCGACCACGGGGGCGGGCGACCCGACGAGGGCCTCGCTCCCGCTCCACATCGCGGCGAACGGCTCCGTGGATGCGGGTCAGGAGTGCGTGGTCGTCCTCGCCGGCGACGCGACGGAGCTCGTCGACCGAGCGACGGCCGAGCGCGTCGAGGGCGTCGGCGTCCCTCCGGCGCGCGAGCTCTTCCAGAAGCTCCTCGACAATCAGGTCCCGGTGTATGTCTGAAAGGGCTGCGCAGTCGCCCGTGGGGCGACCGACGAAGACATCGCATGGCTGCAGGCGAGCTGGATGACGCCGCCCGAGTTCGCGCACATGACCGAGGAGTTCGACCGGGTCGTGAGCCTCTGACGCGGGCTTAAGCCGTTCGCAAGACGGGGTCGCGCGGCAGCGTGAAGCAGACCCTCGCGCCGCCGCCGGAGCGAGGCTCGGCCCAGATCCGGCCGCCCTGCGCCTCGACGAGGCCGCGCGCGATCGCGAGGCCGAGACCGGCTCCCGCAACGCGCGAGGTTCGAGCAGCGTCGCCGCGCCAGAAGCGCTCGAACATCCGCTCCCGGGCCTCGGGCTCGAGGCCGTCGCCGGTGTCCTCGACCGTCACCTGGAGCCAGTCCGGCCGCGGCTCCACGAGCACGGCGACCGAGCCGTCCGAGGGCGTGTGCCGGAGCGCGTTCGTGAGGACGTTGACGAGCACGCGCTGCACCTGGTCGGGGGCGCACCACGCGACGGCGTCCTCGGCGACTCGGGCCTCGAGCTTCACGTGGCGCGCTCGCGCTTCGGCCTCGAGCCCGCCGAGGCACGCGTCGATCAAGCCGGCGAGCTCCGCGCGGCGCAGCTCGAGCGTCAGCGCGCCGGCGTCGATTCGCGCCAGCTCGAACAGGTCGTCGACGAGCATGGCGAGCGTTCGCACCTGCTCCTTGAAGGCCGGAAGGTAGTCGTCCGGCTCGGCGAGGCCGTCCTCGAGCGCCTCCAGCATCGCCTGCATCGACGCGAGCGGCGTGCGGAGGTCGTGGCTCGCCCAGGCGACGAGCTCACGGCGGGCGTCGAAGAGCTGGGCAAGACGCGAGGCCATCTCGTTGAACGAGGCGGCGAGCTCGGCGAGTTCGGCCGGTCCTTCCTCGGGCGCCGTCACCGCGAGGTCGCCGCCCGCGAGCTCGATCGACGCCGCGCGCAGGCGGTCGATTCGGCGCGCGATCGATCGGGCGAGCAGGAGCGCGGCGCCGACCGAGGCGAAGGCGGCCGCCGCCGACACGGCGAGGATCTTCACGTCGGCGCCCATGTGGAACATGACCCAGCCGGAGAGGAGGACGGTGGCCAGCGGAACCGTGGCCGAGAGGAGGGCGAGTCCCGCGAGCTGGAGCCTCACCGTCGGCAGCAGGCGGAGCAGTGCCGCCGCGCCGAGTCCCGCGCAGAGCGCAGCGGAGGCGACGATCACCGCGAGCTCGATCACGGCACGAACCGATAGCCGACGCCCCAGAGCGTCTCGAGGAACCGCGGCCGCGACGGGTCCGGCTCGATCTTCTCCCGCAGCCGCCGGATGTGCACCGTGACGGTGCCGGTGTCGAGCGCCGCCTCGTAGCCCCAGACCCGATCCATCAGCTGCTGCCGCGAGAAGACGCGCCGCGGGTGGCGCGCGAGGAAGTAGAGGAGGTCGAACTCCTTCGCCGTCAGCCGCAGCGGCTCGCCTTCGCGCAGCACCTCGCGCGTCGCCCCGTCGATCTCGAGGCCGTCGAACGACAAGTGGTCGGCCTTCGTGCCGCCGGGGCCAGACCGCCGCAGGACCGTCCGCACCCGCGCCGCGAGCTCACGGGGCGAAAACGGCTTCGTGACGTAGTCGTCGGCGCCGAGCTCGAGACCGACGATGCGGTCGGCCTCCTCCCCGCGCGCCGTCAGCATGATCACGGGCAGGTCCGAGCGTGCGCGGATCCAGCGGCAGAGCTCGAGCCCGTCCGTTCCCGGCAGCATCAGGTCGAGCACGACGAGCCCGGGCGAGTCGCGCTCGAGGAGCTCGCGCGCGCTGTCGCCGTCGGCCGCCTCGAGCGTCCGGAAGCCTTCCCGCTCGAGGTACTTGACGACGACCTCGCGCACGACGGGCTCGTCGTCCACGACCAGAACCGTGGTCATACGCGGATTGTGCTCGTCCAAGGGTGCCGCGGCGGAGATTTCAGGATCTCGTAAGGGTTGCGAGAGGGTGGCGTAACGCGCGCGGCGTTGGGATGACGTAACTCACCAAAGGAGGTCAGCCATCGTGCGTTCCCTCGTACTCGCCATCCTCGTCGTCGTCGCCGCGACGTTCGCCGCCGGCTCCGGAGTGGCTCGCGCCTCGGCCGCCGCTCAGACCACCCTGACCGTCCACGGCTCGCGCTACGGCTCCATCCTCTTCGACGGTCGAGGACGTGCGCTCTACGCCTTCACCCGCGACCGCCGCGGCGGGAGCAGTCGCTGCTACGGCGCGTGCGCCCGCGCCTGGCCCGTCTACTTCGCCGGCGGACGGCTCGTCGCCGGCAAGGGTGTGAAGCGCTCGCTGATCGGGACGACCCGGCGGCGCGACGGGCGACGGCAGATCACGTACAACGGGCGGCCGCTCTACTACTACGTCGGCGACCGCAGGCCCGGCCAGGTCTCCTGCCAGAACGTCGCCGAGTTCGGCGGCACCTGGCTCGTCATGCGCCCGAGCGGCGCGCTCGTTCGCTAGTCGGCAGGACGCGGAGAGAGGCGCCCGAGCGCCCCTCTCCGCGGCCTGCCTAGGTGATCGGACAGCGGAAGTCCGCGTCCGGTGCTCGGGTGACGGTGACGTCGCCGGCCGCCTCGGCGGCGAGGACGGCCTCGTCCGATGTGAGCAGGTACGGCGTGACGCCGTCGTTGAACGTCACGACCCAGACCTGCCAGTCGCCGCCGTGGTACGGCCCGTCGCCCGGAGCCACTCCGGCGATGCCGAGCTGGCCGTCGACGCCGTTCGTGACCTCGTAGAACGGGTCGCTGCCGCTTCCGGGAGCGACGTGCGCCGGCACGACGACCGTGCCGACGACGGCACCGTCGTGGAAGAGCGACCCCTTCCCAGTCGTAGCCATGGCCGGCGCGGCCACGATGGCGGCGGCGACCGCGGCGACTGCCGCGAGTGCGATTCTCGAGCGCATCTCGACCTCCTTCCTCGGGTGGGAAGCAGGCTAGGAACGCGGTCTTACAGACCCATGTCGCGCGGCTTAAAAGGTGATTAAGGCAGTCGCGGCGACCAGAGCGCAGAAAGGAAACCAGCGGCGATCAGCAGCCCGGCGGCGCCGGCGAGGAACGCGTACGTTACCTCGGTCTTGCCGGGCGCGCGGCCCAGACTCGACCCGAGCTTCGAGTACGCCGCGTGCAGCGAGCCCGCGTTCCGCGCCTCGTAGAACTTGCCGCCGGTCGTCTGCGCGATCGCCTGCAGCGTGGCGGGGTCGGGCGGCACGGGGATCGTCCGGGCGACGCCGTCCCACTCGCGCGTGACGACGCCTCCGGGCGTTCCCAGCGAAACGGTGTAGACGGGGATTCCCGCGGCCTTGGCGCGCTCCGCGCCCTGGAGCGGCTCGAGGACGCCGCGGGTCTGGTGCCCGTCCGAGAGGAAGAGGATCGAGGCGAGCCCCTTCGTGTCGGACGGCGCGGCGCTGAGCGACGCGAGCGGCGAGCTCCCGCCCGAGACGGCTTGCTTGGCGAGGTCGACCGCGACGGCCAATGCGTCGCCGATCGCCGTCCCTCCGAAGGCCGGGAAGGTGCCGATGCCGTCGAGCGACTGACGGAGGAGCGCGCGGTCGGTGGTCGGGATCGCCGCGACCTGCGCGTCGCCCGAGAACGCGACGAGCCCGATGCGAACCTGCGACGGCACGCGCTCGAGGAAGCCGCGGACCGCCCGCTGTGCGGCGGCTAGCCGGCTCGGGCGCACGTCGCTCGCCTGCATCGAGCCCGAGACGTCGAGCACGAGGATCACCGTCGCCCGCTCCTTCGGGACGAGCGACGTCGCGTGCGGCCGCGCCAGCGCGACGCAGAGGACGGCGAGCGCGAGGAGAGCCAGGCTCGTCGGGACGTAGCGCCGCCATTGGCGGCCGGCCACCACGCCGGCGAGCACGTCGAGATTCGTGTACCGGACGGCGTAGCGCATCCGCCGGCGCTCGGCGAGGCGCAGAGCCAGGATCGCCGCCGGGACGACGAGCAGGGTCAGCAGCAGGAGCGGGTGGCCGAAGCTCATTTACCGCCCGCGCAGATCGCCGAGATCTGGACGATGGCTCGCACGCGCCCGAGCGCCGCGCCGCCCCGCGCGCCGACGGTGACGTGGTCGCGGGCGAGGCTCTGCCGCGTCGCGACGGCCGCCACGAGCCGCGCGGCCGGCGGCCGCGAGGTGTAGAAGCCGACGGCGTGCGAGCCGGCGACGAGGCGCTCGGCCGAGGCGCAGCCTGCGGCGACGAAGCGCGTGCGTCCGGGCACGACCCTCAGCGTACGGACGCGCCGCACGGCAGGCTGGCCCGGGCGGAAGACCGTCGCGGCGGTCGGGATCCTGCCGCCGGCTCCGTTCGCCGGGACGCAGCCGATATGCGGCCGAAACGTGACCGAACGCCTGGACGAGCCGACGAAGGTGCCGACGAAGACCGCCTTCCGCGAGGTGGTGATCCCCGGCGCGACGGGACTGCCGACCTTGCCCTGGAACGAGACGTGGATCGCGGGGTCGCTGAGCTCGGCGTCGAGGCCGCCGACGAGGTAGCGGCGCGGGCACGCGAGCTCGAACTCGACGCGCGGGCGCTGCGCGCCGCTCCGCGCGGGGACGACGACCCACGGCCCGACCACGCGCACGCAGACCATCAGGCCCCGGCACTCCTGCGTGGCTTCGGCTCGTGTCGCACCGACCGCGAGCGCTGCGCAGACGAGCGTGACGAGACCCAGCACGCGCCTCACGGGAACCTCCGGAACCAGAATGCCGAGAGGGCGCCGCCGGCGAGCAGGAGCGCGGCCGAGCTGGCGGCGAAGACGTCCGTGATCTCCCGCGACTTCTTCCGATGCCCGAGCCGCGAGCCGAGCCGCTCGTAGACCTCCCGCAGCCTGCGGTCGCTCGTCGCCGTGTAGAACTGGCCGCCGGTCTCTCTCGCAACCGCGCGGAGCGTGTCCGGATTCGGCGGGACGCGGATCGTCGCCGTGAAGCCGCCCGCGATCTTGGCCTCGACGACGCCTCCCTCGGTCCCGACGACCACCGTGTAGACCGGGACGTGGTTCGAGCGAGCGAGGCGGACGGCGCGGTTGGGTGGCACGGTGCCGCCCATCTGCGCGCCGTCGGAGATCAGGAGCACCGCGCTCGGCGGCTGCTCTCCCTCACGCGCCCCCGGCTTGTGGCCGAGCCGCGCCGAGATGGCGACGGCGTCGCCGAGCGCCGTCCCCTCGCCGGGCCGCAGCGAGTCGAGCCCGTCCGCGACGAGCGAACGGTCCTCCGTCGGCGCGACGACGACCACGGCGCGGGAGCCGAACGACACGAGTGCGACCCGGAACTTCTCCGGCACCTTGGCGAGGAACGCCCTGGCCGCGGCCCGCGCGGCGCCGAGCCGCGTCGGCGTGACGTCCTTGGCGCCCATCGAGCGCGAGACGTCGATCGCGAGCACGACGGTCGCCTCCTCCCGCCGGACGGTCACCGTCGCGTGCGGGCGGGCGACGCCGACGATCATCGCCGCGAGCGCGACGAGGAGCACGGCGAGCGGGACGTGCCGGAGGAGGCCCGGCCGGCGGTCGACGACGTTGGGCAGGAGCGCGGGATTCCCGAAGCGGGAGCCGGCCCGCGCGCGGTGGCGCTCGTGGACGACGTACAGGCCGGCGAGCAGCGGCACGACCGCAAGGGCCGCCAGCGCCTCGGGCCACTGGAAGCTCAGCGCGTCCTCCGGCGCAGGAAGACCGTGAGCGGCCGGAGCCACTCGCCTGCCGTCGAGAGAACGACGTGGCGGACGCCGAGGGCCGCAAGCGTCGCCGCGACGTCGTCCCGCTCTGCCGCCGCGGCGACCGCGAACCGCGCCCGCAGGCTCGCGCTCCGCGTGTCGACCCGCAGCTGCCGGCCCGTCTCGGGATCGACGAGCCAGAGCTCGCCCATGTTCGGGAGCTCCTGCTCGCGCGGGTCGCGGATCTCGACGGCGACGACGTCGTGGCGGCCGGCGAGCGCGAGCAGCGGCCGCCGCCAGTCACGTGGGCCGCGGAAGTCGGAGACGAGCACGACCAGGGCGCGCTGCCGCGCCATCGCGCCGGCGCGGTCGATCGCCTCGCCGAGCGAGGTCGCACCGGCTCCGTCCTCGCGACCCTCGGCGCGGAGCGCCGCGAGCAGCCCGAGCAGCCCGACCCGTCCCTGCCGCGGCGGCACGGCGCGCGGGCTCGCGTCGCCGAAGGTGACCGCGCCGAGCCGGTTCCCGCGGCGCGTCGCGACGTGACCGACCGCGATCGCCACGCCCTCGGCGACGTCGGCCTTGCGCCGGTCGGCCGTGCCGAAGTGCATCGACGGCGACGTGTCGAGCACGAGCCACGTCACGAGGACACGCTCGGCGAGGTGCACGCGCACGTGCGGCTCTAGCGTCCGCGCCGTCACGTTCCAGTCGATCAGGCGCACGTCGTCGCCGGGCACGTAGGGCCGGACCTGCGCCAACTCAGTGCCGTCGCCGTGCAGCGTCGAGCGGTAGTCGCCGGCGAGCAGGGAGTCGACCCTCCGGCCGATCGTGATGTCGAGGGCCCGCAGGAGCGCGTCGGGCATCGGCCCCGGGCCGGGTCGCTCGGGGGTCGGGGCGCGCTGGAGGACGCGGACGACGCTCAAGCGGCGCTCTCGTCGGCGAGGTCGGTGCGCGGGACCGGGACCGCGGCGAGTACCTCGTCGAGGATCGTGTCTGGGCTCACCTCCTCGGCGAGCGCCTGGTAGGTGAGGACGAGCCGGTGCCGCAGCGCGTCCTTCGCCAGCGCGCCGAGATCCTCGGCCAGCACGTACTCGCGGCCGCGGACGAGCGCGAGCGCCCGCGCCGACTGCACCAGGCTGATCGGCCCGCGCGGGCTGGCGCCGTAGGCGACGTAGGCGGCGAGCCGCGGCACGCCGTGCCCCGCCGGGTCGCGCGTGGCCGTGGCCAGCGCGACCGCGTAGCTGACGAGGGCGGGATCCACGTAGACGTCGAACACCGCGCGCTGTAGCGCCTTGAGATCCTCGAGAGAGAGGGCCTGCCGCAGCTCGGGCTGGTCGACGAGCTGCCGCTGGACGATCGTGAGCTCCTCGTCGTGCTCCGGATAGCCGATCACGACCTTGAGCATGAAGCGGTCGATCTGCGCCTCGGGCAGCGGGTACGTCCCCTCCGACTCGATCGGGTTCTGCGTCGCCATGACGAGGAACGGCTCGGGGACGGGGTAGGTCGTGTGGCCGATCGTCACCTGGCGCTCCTGCATCACCTCGAGGAGCGCGGACTGCACCTTCGCCGGCGCGCGGTTGATCTCGTCGGCGAGCAGGAAGTTGCAGAAGACGGGCCCGAGCTCCGTGTCGAAGACGCCCTCGCCGGGCCGGTAGACGCGCGTGCCGACGAGATCCGACGGCACGAGGTCGGGCGTGAACTGGATCCGCGAGAACGTGCCGCCGAGCACGCTGGCCGTCGTCTTGATGGTGAGCGTCTTGGCGAGGCCCGGGACGCCCTCGATCAGCAGGTGACCCTGCGCCAGCAGGCACACGAGCACGCGCTCGAGCATCGCGTCCTGGCCGGCGATCACCCGCCTGATCTCGAAGAGCGCCTGCTCGAGGCGCTCGTTCGCCTCTGCGGGCGTGGGCGGGCTGGGCGGTGGCTCGGTCACGGCTCTGCTCCTCTCCTCGTGGGCGCTCTCGATAGGAGACCACGCCGGCTTAAGTTTGGGCTAAGAGCCGCGAGAGCGCGAGTGTCGATCGAGGTGATTCTCGGCTGCGGCGAGGGTCTCCCGCGTGTCCGAGTGGCGTCTACGTCCGTCTCCGCGGGCGCTCGTCGCGCGCATGTCGGAGCACTTCGACCGCGTCGTGAGCATCACAGGCGTCCCCCATTTGGGTGTGATCTGAGCCCCTCGTAGCGGTCGAAACAATCGGGGTGCGACTGCGGCTACTTGCACCCGTCTCGTTCGTGCTGCTCGCGGTCGCCGGCTGCGGAAGCGGCCGGCCCGCCGCCGACGCCCATGCGACGCGCGTCCGCATCACCGAGCGCGACTTCCGGATCTCCGCACCGAGGCACGTCCGCTCGGGCGACCTACTCCTCTCGGTACGCAATCGCGGCCCCGACGCGCATGAGCTGATCGTCGTACGCGTGCGCGGCTCGCGGCTGCCGTTTCGCCGGGACGGCACCACGGTCAGCGAGGAGAAGCTCGAGCCGACGATCGCCGGTGCGCTCGAGCCCGGGCAGCCGTACAGCGTGAGGACGCTGCGGCTGCACCTCGCGCCTGGGACCTACGAGCTCTTCTGCAACATGTCCGGCCACTACCTCGGCGGCATGCACAGGAAGCTGGTGGTGGGCTCGTGATTCGGCGCCGCCGCCAGGCGTTCAGGCCGTTCGCGACGCGCGGGCGGCGGACGATCACCGGGATCCTCGCGACCTTCGCGCTCTTCTCGACCCTCACCGTGACAGTCTCGATCTGGGCGACCCGCGGCTCGCAGCATCGCGCGTCGGTGCTCGAGGTCGCGGCGCGCCAGCGCACCCTCGCCGAGCGCTACGTGCAGGAGATCCTGCTCTCGCGAGCCGGCGCTCAAGCCGATCCCGCGAACACCGGCAAGCTCCTCGGCGAGAGCGCCGACGTGTTGCTGAACGGCGGGGTCGCTCCCGCAGTCGACGGCGACGACGACGAGACCCCGCTCCCACGCGCGACCGGCGGGACGATCCGCGCCCAGCTCCAGCAGGGGCGGCGGCTGGTCCGGGATCTGACGGAGACCGGCGCGGCGGTGCTCGCCGGCCGGCCGGTGACCGGGATCAGACTGACGGCCGACGAGCGGCTGAGCGTCCGCGACCCGGTCGAGCGTCTGCGGGTGCTCTCGGCGCTGACTTCCAACGTGTCGCTGAACGCCGCGCGGACGATCGCCGCCGAGGACGACCGCAGCATCTCCCGCCTGATCGTCATCGAGATCGTGCTCGGAGCGGTCGGCCTGCTCACCTCGCTCCTCCTCGCCTTCGGCCTCATCGCCGCCACCCGCCGCCAGACCGCGCACTTCCGCAGCCTCGTCACCTCGTCCACGGATCTCGTGCTCGTCTTCGGGCACGGTGGCTGCCGCTACGCGAGCGAGTCGGTCGCGAACATGCTCGGCCACGCGGAGGAGGATCTGCTCGGCGACGGCTTCCTGCGCTTCGTGCACGAGGACGACCGGCCCCTGGTCTGCGCCGCCTACGAGCACGGTGAGCCGCACGAGATCGTCTTCCGGGTCGCGAACGAGTTCCGCGAGTGGCGCCACCTCGAGGCGCACGTCACCGACCTTCGCGCCGACCGCCAGATCCGCGGGATCGTGCTGAACGCCCGCGACGTCACCGAGCGCGTGCGGCTTGAGGAGGAGCTGACGCACCAGGCCTTCCACGACGGGCTGACCGGCCTGCCGAACCGCGCCCTCTTCCGCGACCGGCTCGACCAGTCGCTCGCCCGCTCGGAGCGGTCGCAGGAGGGCCTCGCCGTGCTCATGCTCGACCTCGACGGCTTCAAGCAGGTCAACGACAGCCTCGGCCACGACGCGGGCGACCAGCTGCTCGAGGAAGTCGCGGGGCGCTTCGGCGAGGTCACGCGGCCTGCCGATACGCTGGCCCGCTTCGGCGGCGACGAGTTCGCGCTGCTGCTCGAGGGGACGAACGAGGCGCAGGCCGTCGCCGCGGCAAACCGTCTTGTGCGGAACCTCTCAGAGCCGATCCGGATTGCCGACCACGAGCTGGCTCTCGGAGCGAGCGTCGGCATCGCCATGCACGCGGGAGGCGCGGGCGAGAGCGAGGAGCTGATCCGGCAGGCCGACCTCGCGATGTACGCGGCGAAGGAGGCCGGCCGCGGGCGGCACGAGGTGTTCCGCTACGAGATGGCCCGCGAGCTCGGCGAGCTGCTCGGGATGGAGCACGAGCTGCGGCTCGGGCTCCAGCGCGGCGAGTTCAGCCTCCACTACCAGCCCGAGATGACGCTCGACACCGGCGCGATCGTGGGCGTCGAGGCGCTCCTGCGGTGGCAGTCGCCCGGGCGCGGATCCGTTCCGCCCGGGGAGTTCATCCCGATTGCCGAGGCGACCGGGCTGATCGTGCCGCTCGGCGAGTTCGTGCTCCGCTCGGCGTGCGCGCAGACGGCGCGGTGGGTGCGGGCCGGAGTACTTCCGGAGGGGTTCGTCACGTGGGTCAACTTCTCGGGGAAGCAGCTCTCGGCGGGCGGGGTTAGTGCACTAGTGCACGAGACTCTCGAGGCCGCGGCGCTGCCGCCGGGCTTCCTGGGCCTCGAGGTGACCGAGACCGCGCTCGTCCAGGAAGGCCATGCCGGCGAGCGGGCGCGGGGCGAGCTCCAGGAGCTGCACGAGCTCGGCGTGCGAATCGCCGTCGACGACTTCGGCACCGGCTTCTCGTCCCTGGGCCAGCTGCGGAGCTTCCCGGTCGACATGATCAAAGTCGACCGCTCGTTCGTCCAAGGCATCGAGCACGACGCGAAGGACGCGGCGATCACCGCGAACCTGGTCTCGCTGGCCCACGCGCTGGGCCTGCTCGCGATCGCCGAGGGAATCGAGTCCGACGGGCAGCTGACGTCCCTGCGCGAGCTCGGCTGCGATCTAGCGCAGGGCTTCCTGTTCGCGCGCCCGGTCCCGCCCGAGCAGATCGACCGGCTGCTCGCCGTAGGGTCGGCGAGGGTTTCCGGGAGGCGCGAGGCCGCCGCCTGAGCTCCACGGACACTGATCGAGTACACGGCTCCGATTGTCCGGCCGCGTGTACCCGACCTGAGACGGGGGTGCAAGCATGTCCCCCGAATGCTTACTGCTGATCTCTCCCCGGCGGCTGCCAACGACGGCGAGACGCTGACCTGCCGGATCGACGGTCTTCCGGACTTTGGGGGGTGTGCGGCGCAAATCGATATCCGCGGCACAAGTGAGATCGTGACGCGGTGGGTCGCAACGGTTCCGGGCGCGGTCGACCAACAGGGCGTGTTCAAGGTCGACTGGAGCCTCACCGTCGGGGAGGAAACACTTCTTGAGCTTGCGAGGCTCCGCGTCATCACACCAAGCGGCGAGCGGGTCTGGGATCAACCGGGGGCGCTTCCGGTGGCGCAGGCGTTACTCAATGGCGAAATCGCGAATCCCTCAGCCGAAGATCTACAACGAAGAAAGCAGGAGCTCGAGGCAGCTCAGGCAGCGCGATACGAAACCGCGATCGGACCCGGCGGGGCCGGTGCGCCCACTTTCCGTGTCGTTAGCGTCATCGAGCGGCTGCTGTTGAGGACACCATTGCGGCTACCAGGCGTACAGCTGATTCCCACCTCGACCGGTAGCTCAGGCGCAGACGAGGCAGCGCTTTTGAACCACCTGCTCGAAAGACTCGACTTCCACGAACCGATGGACACTGAGTGGTGGCAGAAACAGAGCAGTTCCAATCGTCCGTGGTCGCTGATCGTCATGCCACACGTAAAAGCAGCGAACATCGATCTCGCGTTCGACTTCGCAGCATCCGAACGTAACCGGATTCTCGATCTGCTGGCGCTCAACAGGCTCGCGCGCGGACGTCCAATCGCCACGGTCATTGAAGACGTCCTTTCAGGCGAGGTGCGCGTCTACCACGAAGATCAGATTTATCTCGGCAATCTCCACGGCGGCCTCGCAGCGGGTGAGGACCAGCATACGCTCCTCGCTCAGAACGCAGCTACGGTCGCCGACGCATTGCTCGCGGTCCTGCTTGACCTTCTCGCGCAAGCTGTCGCCGAGCCCGACATCGATGCTGCATTTTTTCGCTACTGGAGCATCATCGAAGTTCTAAGCGGTGCGCGCCTGCCATCGGGCACGCCGGTCACAAGGCTCGACGGGACGCCTTGGCCCGGGAATCACAACACGACGACCTATGCCGCACCGCGCGTGTACGAACTCTTGAAGACTGATTTCACGCTCGCGAACGAAACGACCAGTCTGGCTCCAGCCGCGAATCTTTACGAAGCGGTTCGATGCTGGTACGCCCGCCGGAATGCGACCGTTCACTACGGCGCGTTTGTGGTGTCGGATCCTCTTCAGCAGTCACATCCTTGGTACGCAAACGCGCTCCTCACCACAATGCAAGGTGCGGAGCTCGATTGGTTGCGAGCGCTGCGGGACACTGTGCGAGTTGCGATCAGTGGTGAGCTGAACAGGCTCGGTGGCCCGCTCGTGCAGTGACCGCGAGTCTCGCGCGGAGGTCGCGGTGCAAGTGACGTCCGCACGCAACCCGTTCGGAACTTCATCTGCATCAAGCACTTTGCGTCCGGCCGCCTCATCTGCACGAGACGGCGAGCCGGACTATGCTCATGCCGTGCAGCAAACCCGAGCCGCCGCTGGGACCCAGACCAAGTTCCTCCTCGAGGAGTCCCAGCTGCCGCGGCGCTGGTACAACGTCCGCTCCGATATGCCCACGGCGCCCCAGCCGGTGCTGCACCCCGGCACCGGGCAGCCGGTCGGGCCGGACGACCTCTCGCCGATCTTCCCGATGGCGCTCATCCTCCAGGAGGTCTCCGAGGAGCCGGAGATCCCGATCCCGGAGGAAGTCCTCGACATCTACAGCCTCTGGCGGCCGACGCCGCTCTACCGGGCGCACCGGCTCGAGCAGGCGATCGGCACCCGCTCCCGCATCTTCTACAAGTACGAGGGCGTCAGCCCGCCGGGCAGCCACAAGCCGAACACGGCGGTCGCGCAGGCGTTCTACAACAAGAAGGAAGGCCGGACGCGCCTCTCGACCGAGACGGGCGCGGGCCAGTGGGGGAGCGCGCTCGCCTTCGCGTGCAAGCTGATCGGGCTCGAGTGCAAGGTCTACATGGTCAAGATCTCGTACGAGCAGAAGCCGAACCGGCGCTCGATGATCCAGGCCTGGGGCGCGGAGATCGTCCCGAGCCCGTCCGACCACACGCAGTCGGGCCGCGCGATCCTCGAGGAGCATCCGGACTCGCCGGGGAGCCTCGGGATCGCGATCTCGGAGGCGGTCGAGGACGCGGCCGGCCGCGACGACACCGCCTACTCGCTGGGCTCGGTCCTCAACCACGTGCTCCTGCACCAGACCGTGATCGGCCAGGAGGCCCTGGCCCAGATGGACATGGCCGGCGCGTTCCCGGACGTCGTCGTCGGCTGCGTCGGCGGCGGCTCGAACTTCGCCGGCCTCGCCTTCCCGTTCCTGCGCGAGAAGATCGCCGGCCGCGACATCGACGTCCTCGCCTGCGAGCCCGCCGCCTGCCCGACGCTCACCCGCGGCGTCTACGCCTACGACTTCGGCGACACGAGCAAGCTGACGCCGCTCGTCGCGATGCACACGCTCGGGCACGACTTCGTCCCGGCGCCGATCCACGCGGGCGGCCTGCGCTACCACGGCGTCGCGCCGCTGATCTCGCAGCTCGTGCGCGACGAGCTGATCCGCGCGGAGGCCTACCTCCAGAACGACGTCTTCGCCTCGGCCGTCCTCTTCGCCGGGAGCGAGGGGATCCTGCCCGCGCCCGAGGCCGCGCACGCGATCCACGGGACGCTCCAGGTCGCGAAGGCCGCCGACGAGGCGGGAGAGGAGCGGACGATCCTCTTCAACCTCTCCGGCCACGGCCATTTCGACATGGGCGCCTACGACAAGTACTTCGCCGGCGAGCTCGAGGACGTCGACCTGGACGAGGGCGAAATCGAGCGGGCCCTGCACGCGATCGAGGGTCTGCCGACTCCTGCGTAGCCGGCGCCCCGCGGGCGCCACCTCTTGAGCAAAATGTAAATATGAATTGACATTAGGTGCCGCTGCTCTCAGACTACCTTCGAGGGCATGACGGGAACGCGGCACTTCCTGGCGACGCTCGCCCTGTTCGGAGCGATTGCTTGTGCGTTCGCCTCGCCGGCCAGCGCGTGGTACCAGCGCTACGTGACCTCGGCCTTGTGGTACGCCGGCTCATCGGCGAACTCGGCGTGGAACAGCCACACGTTCAACGCCGTCGGGTTCACCGCCTGCTGCGGCGGGTCGCCGTACATGGGCACGAAGTACGGACGCACTGATGGGACCTCCACCTCCTGGATGTGGTCCAACACGGGGTCGATCTTCGACTCGCGCACGATTGCGTATGGGACGGCGTATTGCGGAGCGTCCGGGGCCAACCTCTACCCCGTGCGGGTCGACTTCTGCGACACCGGCAACACCTAGATCGGGGGAAGCCATGAAACCCGACTGGAGAGTCGTCAAAGCCGCTGTGGCGCTCGCCGTACTCACCGCGGCGATAACGACCGCTGCCAGCGCCCTCGGGCGCGGCGGAGACCAAGCAACTCCCACGCTGAAACCGAAGCCGCACGTCGACATCGAGTCGCTCGCGACGAAGCCGGGCGTACCGACAGATCCGAAGGAGCGCGAGTGGTTCCTTCGCAAGGAGGTAGTCGTGCTCAGCGCGAACGGCCTCATCACGGTGGCGCAGGCCCAGCGCGCCCTGCGGGAGATCAAGCGGACTGGGACACTCGGCGGCGACTATGCGCCGTCGACGTTCAGCGTCGGGCGGCTCACGTCGCTCCCGCCGCAGGCACGTGTCCCCGCCGAAGTCGCGAGATTCGTCGCACACGTCGGGGAGCTGACGGGCTCAGCTCCGGCCGACGCCAATTCCGTCCGGCTGCTGCGGAGGAACCTCGGCAAGGGCCATGGCGACGTCTACGGCCTCGAGAGCAGAGCCGGGACGCCGTGCTTCATCCTCACCGGCTACGGAGGTGTCTGCGTCGCCGGAGGATCTGCGGCGGCGAGGAGCGGCCTGGCCTTTGTGGTCGGCGGCGGAGACGACGGTCTGCCGGGCGTCTTCGTCGGGCTAGCGGCGGACGATCTCCGCAGGGTCGAGCTCTTGATCGACGGCTCGAACGTGCCGGTGTCGCTCGAGGGAAACGTGGCGTTCGCCGAGCTTCCAGCCGGCGCACGAAGTGGAGCGGTGACGACGAGGCGCGCAGGCGGCCAGATCTCGTCCGTGCAGCTTCCGGACTTGAAGGGCTAGAAGCCGCCGTTACATCTCGCCGCTGAGCCAGGGATCCGGGCCGGGGTCGTCGCCGCGCGCCGCCACCACGAGCCGCTCGAAGTAGTGATCCCAGCCGTGCGCGTGCGACTGCGCGGCCTCGGCGCTCGGCAGGTCGAAGTGGCGGAACCGCAGCGTCGTCCCCTCGCCGGCGGGCAGAAGCTCGATCTCGATCGTGCTCGAGCCGGGCGGCACGGGGTTCGGCCCCTCGGCGCCCGGCTCCCAGCCCCACGTCCAGACGAGCCGGCGCGGTGGGTCGACCTCGACGAACTCGCCGGCCGCGGTATGCCCGGGGATGACGCCGACGCGGTAATCGCCGCCGGGCCGCGCGTCGAGCGAGGCGGTCTCGCCCATCCAGCGTGTGGCCTTCTCGGGGTCGACGAGGAACTGCCAGACGGTCTCGGGGCTCGCGGCGATCGCGATCTCCCGCTCGACGGTGGTGGTCTCAGTCGTCGCTTCCATGCTTCTCTGCCTCCTCTCGTTCTGCCTCGGTCTTGAGGACGTCGAGGCGCTGGTTCCAGAACTCCTCCAGGAACGCCTTCAGCTGCGCGAGCCCCTCGGGCCGCGCCCGGTAGAGGCGCTGCGTGCCGTTGCGTCGCTCGCTCACGAGCCCCGCCTCCTTCAGGACGCTCAGATGCTGCGAGACCGCCGGCCTCGTCACGTCGAAGTGCCCTGCGATCTCACCCGCGGAGAGCTCGCCGTCGCGGACGAGCGTGAGGATCTGGCGCCGCGCCGGCGCGGCGATCGCCTTTAATGCGGCCTCCACTGGGGCGTAGTGTAAGCATTTTCTAACGTAAGAAGCAACTTAAATTGGATCGCCACCTCGACTGGACGGCTGCTTCAACGCCGCGACCTCGGCGGCCGCATCGTCGACAGCCGCGAGACCCGCTGGGGCGCCGTCGTCCGCTCCGACGACACAGAGTTCTGGGCGGAGGTCCGCGCGGGGCCGGGGGGCGTCCTCGTCCACTGCGGCGGGAGGACGAGCGCCTCGCTCATCGACAAGATCCTGACCCGCAAGAAGACGTCGGCCCGCGCGCTTCTCCTCGACCTCCTGGAATGGCTCGACGCCGAGGCCTACGTGCGCTCGGCCGGGCTCGGCGAGGACGACATAGCCTCGGTGCGCTCCAGGCTGCTGGCGCCGGTGTCGACGGGCGCGATCGAGCGGACGTAGCGAAGATTCGGCGTGACCGTGGCCGTGACGACCTCTCCCTGCGTTAGCCCCGAGTAGAGCTCGGGCTTCACGCGCCAGGCGCGGATCGTGGACGCGCGCGAGCCGTCGTCGACGGCGACGTACCAGCGCTTCTTGTCGTCCGAGCCGTAGGTCCGGAGGCGCAGGATCTGGCCGGTCACCTCCCGCGTCGACCAGAGGTCGGCCAGGGCCCGGAGGGCCCCGACGCCCAGGATGACCGCGGCCACGGCCGGAACGACGACGAGGAGGAGGGCGATCACGAGCTCGGTCGCGCCTGCGTCCGGCGCGACGTCGCGCACCGTCGGAGCGACCACGGCTAGGACGAAGACGGAGATGGCACCCCAAAGGAGCGAGTGAAACAAGGCGAGGCCAGGGTGCGTGCCCCAGCCGGCCGGCAGCGTGTCCGGGTACTTGATCTGGACGGCGCGCCAAGCGCCGCCGTAGGACGTCCAGCCGCGCGTATCGGACTCCGCGCCCATCGGGATCGCGCGGATCGCTCCAGGCGCGGCGCCGAATGCGGCGCCGTAGGCGAGGTGCCGCTCCCACATCGCGACGGCGATCGGCGGCTGCTCCCGGAAGACCTCGTCCTCGGCGAGCTTCGCGCGGACGCCGAGCCAGTGCGACGCGGCGGAGAGGCCGGCCGGCGTGTCGCGCTGCGTGTGTCGCGCCATGACCACGCCCAAGAAGGCGCCGGCGACCACCCAGTAGACCGCTCCGGCCGAGAAGCTCGTCAGGGCCCAGAGAACCGCCGCCGGACCGAGCGCGGCGATCGTGAGCCGCTTGACCGTCTTCCCGTCGAGGATGTCGAGGCAGAGGCCCCGGCTCTGCGCGTCGGCGATCACCTCGCGCCGGAACTCGTTCCACCAGCGCGACGACTCCTTCGAGGGTCCGGTCGTCAGCGCCTGCGCCGGCACGATCCCGCCGCTCTCGCGCCGCCGCAGGAGGTCGACGATCCGCCGCTCGTACGGGGCGAGCTGCCCGTCTGCCGTCTGCTCGAGGCGGCAGACGTAGGAGCCCGGCTCCCGCTCCTCGAGCTCGACGACGCCGCGCGCCGCCAGGTCGAGGAGGGTCGCGGGGACCGCGTCGTGGGTGACCCTGAAGTCGTGGACGAGCAGGTTCGCGACCGCGGGCGGCTCGGGCCCGAGCTCGAGCGTCGGCGGGTCGGGCTGCGCCTCGTTCGGCCGGCGGCGCAGGTAGACGATCCCGACGGCCAGGAGCCAAGGGGCGGTCGCCGCGGCCACGGCGAGAACCGTGAGGCCGAGTGAATGGACAGCCGCAAGCTCGGCGAGCACATACGGATTCGACCGCGCCTCGGGGCGCCTGTCAATGCTCCCGAGCGTGCTCCGCGACGACGTGGTCGTCCGGCGATTGGTAGCCGCGCGCGAGCAGGAAGCGTCTCGGGCTGTCCGGAAACGCGCTTCGTTTGCGGCCGCGGATTCGCCGCTTCGTCCCGCGCCTTCGGCTGTTCCCGAGCACGGGCGGGCGAAACTGGTGGAGAATGCTCCGGTGGCGACGAGCGAAGAACGGATGGCTCGGAACGAGGCGCTGTTTCGCGAGTTCAACGAGCACGTCGAGGACGTCGCCGAGAGCCTCGACATCCGTGGCGAAGGCGAATCGCTGCGGATCGAGTTCGTCTGCGAGTGCGGCAGCCTGGAATGCACCGACCGCATCGAGCTGACCCGCGGCCAGTACGAAGCCGTTCGCGCCGATCCGAGGCGGTTCGCGGTCGTACGTGGGCACGAAGACCCGGCGATCGCGCGCATCGTGGAGCTGCACGGGAAGTTCGCCGTCGTCGAGAAGCTCGACCACGCGGCCGAGGCCGCGATCAAGCACGACCCCCGCTCTTAGATCGAGCGATAGAGCCGCAGAAAGGTCGGGCGGAAGCCGCGCTTCGGCCAGAAGCGCGACGCGAGCAGGTTCGTCACGCGCCAGTCGGTGACCATCGACTCGTAGCCGGCCGCGTGCGCCCAGGCGAGGCACGCGTTCGTCAGCGCGACGCCTGCACCCGAGCCACGGACCTCCGGGCGGGTGACCGCGAACGACAGGTAGCACGCCCGCTTGGGCCGGGCCAGGCTCACGTGCATGCTCGACAGCTCGAGCGGAGCGACCTGGAAGAGCCCCACGGTCCGCCCGTCGAGCTCGGCGACCAGTGTCCCGATCTCATCCGAGGCGAGGTCGCTCTCGAACTCCCGGCGGAGCTCGTCGAAGTCCCAGTCGAGCCGCCGCTCGCTGAAGACCGGCGCGCCGAGCTGGTGCCGGTTCAGGAGCGGCGCGAGCTCGGCGAGCGCGTCGAGGTCGCGCATGTCCGCCTCGCGCACGCCTTGGGGCCATGGCTCGGCGCTCGGCTCGCGGATCGCGTGCGCCTGCTGCTGGCCGAACGAGAGGCGGAACCACGCATCGAGGAGCGCCGCGTCGGCCGCGGGGACGAGGACGTAGTGGCGGCGGCGTCCTTCCTCGAACCAGCGGGCGGCGACCGCCGCGTAGAGATCGCGCACGACCTCTGCCTCCTCGACTGCGTGGCCCGCCACCTCGATCCACTCGTTCGCGCCCCAGAGTTCGTCGTCGGCGGGCGCGCCGACGAGGTAGCCGACCGCCGTGCCGTCGCGATAGGCGATCGCTCCGGCCGCGCCGTCCTTCCGCCAGGCGGCCTCGACCTCGGCGCGAGCCGCATCCGCGTCCTCGAAGCGCGGCGGCAGCAGCGGCTCGGCGGCACGGTGGCGGCGATGGCGAGCGGCGAGGAGTTCGCCCGCAGCGTCGAGGTGCTCGTCGGCGAAGGATCGAAGCTCGAGCCTGGACACGGGGCGAGGATAGGACTACAAGGAGAAGGAGGGCTGCGGCTCAGCGCTTCAACGGAGGAGGAGACATGCACGAGCTGCAGCAACAGACCGCCACTCCGGCCAAGGCCGACGAGGACGAGTTCGTCGAGTTCTTCCGCGCGGGCGAGCGGGCGGCGGGGGCCTTCGAGTGCGTCGGGTGCGGCTACGGCGCCGTCGTCCGCGCAGAGCTTCCGCGCTGCCCGATCTGCCGAGGCTCGCTGTGGGAGCGGTCGCTGTGGTCGCCGTTCACGAGGGCACTGAACGGGCTGGGTGAACGACTGCGGCCGTGATCAAGACCGGCGCCGCGTCGCGTTCCGGAACGCGGCGTAGGCGGGCTTGCGCGAAAAGTCGTGGCGGACGATGCCGAAGTTCTGCACGCGATCTGCTGCGTTCGTCCCGGTGTCCCTGTAGCTGTAGAGGAAGGACGGTCCGGCCCACGGTAACGCCCTCAGTCTCCGCAAGGCGTCCGCGACCAGCGCCGCCTGCCCGGCTTCGGTGACGCTCGTGGCAGAGGTCCCGGTCGGCGCACCCCATTCGGTCGCCCAGACGCGCTTGCCGCCGTCGCCGTTCGCACGCATGACGCTGCGCGCGCTCGGGGCGGTCGCTGCCATCTGCGACCAGGCGCTCCAGTTGTAGTAGGCGAGGCCGAACGGGAAGTTGTAGGGGTGCCAGCCCACCGCGTCCATGCTGCCGCGGGCGCCGTTCGCGTACATCTGCTCGAGGAACGTGATCGGGTTCACGTGCTGCGCGTCGACGGCGCCGTAGCTCGCGTGGGGTGAGAGCCCGGCCGACACGACGGTTGCGGACGGCCGGGCGCGCTTGATGGCGCGGTAGGCCAGCTCGAGCATGGCGGTGTAGGCGGCCGGCGAGGGGCCGGGGGCCCAGAATCCGGCGATGTTCGGCTCGTTCCAGATCTCGTACGCGCGTACTCGAGCTCGGAAGTGCCTCGCCACTCGACCGGCGAAGGCGGCGTAGAGGCCGAGGTCGAGCGGCGGCGCCGCGCCCGGCATGCCTCTCGCCCGCGCCCAGCTAGGCGTGTAGACGATCACCCCCAGCACCGCTAGCCGCCGGCGTTTGGCCGCGTTCACGACCCGGTCGAACGCCTTCCAGTCGTAACTTCTCGGCCCCCCTCGCTGGATCACCGCCCAATAGATGCCGATGCGGATCCAGCGCGCGCCTGCACCTTTGACTCCGTCGAGATAGCGCGCCAGATCGCTCCTCGACAGCGTCTGGATGTCTCCTCCGTCTGCGACGCCGAACGAGCTCGGTGCCGCAGCCGTCGCCCGCGTCGCCGCCGCGGCCGTGGCTGCGAGGAGCCAGGCAGCGAGCGCCGCGAGCATCCACGAGCGCCTCACCGCCGCGATCGTACGGCACTAGCCGGATGCGGGTTACGGGTGCTGCTGCTTCTTCTGATCCCTGAGGAGCTTCGCTCCCGCCGCGACGCAACGGCTGTACGGCGTTCCCTTCTCACCGGCGACGTGCTTCTTGCTCATCGCGCTGCACGCGGCCTTCGGGGAGTCGGTCTTGCCGGTCGCGAGCTTCGCCATCGCGGTGACGCACTGGCTGAACGGCGTGCCCTTCTGGCCGGGAACGTGCTTCTTGCTCTGGTCCTGGCAGTAGCGGCCGTAGGCCTTCGCCTTCGCGGGCAGTGACGCGTTCGGCGGCGGCGGGCCTTTCGCGTAGCCGATCGCAGGGGCGACGCACGCGACTGCCGCACAGAGGACGGCCACCTTCAGGAGGTCCTTCATCGTCTGTCCTTTCCTCGTGCCGCCGACGGGGGGTCGTAGGCGTTTTCCCTGCAGATGCCGAAGTTCGGCGGGAACCTGCGGTTACCTACCGAGAAACCCTCAACCGAGGGAGAGCCTCAGTCGTCGTTGTAGATCGTGCCGACGGCCTGCGCGTCGCCGAGGTAGGCGTTCGCGCTCGGGTTCAAGAGGTTGACGTAGAACGTCTTGTTCGGCGCGCGGGTCGTGTTCCCGAGCACAGAGACGGTGATCGTCTTCGTTGTCACGCCGACCGAGAAGGTGGCGGTGCCGCTCGCGGAGAGGTAGTCGGAGCCCGCGATCGCCGTCCCGTCCGCGGTCGCGTAGTCGACCGTGACCGTGCTGAGTGGAGATCCGGAGAGCGTGAGGGTGAACACGAACGTCGTCGTGCCAGAGTTGCCCTCCTTCTTGCTCACGTCGCTGATCACGACCTTGCACTCGAAGCGCCGCTCGTGCAGGTGGTTCTTGTCGCCGCAGCCCTTGCCCGGCTTCGTCGAGGTCGGCGTGGTCGTCGTGGTCGTGCTCGTGCTGGTCGTGGTGGTCGTCGTGATCGTCGTCGAGTACTCGTACGCGCGGGCGACGCTGCTCAGGCCGTTGAAGCCGACCCCTGCGAGCAGGCCGAGCGAGACGAGCACGAACAGGCCGAACGCGGCCGCGAGCCCGATCCGCACGGTCTTGCCGTTCAGCTCCAGCCTCCTCTCCCGCACGTCGCCGCCCGAGCTAGTCGTCGTTCTGGATCGTCCCCGTCGCCTGGGCGTCGCCGAGGAAGGCGTTCGGGCTCGGGTTCGACAGCTTGACGTAGAACGTCTCGTTTGACTCCCTGATCGTGTCGCCGATCACCGTGACGTTGATCGTCGTCGCGCTCGTGCCGATCGGGAAGGTGAGGGTTCCGCTCGTCGGGAGGTAGTCCCCAGGAGCAATGGCTGTTCCGTTCGCCGTCGCGTAGTTCACCGTGACCGGGCTGACCGCCGTTGCCGAGAGCGTGACGGAGAACGAGAAGGTGGTCGTCCCCACGTTCCCCTCCTTCTTCGAGAAGTTGAAGATCACGATCTTGCACTGGAAGCGGCGCTCGTGCAGATGGTTCTTGTCGCCGCAGCCCTTGCCCGGCTTCGTCGAGGTCGGGGTGGTCGTGCTCGTGCTCGTCGAGGTCGAGGTGCTCGTCGAGGTCGAGGTCGAGGTGATCGTCGAGGTCGAGGTGGTGGTCGGCGTCGTCGTGGAGCTGGTGACCGTCGACGTCGAGGTGCTCGTCGGCGTCGTCGTCGAGGTCGTGCTCGTGGAGGTCGAGCAGTACTGGTACTGCGACGGGGTCGTGCAGTACTGGTAGTTGTACGAGAGTAGGCCGATCTTGCTCGCGCCCGCGTAGCCGATCGACGCAAGCGTGATCAGCCCGAGCGCGACGAGCGCGATCGCCGCGCCGCGACGGAAGAACGGCCCATTCAGCCGCTTCCGCCCAGCGTCAGGCGCCCGCTCAGGAGTCTCTCCTCGATGTTCGGAGCCGCAGTCCAAACCCTCTCCCCCTTTGGTATTACGTCGACTATGGCGGGTTCTGCAGCACTTTTCAAGGGGAGAATGGCAATGTAGGTCCAGTTTCGAGGCGGACCACGGCGAGGACGGCGAGCGAAAAAGCTGGAACGAGCAGGACGAATCGCCCCCAGGAGCGAAGCTCCGGCGCCTCGTCCCCGCGGGCGGCGACGAGGAGTGAGGCGCCGCAGATCAGGCCGGTCAGCGTCACCGCCGGAAGCTCCCAGTCCCAGTCGACGCCTGCGTGCAGGAGGTAGGCGACGTAGGCCGCGGCGGCGGTCGCGAGGAGCGGGTCGCGGCGCCTGCGGAGGACGAGCAGCGGCAGGCCAAGCGCCACGAGCAGCAGCGCCAGGCCGATCGGGCCGAGCTCGGCGAGCGTCTCGAGGTAGAGGCTGTGGGCGTCGCGCGCGAACGAGCTCACCGGCCGGTAGTGGAGCCAGTAGCGCTCGAACGTGCCGGCGCCGGAGCCGAGGACGGGGTTCAGCTCGACCTCGTGCCACGCCACGTGCCAGTAGTGGGGCCGGTTCGCGCCGGCGAGCCGCGCCGCCAGGTTGTGCTCCTGATGGGCGATCGCGACGGCGACGGCGACGATCGCCGCGGCCGCTCCGACCGCGACGGCGGCCATCACCGGTCGCGGGATCCGGCGGCCGAAGCGCACGAGGACGAGGAGTCCGAGCGCGAGGCTGAGCTCCGCCGCCCGGCTCTCGGTCAGGTAGAGCGATGGAGCGAGGATGCCGATCGGCGCGAGGCACGCCAGCCGGAGCAGCGGCGGCCGGAGGGTGAGCGCGAGGCCGAAGGCGAGCAGGATCCCGATCGCCGCGTAGATGCCGAGCGCGTTCGCGTAGCCGAGCGGCTCGAAGAGCAGCTTTCCCTCGATCGGGTTGAGGTGGTGCCGGCCGTACAGCAGGTACGTCCCGAGGCCGTAGCCGGCGACGGCCGTGATCCCGCCGAGCACGCCGGCGAGCAGCACCGGCAGCGACTCGCGCTCGAGGGCAAGGAGCAGCGCGGCCGCGCCGGCGAGGTAGACGACGTCGCGCTCGCCTTCGAGGACGGAGGTGCCGGGGGTGTCCGACCACCACCACGAGGCCGCCGTCCACGCGGTCAGCGCCGCGAGGAAACCGAGGAACGTGCGCTCGATCCGGCCGAGCGCGATCCGTCGCCGGCCGACGAGGGCGGCGAGCGCGAAGGCGAGGAGCGCGAAGGACGTCAGCCGCCACGCCCGGGGGAAATAGCCGCCGCCGGCGATCCCGTCGACGAGGACGGTGGTGAAGCTGACGACACCCGGCGCCGCGCGCTGCCACGCGATCCAGAGCGCCTCCTTGCCGTGCGCGCCGCCGAGGAGCCAGCCGCGGGGGTTGAGGGCGCGTGCGATCTCCATCGACTCGCTCGAATGGAACGTGAAGTCCTCCGGGGACGCAAGCGCGACGGGCGACCGTAAAGCTTCCGTGAAGAGCGTTGTCTCGTCTTAACACCGAAGTAGGATCAGGTACGTGCCGACCGCGGTCGTGACGGGGGGCGCAGGCTTCCTCGGCTCGCATCTCTGCGACTACCTCGTCGCGCGCGAGTACCGCGTGATCTGTATCGACAACCTCGAGACGAGCTCGCTCGCGAACATCGAGCACATCCGCGACGACGACTTCGTCTTCCTCTACCACGACGTCGTCGAGTACATCGACATCGCGGAGCCGATCGACGTCGTCTTCCACCTCGCCGCGCTCGCGAGCCCGATCGACTACCTCCGCATGCCGCTGCACTCGCTAAAGGTCGGCTCGTACGGCACGCACAACGCGCTCGGCCTCGCGAAGTTCAAGCGCGCGCGGTTCATGCTCGCCTCGACGAGCGAGGTCTACGGCGACCCGCTCGCCCACCCGCAGCCGGAGAGCTACTGGGGGAACGTGAATCCCGTCGGCCCGCGCGGCGTCTACGACGAGGCGAAGCGGTACGCGGAGGCCCTGACGATGGCGTACCACACCCAGCAGGGCGTCGACACCTGCATCGTCAGGATCTTCAACACCTACGGGCCGCGGATGCGCCCGAACGACGGGCGGGCGGTGCCGACGTTCATGCGCCAGGCACTCGAGGGGCAGCCGATCACCGTCTTCGGCGACGGGACGCAGACGCGGAGCTTCTGCTACGTCGACGATCTGATCCGCGGGCTCGTGCTGCTCGCCGAGAGCGAGGAGCACCTGCCGGTGAACATCGGCAACCCGCGCGAGTTCACGCTCAACGAGCTCGCCGCGACGGTGCTTCGGGTGACCGGCTCGACAAGTGAGGTCGTCTACGAGGCGCTCCCGATCGACGATCCGCAGGTGCGCCAACCCGACATCTCCCGTGCGAGGCAGGTGCTCGGCTGGGAGCCGGAGATCGAGCTGGAGGAGGGGCTCAGACGGATGCTCGCGGCCCTTGGCCGGGAGCCCGTCGGTGTCTAGGCGCGGGGCCTTCGCCGCCGCGCTAGCTGTCGCGGCTTTCGCCGCGCCTCCGGCCCACGCCAGCAAGCACATGCTCGTCGGGTTGAACGACGAAGCGAACACGCTCTACGGCAACCCCGACGTCACGTTTCCGATCCTGCGCCGGCTCCACGTCCAGGTGCTCCGGGTCAACCTCTACTGGGGCGGGCGCTTCGGCGTCGCGCTCGAGCGGCCGCAGAACGCGACGAACCCCCGCGACCCCGCCTACGACTGGACGCTCTACGACCGCACCGTGAACTACGCGTCGCAGTACGGGATCAAGATGCTCTTCTCGATCTACGGGACGCCTGGCTGGGCGAACCGGCACCAGGGCCTCAACCGGCCGCCGAGGCGCTTCGTCGACCTGCAGCGGTTCGCGGCGGCGGCGGCGAAGCGCTACAGCGGGACCTTTCGCGGCCTCGACGGGCGGAGGTTGCCGCGGGTGCGGTTCTGGCTCGCGTGGAACGAGCCGAACAACCCGATCTTCCTCTTCCCGCAGTACCGGCGCGTCCGCGGCCATTGGGTGATCCAGAGCGCCCGTACCTACGCGCGGATCTGCAACTCGGTCTACAACGGGATCCACGGGACGCGGATCAAGGGCGAGCGCGTCGGCTGCGGGGTCACCGCGCCGCGCGGGAACGACCTCCCGGGGAGCTTCCGTGCCTCGGTGTCGCCGCTCGTGTTCCTACGGGCCTGCAAGCGCGCGGGCATGCGCCGTTTCGACGTCTACGCGCACCACCCGTACTACGGCTCGAAGCGCGAGACGCCGTCGACTCGACCGCATGGCCATGCGGTGACCCTCGGGAACATCGGGTCGCTGCTCCGGCTCATCAAGCGCCTGTACGGGCCGAAGCACCTGTGGATCACCGAGTACGCGTACCAGACGAACCCGCCCGACCGGGGGTTCGGCGTGTCGCCCGCCAAGCAGGCGCGCTACCTCCGCGAGGCGTTCGCGATCGCGCGCCGCAACCCGCGGATCGACATGATGCTCTGGTTCCTGCTCCGTGACGAGCCGAACGTGCCGGGGGGCTGGCAGTCCGGCTTCTTCGACGTGCACGGGCACCGCAGGCCGTCGTACAACGCGTTCCGCGCCGAGGGCCTGGCCGCGACCCGCCACCGCCGCCGGCGGCGGTGACCCGCCACAGAGTCCGGCGCGGACGTGGCCGGTCCCGCCAATGGTGACTGTCACGTGACAGTCACCATTGACCCGGACGTGGCCGGTCCCGCCATCGGTGACTGTCACGTGACAGTCACCATTGACCGAAGCTACGACGTCTCGAGGAGCGAGCGGTAGAGCCGGTCGACGTCGTCGACGAGACGCTCGACGGAATAGCGCGGGATGACACGCGCGCGGCCGGCGGCGCCGAGGCGCTCCCGGAGCTCCGGGTCCGCGGCCAGGCGCGCCAGCCGGTCGGCCAGAGCGTCGACGTCGCCGGCTTCGACCAGGAAGCCGTCCTCGCCCTCGCGGACGACGTCCGGCACACCTCCCACCCGAGTGGCCACTACCGGACGGCCGGCGGCGAGCGCCTCGATCGCGCTCACCGGCGTCCCCTCGTTGATCGAGGGCAGGATCATCGCGTCGAAGGCGGCGTAGTAGGGCGCCACCTCCTCCTGGTAGCCGAGGAAGAGCGTGTCGCGCATGACGCCGAGCTCGTGCGCGCGGCGCTCGACGGCCGGCCGGTCGGGGCCGTCGCCGATCATGCAGAGGCAGGCGTTGACGCCGCGGTCGCGGAGGCGGCGGAAGGCTCGCAGGACGTCCTCCGTCCGCTTCACACCGGTCATCCGTCCGATCCAGCCGACGGCGAACCGGTCGGGACCGATGCCGAGGATGCGGCGGCTCTCGCCGCGTCCGTCCTGCTCGGCCGCCACGCGCTGCTCGAGCTCGATCCCGAGCCGGACGACGACGAAGCGCTCGCGTGAAGCGACGTCGAGCGCGACGAGGTCGTCGCGCACTTGCGGGCTCACGGCGACGAGCGCGGTCGACATCCGTGCGAGCCAGCGCTCGAGGAGCCGGAAGCCCGCTGTCCGCACCGGGTCGAAGTAGCCGCGGAGGACATGGCCGTGGAAGGTGTGCACGACGATCGGGGGGCGCGCGTCGCCGGCGAGGAGCGCGGCCAGCCTTCCCACTGCGCCGGCCTTCGCGGTGTGCGTGTGGAGGATCTGCGGCCGGAGGCGGCGGATGAGGAGCGCGAGCCGGGCGATCGCGACCGCGTCCCGGAACGGCGAGATCTCCCGGTGCAGCTCGGGGAGCCGCTCGACCTCGAGCCCGAGCTCCTCGGCGACGAAGGCCATCGAGTCCTCGCCGGGAGCGAGGCTGCCGGCGACGAGCGTCGTGTCGTACCCGCGCTCCGCGAGCCCGGCCGTGAGGTAGGCGACGTGGAGCGCCGGTCCGCCCATGTTCAGCCGCGCGATGACGCGCAGGACGCGAACTCGCTGCTCAGACACGGACGAAGGCGTCGGCCGTCAGCCGCAGGCCCTCCTCGAACCCGACCTCGGGCTCGTAGCCGAGCAGCCGCCGCGCCGCGCTGACGTCCGCCCACGAGTGACGCACGTCGCCGGTCCGCTCCGGGAGGAACTCCTTCTCGACCGGCCGCTCGAGAATCCGCCCCAGCACCTCGGCGAGGTCGTTGACCGTCTCGGAGCGGCCGCTCGCGACGTTCAGGATCTCGCCGTTGACGCCGTCGGCCTCGGCGGCGAGGAGGTTCGCCGCCACGACGTTCCCCACGTAGGTGAAGTCGCGCGACTGCTCGCCGTCGCCGTAGATCGGCACCGGCTCGCCGGCCGCGATCGCGCTGATGAACCTCGGCACGACCGCCGCGTACTGCGAGTGCGGGTTCTGCCGCGGCCCGAAGACGTTGAAGTAGCGCAGCGCGACCGTCTCGAGCGGGTAGACACGGCTGAAGCTGACCGAGTAGCGCTCCGCCGCGAGCTTCGCGACGGCATAGGGGGCGATCGGGTCCGGGGCCTGCGACTCGACGCGCGGCAGCGACCCCGAGTTCCCGTAGACCGACGAGCTCGACGCCACGACGACGCGGCGGATGCCCTCGTCGCGCGCTGCGAGGAGGACGTTCAGCGTTCCCTCGACGTTGACGGCGCTCGTCGTCAGCGGGTCCTGTACCGAGCGGGGCACCGACGGCAGCGCGCCCTGGTGGAAGACGAGCTCCACGCCTCGGGTCGCGGCGTGGACGCGCTCGTAGCTGCGGAGCTCGCCCTCGACCAGCTCGACGTCGTCCTCGACGTCCGCGAGGTTGTCTCGGCTCCCGGTCGAGAAGTTGTCGAGGACGCGGACGTCGTCTTCTCGCTCGAGCAGAGCGCGGACGAGGTTCGAGCCGATGAAGCCCGCGCCGCCGGTGACGAGGACTCGCATTAGGGCTCCGCGACCACGTGGTAGTTGGCGATCAGCGAGCCGGAGCGCGGCTCGCTGAGGTCGCTCGAGCGCCGGTCGAGCGCGGCCGCGCCCCGGTTCAGGCCCGCGACGACGGCGCGCCCCGCGGCCGGCACATGCAGCCGTCGGGCGAGGAGGTCGGCGTAGATCGAGACGAGCATTCCGAGGCAGGCGGTCGTTCCGGAGGAGGGTCGCACGGAAAGGGAGCTCCAGTCGCCATTCTCGCGGAACAGACGGTCGAGCCCGGCATGCGTCCAGCGCCAGAGGTCGACGGGGGCGGGGTGGTAGACCTGGACGCCGTGCGTCGAGGCGAGGACGACGCCGTCCGGCGCGACGACGCGGCGGAGCTCGCGCACCCCCTGCGCCGGGTCGTCCGCGTGCTCGAGGACCTGGATGCAGAGGACGATGTCGAAGCTGCGGTCCTCGACGGGGAGGCTCTCGACGGCGCCCTGCAGGTCGGCGGCCGGGTTCTCGACGACGTCGACGCCGACGTACTCGCTCGCGTACGGCTGGAAGAAAGGGTAGTAGGGCTTGACGCCGCAGCCGACGTCCAGCACGCGGTAGGGCGCGGGGCGCGCCGCGGCCTGCTCCCGAAGCCAGGCGGCGAGTGGGGCGCGCACGGCGTAGGTCGGCGACGCGATCGGCGGCCGGCGCCGGTACTCGCCCGGCCATTCCTCAGGCACGGGAACGGGCGGCGGCCGCTGCGGCCGCGATCAGGCCGAAGGAGAGCCAGGTCACCGCGTCGAGCGGGATCCCGGCGACTAGGCCGAGACCGTTCCAGACGCCGGCCGCGACAAGCATCCAGCACACGCCGACGAGTGCGAGGAGCGCGATCTCGGGCGGGGCGCGCAGCGCGGCGCGGAGGCCGAGGACGAGGCCGCAGACGAAGAGCGCGACGAGGAGGACGAAGCCGACGAGGCCCATGTCGGTGAGCGTCTGGAGATAGGCGTTCTGGACACCCCAGGCGTGCTGCGGCGACGGGAACGCCGCCTCGGGCTCGCCCGGGAAGCGGCGGTGCGCGTCGGCGAGATAGGGGCCGTAGTTGTCATGCTCCTCTGAGCCCTGCCAGCCCACGCCGAGGAGCGGGTGGTCGGCGAAGATCCGCACGCCGATGTAGGCGAGCAGCGAGCGGTGGACGTAGCTCTCGACGTTGCGCTCCACCTTCGGCTTGTGCCCGAGGCCGAGGTAGCGAAGGAAGTCGGTGATGTCGCCGCTCCGCATCAGCAGGACGCCGACGCCGACGACGGCCGCGATGCCGACGACCGCGGCGGCACGGGCGGCCGAGAGCACGTGGCGGCGCGCCGCGACGAGGATCGCCGTGAGCGCGACGAGCGCGACCCCGAGCGCGCCGGCGACCGCGCCGGAGAGCACGAGCCCGATCGCGCCGCTCGCGCCGGCGACCCAGCCGAGGGGGCGCTCACCGCTCGTCGCAGACCGCAGCGCGAGGAGCGCGAGCCCGATCGCAAGGGCGACTCCCGAGAGCGCCGCCAGGTCGTGGATGCCGAGGAACGACGGCTCGCGCTGGAGTGGCCGCTTCCCCTCGAACTCGTTCACGAGCCCGGAGAACTGGAGCAGGCCCCAGGCGGTCGCGGCGGCGCTCCAGGCGGCGATGCTCCACAGGAGGAGCGCGACGTCGCGGCGCGCGCGCAGCAGGAGCGGGACGGCGGGAGCGAGGACGGCGTACTCGGCGAACTTCGCTGCCGTCACGAGGTGGGTCACGAAGCGGTAGTGCTCCGGCCGGGCGAGGCCGTAGAACGTCGCCGCCACGACCATCGCCACGAACGCGGCGCCGGCGATCCAGAGCGCCCGGCCGGCGCGGAGCGGGCCCCAGCCCTCGCGGGCGCCGGTCAAGAGGGCCGCGAGTGCGACCGAGAGAACGGCCACGTCGGAGAGCTCTATCCCGGCTGTCGTGGAGCCGAGCCCGACGTGAACCTTCGGCTGGTAGCGAACGTGGAGGAAGACGATCGGGATCGCGACCGCGAGCACGAGCGCGCCGGGCCGCACGCCGACGCGCGCGAAGGCGGTCCCTCGCGCGAGGACGCCTGGCGACGAGACCGAACGCGCCGGCACGACGCGCCCACGTTAACGGGCTTAGCTGTCGGCTCGGGCTTTGAGCCAGCGGGCGACGAGGCCTCCGGAGCCGGCGGCCACGAGCGCGATGCCGATCACGCCGAGCGCGACGAGCGGACGGGGGATGCCGGTCGAGCGTGCAACCTCGTCGACGCCGGCCGAGAGCGCCTCGCGCCGTGCCCCGGGCTGCCTATCCCCCGCGCCGTCCGTCCGCCCCTGCCGGAGCTGCGCGAGGAGGGCGCGCTGGATGTCGTCCGGTGCGCTCGTGTAGCTCCGCATGTCCTCCGGCATCCGGTTGAGCGCGTCCTGGTAGCAGCGCACCGGGTAGACGCGGTCGAGCTTGCCGTCGGACCAGTCCTTCAGCACGGCGCCGCCGCAACGGGAGCTCGTCGCGGCCGTCCCAACGGACGGCACGACCGCCGCGCATACGGCGGCGACGATGACCAGCAGCCACCTCATCCCGGTTCTCGACGTTATGCGTGACCGTGTAAGACACGCGTAAACCTCGTCAGGGGCGGCAACGCTTTCTGCCGGCGGGGTACCGCGCGGCGCGCTTGCAGCCCTGTCGAGGTGTTACTCAGTAGCGCGGCGCAGGATCGGCGCGATGCGTTCCGCGAAGCGGCGCGTCGTCAGCTCCGCTTCGACCCGCGCGCGTCCGGACTCACTGAGGCGCCGCGCGAGCTCGGCGTCGCCGAGGACGCGACCGATCGCCGCTGCGAGCGCATCCGGCTCCTCCGGCGGCACGAGGAGCGCTGTCTCGTCATGCGTGACGTAGTCGTGGAGGATCGGCCGGTCGGTCGCGACGAGCGGCCGGCCCATGGCCAGCGTCTCGAGGAGCGAGGTGAGGCCGCCGCCCTCCGAGCCGTACGGGTAGTCCTGCCGCCGCTGCGGGACGACGACGCACGCCGCGCCCGCGTAGAGGTCCCGCAGCTCTCCGGGCCCGACGGCTCGTGCTCGCGTACCGGCCGGGAGGCGGATACCCTCGAGGTTTCGCGCGTACGCGGCGATCTCGGCCCGGACGCCGAGCCGACGCACGGCCTCGGCGAAGGTCGCGTAGTCGCGCGCGAGGTCCTTGCCGACCGCGAGGACGTACGGCTCGCCGCCGGTCGGCCCCGGCCGCGGCGAGAAGTAGCGCTCGTCGATCCCGAGCAGCGCCGTCGTCGCCCGCGCGCCGGTCTGCTCCTCGAGCCGCCGCCGCTGCCAGTCGCCGAGGCAGACGACTGTGGCGACCGAGCGCAGTGAGGACCCCAACAGCGCCCGCCGCACGGGCGAGCTCCGGTCCCAGATCGTGCACAGGCCGTAGTTGACGACGACGACGCGCAGACGGCGCCGAACGCGTGCCGCCGATGGGAAGATCCCCGCGAGCGGCGTGAACGCGACGTTCACGTCGCCGAGCTCCCACGGGAGCGTCACCTCGCGGAGGTTCCAGCGCAGCCGGCCGCCGCCGCGACGAGTCAGCGCCGGGTCGTGGCGGCGTGCGTCGATGCCGAGAGCGGCGAGATGGTTCTGGCCGAGGAGCGTGCTGTCAGGGGCCTCTCCGGCGGCGACCCGAGCCGCCAGCTCGGCCCGCGGATTCGGGTAGACGAACGCGACCTTCGGAGGGCCTGAGCCGCGGCGGGAGGCCACCTGGCGCCTCACTATACTGGCCTCTCGCTCATGCGCTCGCCGGTCTTCTGGCGCCGATCCTCGACCG
>DASQWB010000140.1:0-2348 GCA_035640455.1 Gaiellaceae bacterium | reverse complement strand
CCGCAGCAAGCCGCGCGGGAGTGAGACGCTTCACAGCAGGCTGCGCGTAAGCCCTCCGTCCACGGGCACGACCGTTCCCGTCACGTACGCGGCGCGATCCGAGGCGAGGAAGCAGACGACGTCCGCGATCTCGCGCGGCGTCCCGAGCCGCCGGAGCGGGATCCCGGCGAGATCGGCCTCGGTCGGGCCGTCCGGATAGACCTCGGCGATCCGAGCCGTGTCGATGCGCCCGGGCGCGATCGAGTTGACCGTCACGCCTGCGGGCCCGACCTCGCGCGCGAGCGTCTTCGCCCAGCCGACGAGACCCGGCCGCACGGCGTTCGAGAGCACGAGGTTGTCGACCGGCTCGCGCACCGTGCTCGAGGTGATGTTGATCACACGGCCGTGGCCGCTGCGCTCGAGGTGTGGGAGGCAGAGGTTCGTCAGGCGGATGGCCGACAGGAGCAGGAGCTCGACCGCCGACTCGACCGCCTCGGCCTCGAGGCCCAGTGCCGGGGTGCGCGGCGGGCCGCCGCCGTTGTTGACGAGGACGTCGATTCCGCCGAAGGCCTCGAGCGTCCGCTCCACGACCCGCTCGAGGTCGCGCGGATTCGTCAGGTCGCCGCGCACCGAGAGGGCGCCGATCCGCTCCGCCTCGCGCTCGAGCACGTCGCGGCGGCGGGCGAACATCGTGACATGCGATCCCTCCTCGGCGAGCGCCTCCGCGATCGCGAGCCCCATCCCGGACGACGCACCGCAGACGATCGCCGTCCGGTCGCGCAGGCCTAGCTCCACTTGACCCGCTCCATTGCCCCACCCAGGGTGGGGAGTGGGTTCCACCCTCCACCCGCTATGAGCGTAACCCGCCGGAGCGCACACGTCTGTGCCGATTCGGCGCCGAAACGCGGCACACCGCCGCAGGAGCACGCGACCCGCATCCTAGGTCGACAGGACGCTCACGACCTCGCGCACCGCGGCGGCCGAGGCGTCCAGGGCCTTTCGCTCCTCGTCGCTCAAGTCGAGCTCCACCACCTGCTCGATCCCGCCGGCGCCGAGCTTCACCGGCACCCCCATGTAGAGCCCGTCGATCCCGTACTCGCCCTCCAGGTACGCGGTACACGGCAGGACGCGCTTCTCGTCGAGCACGATCGCGTCGACCATCTGGGCCGCGGCCGCACCGGGCGCGTACCAGGCGGACGTGCCGAGGAGGTTCACGACCTCGCCGCCGCCTTTCGCCGTCCGCTCGACGAGCGCCTGGATCCGCTCCTCGGCGACGAGCTTCCGCACCGGCACGCCGCCGATCGCCGTCGCCGACACGACCGGCACCATCTGGTCGCCGTGGCCGCCGAGGACCATCGCGGTCACGTCCTTGACCGACGAGCCGGTCTCCCAGGCGATGAAGGTCGAGAAGCGGGCCGTGTCGAGGATGCCGGCCATCCCGAAGACCCGCTCCTTCGGCCAGCCCGAGACGTTCTTCGCGACGTGGCACATCGCGTCGAGCGGGTTCGAGACCACCACCAGGACGGCGTCCGGCGAGGCTGCCGCGACCCGCTCCGTGACCTCCGTGACGATCTTCTCGTTCGTGGTGACGAGATCGTCCCGGCTCATCCCCGGCGAGCGCGGCAGCCCGGCGGTGATGACTACGACATCGGAGCCAGCCGTCTCGTCGTACCCGTTCGATCCCACGAGCGCCGGCTCGAAGCCGAGCACGGCGCCCATTTGCGCGATGTCGAGCGCCTTCCCCTGCGGCAGGCCCTCCTTGATGTCGACGAGCACGACGTCCGCGTAGTCGCGGAGCGCGAGCACCTGTGCGCAGGTAGCGCCGACGTTCCCGGCGCCGACGACTGTGATCCTCGCGCGGCCCTTGTCGGCACGGAACTCGTGTCGGCCGACCTGGAGCCCCGTCGCCTCGCTCACACCCGGACCCCGAGCTTCTCGACGATCGCGTCGGCGACTTCGCTCGTCCCGACGGCGGTGGGGTCGTCCCGCCGCGGCTTCATGTCGTACGTGACATTCCGGCCCTCGCGGATCACCTCCGCAATCGCCTGCTCGAGCCGATCCGCGGCCTCCGTCTCCTCGAGGTACCTGAGCATCAGCATCCCCGAGAGCAGCTGCGCCATCGGGTTGACCTTGTTCTGGCCCGCGTACTTCGGCGCCGAGCCGTGCGTGGGCTCGAAGATGGCGATCCCCTCGCCGAAGTTCGCGCCGGGCGCCATCCCGAGGCCGCCGATCATCCCTGCGCAGAGGTCCGAGACGACGTCGCCGTAGAGGTTCGGCAGCACGAGCACGTCGTACTCGTCCGGCCGCTGGACGAGCTGCATGCACATGTTGTCCACGATCCGGTCGTCGAACTCGACGTCGTCGTTCTC
>DASQWB010000139.1:0-10449 GCA_035640455.1 Gaiellaceae bacterium | reverse complement strand
CCGCGATCCCGACGATCATCAGGATCCAGCCGACGGTGTGGATGTTCACGCCCGACACGTCGGCGCTGACGGCGAACGCGAGGATCGCGCCGAGCGCCGTCAGGAAGATTCCGACTCCGAGTCCCATCGAGCCTCCTTCGTTTCCTTCGCATGGACCCGCTGGTGGAGGGGGTCGATAGGAGAACGACCGAAAGGCCATTTCGGGTGCGCTCGTGGCACTCGTATCGCCGAGGCACCGCTTGCAGTGCCGTTTTTGAGGATGTGCGGGCTCTGCCCGTGCATCCGTCTGAAATGACCGGTCGAGCCGCTTGTTGCGGCTGTATCGCAGTCCGGCAGTTCGCGTGGCGGGAGGCCCGTAGCGTCCATTAGGCTCGTGCTCGGTGCGCCGGGGGTCCGTCGTCCAGCTCGTCCTCTTCGCCCTCGTTGCGGGCGGAGCGGCCTCGACCCTGGCTCTCGTTCCCGGCTGGCTTCCGACTCCCGCCGGGCGCGAGGCGGGCCGCATCGACTTCGTCTTCTGGTTCGTGACCGTGATCTGCATCGCGATCTTCGCGGTCGTGGCCGCCGTGATCGTCTACTCGATGTGGAAGTTCCGCGCCGCGCCCGACGACGACTCCGATGGCCCGCCGATCCACGGCCACACCGGGCTCGAGATCACGTGGACGGCGATCCCGACCGCGCTCGTCGTCGCGATCGCGGTCGTGAGCGCCATCGTGCTCGCGAAGAACAGCAACGCCGGCCGCAACCCGATACGGATCGACGTGACCGCGCAGCAGTTCGCCTGGAGCTTCTCGTATCCCGGCCACCAGAACCTCACCTCCGGCGACCTCCGGCTGCCGGTCGGACGGAAGGTCGAGCTCCGCCTCAAATCGCTCGACGTGATCCACTCCTTCTGGGTCCCCGAGTTCGGCCAGAAGCAGGACGCCGTCCCCGGCCTGACGACGAAGCTCGTGATCACGCCCGACCGCGTCGGGACCTACCCCGTCATCTGCACCGAGCTCTGCGGCCTCGGCCACGCCGTCATGCGGACGAGCGCGATCGTCATGAAGCCGGCCGCCTTCGACGCGTGGGTGAACAAGCAGGGGAAGGCGCTCGCGGGGCCGGCCGGCCAGGCCGGCAAGTCGGTGTTCGTGAACAACGGCTGCAACTCGTGCCACACGCTGAAGGCGGCGGGCGCGACCGCGAAGATCGGGCCCGACCTGGACAAGCTCGCGCAGCAGGCGAAGGGAGCCGGTAAGCCTCTCGAGGCCTTCGTCCGCGAGTCGATTGTGGACCCGAACGCCTACGTCGCGCCGGGCTACCCGAAGAACGTCATGCCGTCGACGTTCTCGCAGCTCCCGAAGTCCCAGCTCGACGCGCTCGTGCAGTATCTCGTCTCGTCCTCGAAGGCAAGCCGATGACGACCGTCGCCCCGGAACACGTCCACGAGCACGTCGCCGCTCCCCCGCCGACCGGTTGGCGTCGCCTCCTCGCGCCGGGCTGGCTGCGCGTCCCGTGGATGACGGCGCTCTTCTTCGGCATCGGCGCCGGCATCACCGTGCTCGTCCGCTGGGCCGAGGGCTGGCACCCGATCTGGAAGGGCACGATCATCACGACGGTCGAGCTGACCACGGTGCCGATCGGCTTCCTCGCCGGGATCGGCGCCTTCGATTACTGGGTCCGCTACGCGTCCGGCGCGCCGACCAGACCGGAGGACCACTCGGGCCACGGCGCGCGGAGCTGGCGCGACTACTTCCGCGTGAACACAGACCACAAGGTGATCGGCATCCAGTACCTCGTGACGACGATCTTCTTCTTCCTCGCCGCCGGCCTGCTCGCGATGTTCGTCCGCGCCGAGCTCGCGAAGCCCGGGATGCAGTTCTTCGACAACCAGACCTACAACGGGCTCTTCTCCGTTCACGCCTCGCTGATGATCTTCCTCTTCGTGATCCCGGCCTTCGCCGGGCTCGCGAACTTCGTCGTGCCGCTGATGCTGGGCGCGCCGGACATGGCCTTTCCGCGCCTGAACGCGCTCTCCTACTGGCTGCTGCCGATCGCCGGCTTCATGATGCTCGGCAGCTTCCTCATCCCCGGCGGCGCCTTCGCGACCGGCTGGACGAGCTACGCGCCCCTCGCCGTGCACCAGCCGCTCGGCCAGGTGTTCTTCAACATGGGCGTCCAGTGGGCCGGCGCGTCATCGATCATGACGGCGCTCAACTTCCTCGTCACGATCATCACGATGCGCGCGCCGGGGATGACCTTCTGGCGCATGCCGCTGCTCGTCTGGGCGAACTTCACGACCTCGCTCCTCGTCGTGATCGCGACGCCGTTCATCGCCGGCTCGCAGTTCTTCGTCATGTTCGACCGGATCATGCACACGCACTTCTTCGATCCCGGCCACGGCGGCTATCCGCTCGCCTACCAGCACATCTTCTGGTTCTACTCGCACCCGGCCGTCTACATCATGATGCTGCCCGGCTTCGGGATCGCCTCCGAGGTCATCTCGGTCATGTCCCGGAAGCCGATCTTCGGCTACCGGCTGATGGCGCTCTCGCTGCTCGCGATCCTCGTGCTCGGCTTCTCGGTGTGGGCGCACCACATGTTCGTCTCGGGCATGGCCTCGTGGCTGCGCGTGCCGATGATGGCGACGACGCTGCTGATCGCCGTTCCGACCGGGATCAAGGTCTTCAGCTGGCTCGCGACGATGTGGGAGGGGCGGATCAACTTCTCGACGCCGATGCTGTTCGCGCTCGGCTTCGTCTCGATGTTCGTGATCGGCGGCCTCTCCGGGATCTACCTCGGCGCAGTCCCGATCGACATCCACACCTCGGACACGTACTTCGTCGTCGCGCACATCCACTACGTGCTCTTCGGCGGGTCGCTGTTCACGATCTTCGCCGGGATCTACTACTGGTTCCCGAAGATGACCGGCCGGATGTACGACGAGCGGCTCGGCAAGCTCCACTTCTGGCTCACGTTCGTCGGGTTCAACCTGACCTTCTTCCCGATGCATCTGATCGGGGTCCAGGGGATGCCGCGCCGCGTCGCCGACTACGCGCCCCGGTTCGCGGACTGGAACCTCTTCATCTCGATCGCGTCCTTCGGCCTCGGCGCCTCGACGGTGGTGTTCCTCTACAACATGGTCCGCAGCTGGCGGTTCGGGCCACCTGCGCCGGGCAACCCGTGGCGGGCGCTCACGCTCGAGTGGCAGGTCACATCGCCGCCGCCGATCTTCAACTTCGACGAGATCCCGCAGGTGGTCGGAAGCCCGTATGAGTACGGGGTCCCGGGCGCGCGCCACGCCGTCTTGAACGGCGACCGCGCCGAGGTCGGCGAACTCGAGCAGGTGCGGCGGACGTGAGCGGCGTCGCTTGCGATGTCGCCTACAGGCCGTGCCGGCTCTGCCGGTACGGCTGTCTGCGCCGCCGGCCGGAACCGCGTGAAATCGAGGCGGACGCGTGAGCGAGCCGGCGCCGCGTGAGATCATCGCTGTCGCGAACGAGACGGTCGCCGGCCGCAGCCTGCTCGAGGCGCTGAAGCGCCAAGCCCAGAAGGGGCCGATCCGCGTCACCGTGCTCGCGCCGATCAACCACCCGCGCGAGGGCTACGTCGTCTACGAGGACACCCGCCGCGCCGCCGCCGGCCGGCGGCTCGACCGCACGCTCGAGCTCCTGCGGGGCGAAGGCATCGCCGCCCATGGGCTCGTCGTCGACGCCGATCCGGTCGGCGCCGTCCGCGACGCGATCGCGCAGCTCGAGCCAGACGCGATCGTGGTCTCGACGCACCCGGAGGAGAAGTCCGGCTGGCTGCGCCGCAACGTCGTCGACCGGATCCGCTCGGCTGCCGGCTCGATCCCGGTCGAGCACGTCGTCGCGGACATGGAGCGCGAAGAGGGCGGCCAGGCCAACGTGCTCGTGATCGCGAACGAGACGATCATCGGCGAGCCGCTGCTCGAGCGGATCCGCGAGCGCGCCCGCCGCTCGCCGGCGAGCTTCCTCCTCATTGCGCCGCAGAGCGACCTTTCGCAGGCGGAGTACCCTGACGCCGAGCGGCGCCTCCGCCGCGTGCTCGCGATCCTGCGCGGCGAAGGCATCGAGGCGCACGGCCAGGTCGCCCATCCGGACCCGTTCACGGCGGCCATGCAGGCCGTGTACGACGAGCGCGTCGACCAGATCATCGTCTCCACCTTCCCCGGCGAGCGCTCGGGCTGGCTCAAGCGCGACGTCGTCGGGCGCCTGCGCAAGGAGACACGCATCCCGGTGGAGCACGTCGTCGTCGAGCAGGTCCCGGCCGGAGCGGAGGCCTAAAGGGCGCGCCGTGGCCGTCCACGCCGAAGCCCACCACGGCCCGCCGGTCGCGCACCGAAGCTCCCGCGTCGACGCGCCGATCCTCGGCATCTTCCTCTTCATCGCGTCGGAGGTGATGCTCTTCGGCGCGTTCTTCACGGCGTACTTCTTCGTGCGCGTCGCCGCCGGCACGCCGTGGCCGACGCCGCCCTTCCACCTGCCCGTCTTCGTCGCCGGCGTGAACACGGTGATCCTCGTCACCTCGAGCTTCACCATGCACTGGGCCCTCCAGTCGATCAAGCGCGACAACCACGCGGGCCTCCAGGCCGGGCTCCTGCTCACCTTCCTCATGGGGCTGACGTTCCTGCTCACGCAGATCCGCGAGTACTCGCGGATCGGTTTCGCGCCGAAAGACGGCGCCTTCGCGACGATCTTCTACTGCCTCACCGGCCTGCACGGCGCCCATGTCGCGGTCGGCCTCATGCTGCTCGCGGCGGCGACGATCCGCGCCTTCCGCGGCCACTATTCATCGGCCGCCCACCACGGCGTGGAGATCCCCGGGATCTACTGGCACTTCGTAGACGTAATGTGGATCGTGGTGTACTCGACGGTCTACATCCTTTAGCGTCAGGCCATGATCAACCCGCTGCGCAGCGAGGCGGAGGCCTTCCGGTTCGTGCTCGCCACGCTGGCTTACTTCGCGGCGATCGTCATCGCGGCGGTGCTCGGCGGCCGCTGGGTCGGACTCGCGGTGTTCATCGCCCTGAGCGCGCTCGTCGTCGGCTGGTGGGCGCGCGCCCGACGCGCGGAGCGCCCGGTGCCGACCCGGCCGACGCGGCCCTCGGCGCCGGACGAGCGGCGGATCCTGGTGATCGCGAACGAGACCGTCGGCGGCCGGACGCTGCGCGACACGATCCACGAGAAGAGCGAGGGATACCGCGAGGAGGTGCTCGTCGTGACGCCGGCACTGAACTCGCCGCTCAAGCACTGGGCCTCCGACGAGGACGAGGCGCGGGCGGCGGCGCAGAGTCGGCTCGAGGCGAGCCTGGCGCGCCTGCGGCAGGCCGGCGTCGACGCGCGCGGCGAGGTCGGCGACGGCGAGCCGCTGCAGGCGATCGAGGACGCGCTGCGGACCTTCGGCGCCGACGAGATCATCATCTCGACGCACCCGGAGGGTCGCTCGCACTGGCTCGAGAAGGGCGTCGTGACCCGCGCGCGGGAGCGTTTCGCGGTCCCGATCACGCACGTCGTGGTCGACCTCGAGGCGGAGCGCGAAGAGGTTCGCTAGAGCCGCCTGAGTCCGCGCGGAGTCGCGGGTCGGTCCCATCCCAAACCCCCACCCACCCACGGGGATCGAAACGGTAGCCCCTCTCCCAGCACGTGTCTGTGCCGAAAGCGCTACTTCTTGCCGGCGTTGGCGGCGACGTACTTCGCGACCGCCGTGATCTGCGTGTCGGTGAGCTTCCCCTTGAAGGCCGGCATGATCGCGCCGCCGTTGATCACCTGCGTCTTCACCCGGGCAAAGGCCGGCTTCAGCTGGTCGAGATTCGGCCCGACCGTGCCGTGCGTGCCGGCCGCCGCGAGCGTGTGACAGCTCGCGCACGACGAGGTGAAGATCGTCTTGCCGTTCGTACTCGTCGTCCCGGCGCTCTTCGCGCTCGCGAGCGAGGACGGCGTTCCGGCGACCGAGGCGACGTAGGCGGCGACATCGTCGACGGCACTTCCCTTCACGAGGTTCGCCGGCATGTTCACGCCCTCGTCGCGCTGGGCCGGGTACTTGATCTGGTCGGCCACGACCTGGCGGATCGTGCTCTCCTCGAAGTGCGTGTCCCTCCCGGCCGCGCGCATGGCCGCGAAGGCCTCGTCGAGGTTGGGCCCGATCTTGCCGCTTGCGCCGGCGGCGCCGAGGGTGTGGCAGCTCGCGCACTTGGCGGTGAAGAGGGCCTTACCGGTCTGAGTGCTCCCGCGCTTGACGACCCCGCCGGTGCCACAGCCGCCTGTGACGAGAGCCACCGAAATGCAAAGAGCGGCGAGCGGGAGCCGCGGCAAGGTTAGGCGGGTGGGCGGCTCGACGACTGGATCTGCTCGAGCGCCTCGTTCCGCGTCGGGTAGATCGTGAAGACGCGGTCGAGGCCGGTGATCTCGAAGATCTTCGTGATGTTGCGGTCGTTGCACACGAGCGAGAGCTGGCCGTCGTTCGTCCGCAGCCGCTTGACACCGCCGACGAGCACGCCGAGGGTCGTCGAGTCGATGAAGGTCGTGTTCGAGAAGTCGACGACGACCTGCTTCGCCCCCTGCCCGATCACCTCGAGCAGCTGCTGCTTGAACTCGGGCGCCGTGTAGAGGTCGACCTCGCCAGCGAGCGAGATGACGTAGGTCGAATCGCCCAGCTGCTCCGTGTTGATGTCGAAATTCATCGCTCCCCCGGTCGCGGACGTGGCGGCGGCGGGAGTCTAACCAGTCGAGGAGCCGCCCAGCGCGGGGCTCGAGCGGAGCTGCTTGATGCGCTTCTTGACGTCCGGTGAGCTCGGGTCGTCGGGCGCGAGCTTGAGGAAGCGCTTGTAGGCCGCGATCGCCGTCTTGGTGTCGCCGGCGTTTTCGGCCGTCGAGGCGAGCTGGAGCTGGGCTGTCGGATCGTTCGGCGTTCGCGCAGCCACCTTCTTGTACTGCGCCACCGCAGACCCGTATGCGCTCTGCATCCTTTGGAAGGCCGTCGTGAACGCGGTGCTCGCCTGCTGCGACGAGGCGTTGAGCGGGTTCTGGCCAATCGCCGACGCGAGCCTGCCGCTCAGCTGCGGCGTCGCGGAGAAGGGCGCGCTCTGCGCCGCGGCCTGGGCCGCGATCGCCTGCTGCCGCGCCGCATCCGCCTTCGTCAGGTAGAGACCGGCCAGCTCGCTCAACGCCCCTACGTCTTTGGGCCGCAGCCGGATGTAACCGTTCAGCGCGCTGATCGCCCGGTTGGTGTCGTTCTTCGCCTCGTAGGCCCGCGCCAGGTCGCGGTAGGCGGTCGCGTCCTTCGGGTTCTTCTTGATTCGGTCCTGCGCCTTCGAGACGGACGTTCCCGACGAGCCGCCGCCGAAGAGGTGGAAGTCCCCGCGCAGGAGATCGCCGATCCCGGCGGAGCCGGAGCCCACGCCGAGGAAGACGAAGCTCAGGGCGAAGACGAACGCGAGGAAGATGAAGACCGGCTTCGTCGAGCGGCGAAGCCGCATGAAGAACATCGTCTGCTCGGCGACCGGAGGCTTGCGCGCGGCGCGCGGCCCAACTTCGGCTTTCGCCGTCCGAGGACGCTGTTTCGCGGCTCCGCGGGCCATCGCGCCTAGGGTACCGCCGAAGCCGTCGAGCCGCCTTGCCTCATAGAGACTCGGCGGCCGCTTCCCGAACCCCCCAGCGTCGCTCCATCAGCACGGCGAGCCAGATCGAGCCTTCATAGAGAGCGACGAGCGGGAGTCCCTCGAACGTCGTCGTCACGGGATCGACGCCCGGAAGGAGCACCGCGATCACGACGACGATGAAGTAGCCGAGCCGACGGTTGTGACGCAGCGTGTACGTCGAGAGGATCCCGATCCGGACCAGCCCGAGGACGAAGATCGGCAGCTCGAAGACGATACCGACGGCGGCGAGCACCGCGATCGCGAACGAGAAGTAGTCGCGCGCGCGGATCTGGATGTAGTAGTAGCGATCGTCGTAGTGGGTCAGGAAGTGGAGCGCCTGCGGCAGCACGAGCCAGTAGCCGAACGCGACGCCTGCCACGAGGAGCACGCTCGAGAAGAGGACGAAGACCGCCACGACCCGCTGCGAGCTCTCCTCGAAGGCGGGCGCGAGGAAGCTCCAGAGCTGCCAGAGGAGGACGGGGAACGCCAGCGCGATGCCGGCCATCAGGCTGATCTTGAACGAGGTCAGGAACGGCTCGGCGACGCCGAAGGTGATCAGCTGCCGCCGGTCGGGCGGCAGCGGGCGCTCGAGCCATCGGATGAGGTGGTGGTGGAAGATGAAGGCCGTCGTCGTCGTGACGACGAGCGCGAGGAGCGAGATGATGATCCGGTCACGCAGCTCGTCGAGGTGCTCGACGAGCGTCGCCTCTTCGTGGTGGCCCAGGCGGCGCGGGATCCTCATCCGCTAGGCCTTCGTGCGTGAAGGTCAGACGGTGTCGCGCTCGCGGGGGGCGGCGGGCGCCGTCGTGTCCTGCGTGCCGACGGGAGCCTCGAGCTCGTGCGGCCGGTCGTCGTCGCCCCTGCCCGTGACGGAGTCCTTGAACTCCCGCATGCCCTTGCCGAGCGAGCGGCCGATCTCGGGAAGCCGCTTCGCTCCGAAGAGGAGAAGCGCCACCAGAAGCAGGAGCACGATCTCGCCTGTCCCGATGTTCGGCATTTGACCGCAGGATAGCGCGTTTGGCTCGCCTCCTCGGCGGAGACGAGGACCGGGTGCGGAAGAAGCCGTTGCGCGAGCAGGTCGTCGTCGTCACGGGCGCCTCGAGTGGCCTCGGGCGGGCGATCGCGCGCCTCGCCGGCGAGCGGGGAGCGAAGGTCGTCGTCACCGCGCGGAATGCCGCGGCGCTCGACAATGCAGTCGCCGAGATCGAGGCTGCCGGCTCCGAAGCGCTCGCCGTGCCGGCCGACCACGCGGTCGCGGACGACGTGGCCAAGGTCGTCGAGCGGACGATCGACCGCTTCGGCCGCATCGACACGTACTGCGCGAACGCGATCGTGACGGTCTACGCGGAGGCCGAGCGGCTCGAGCCCGACGAGCTGCGCCGGGTGATGGACGTCAACTTCTTCGGCATGGTCCACGGCTTCTGGTCGGCGCTGCCGCACCTGAAGGAGAGCCGCGGAACCTTCGTCCATGTGAGCTCGGCGCTCGCGTACCGCGGCATCCCGCTCCAGGCCGCCTACTGCTCGTCGAAGGCAGCGGGGCGGACCTTCCTCGAGTCGGCCCGGGTCGAGCTCGAGAAGGAGGGCGCCGACGTCGCGGTGTCGCTCGTCCTGCCGGGCGCGATCAACACGCCGCAGTTCGATCGCGACCGACAGAAGATCGGCTTCCAGCCGCAGCCGGTGCCGCCGATCTACCAGCCCGAGCCCTTCGCCGACGCCGTGCTCCACTGCATGGAGCATCCGGTTCGCGAGCTGCCGATCGGCTGGGGCGCGCAGAAGCTGCTCTGGGGCCAGAAGCTCTCGCCGCGGGCGGGCGACCTGATGCTCCTCCGCATGGGCTGGAAGAGCCAGCACACCGGCGAGCCGAAACCGGTCGACGCACCCGACAACCTCTTCGAGACGCTGCCCGGCGACCCCGGCGCCCACGGCCGCTTCGACGACCAGACGCGCCGCTCGACGGCGTGGACGGCGCTTCGGCTCGCGCTGACGTCCAAGAAGGCCGCGCTCGCACTCGTCGGAGTCGGCGCGCCGGTGGCCGCGAGGGCGTTCGCAGCTCGTGATGGGCACCACCAGAGGTCGATTCGGAGGCTTGTAGGGCTGCGCTAGACTGCGTCACGAGGGGCGAGGCCGTCCCGGCTCTTTCGAGGGTTTCGCCTGTTACAAACATGGCTTTGCTCGAACTCAAGAACCTGCACGTCGCGCTCGAGGACGGTACGGAGATCGTCAAGGGCGTCGACCTCTCCGTGAACCCGGACGAGGTGCACGCGATCATGGGCCCGAACGGCTCCGGCAAGTCGACGCTGGCCTATGCGCTCATGGGCCACCCCGCGTACGAGATCACCGAGGGCGAGATCGTCTTCGACGGCCGGAACCTGATCGAGATGGCGCCGGACGAGCGCGCCCAGACCGGCCTCTTCCTAGCCTTCCAGTACCCGCACGCGATCCCGGGCGTGACGGTGACGAGCTTCCTCCGTTCCGCGATCAACGCGATCCGCAAGGCGCATGCGGGCGGCGTCGAAGATCCGATCCCCGTCCCGGAGTTCCGCAAAGAGCTCCTCGCGCAGATGGAGCGGCTCGGCGTGTCGCGCGACATGGCCCAGCGGTACCTGAACGAGGGCTTCTCGGGCGGCGAGAAGAAGCGCGTCGAGATCCTCCAGATGGCGATGCTGAAGCCACGGATCGCCGTCCTCGACGAGACCGACTCGGGGCTCGATATCGACGCGCTGAAGACGGTCGCCCGTGGCGTCAAGGAGCTCGTGGGCCCGGAGATGGGCGCCGTCGTGATCACGCACTACCAGCGGATCCTCAACTACATC
>DASQWB010000138.1:0-47393 GCA_035640455.1 Gaiellaceae bacterium | reverse complement strand
GGCGCCTATGCAGCCGACCTGAGGCCGCTCTGGATCGTCGTCGTCACCGCGGGCGCCTTCGTCATCGTCGCGCTCTCGGAGTGGATCTCGTGGCGCGAGCAGCCGCTCGTTCCTGCGCGCGCGGCGGCAGTGCCGCCGGTCGAGGAGGCGGCCCCGCCTCCGCCGGAGCCCGAGCCGGAGCCTGTCGAGCAACTGGCCGCCGAGCCAACCGAATGGGCGCTACCGCCGCCGAGCGCCGAGGAGCCGGTCGCGAAGGAGCCTGTGGCGGAGGAGCCGGCCGTGGAAGAGCCCGTTGCGGATGAGCCGGCCGCGGAGGAGCCGGCCGCGGAGGAGCCGGTTGTCGACGAGCCGGTTGCGGTGCAGCCGGCCGTAGAGGAGCCGGTCGCTGAGGAGGAGCTGACGGCGATCGCTCCGGGCGCCGCGGAGCCGGAGCCCGAGCCCGTCGCCGAAGCGGAGTCGGTGGCGGAGCCTCTCCCCGAAGCGGAGTCGGTGGCGGAGCCGGTCGCGGAGGAGAAGCAGGTGGCGGAGCCTCTCCCCGAAGCGGAGCCTCTCGTCGAGCGGGAGGCGCCCGCCCCCGAGCCGGAGCTGGCGGCCGAGGAAGAGCCCGCGCCCGAGGCGCCGCGGCGACGGCGCTTCTGGTGGCGGCGGCGCGAGGAGGAGCAGGAGGAAGACGCGGAGGTCGAAGACATGGCTCCGAAGCACGTCCGCGTCCTGCCCGCCGAGGAAACGGCCGGCGCCGAGGTCAGGCTCGACCCGTGGGAGGAAGAGCTCGACGTGGAGGCGGACGCCGAGCCGGAGCCGAGCCACCCGCGCCCGGGCTACTGACTTCTCCCGAAGGCCTTGGCTCTGAGAAGCTAACGCCATGCGAGGTGCGGCGAGGTGAGCCGGCGGAGAGCGGTGGCCCGGCTCGAGCGCGCCTTCCTCGGCGGCCTAATGGCCCTCGCGGCGCGGCTCGTCGAGCGGCGTCTCCCGCGCCGCCGACGCCGCGCCCGTTAGCGGTACCCGGCACCGATCCGTGTCGCGCGCCGCCGAACGGGACGTGGGGAGGGCGGACGGCGGTGACTGTCACGTGACAGTCACCGCTGTGGAGGCGAACGCTCGGCCCTGCCACAGGTATCGCTCGAACGCGCGGCCGTGGCTCGGGAGGGCGCGTGTGCGGCGCTAGCGCTCGCGGCGGCGGAGGACGTCCAAGAGGAGCAGCGCGCCGAAGAAGGCGGCGACGCCGCCGAACGTCGCCGGCACCCAGTCGGCGACATGGGTCGAGGCCGCGGTCACGCCGCTCGCGATCAAGGCCGCGCCGCTGATCCCGGCGACCGCGAGGCGCCGGCCGAGCCGGTCGAGGCGCCGCTCGAGCGGCAGCGTGCCGCGGAAGTCGACCTGGAGCCTCGCGCCCGGCCGTGCCCCGGTCACCCGCTCGAAGGCGTCGATGAGACGGGTGAGGCGCAGCCGGAGCTTCTGCGCCTCGTAGAGCACGCGCTGCGGGTCGAGACCGCTCAACGCCTGGTCGACCAACCCGCGGAGGACATGGCGGCTGAAGACGGCGAAGGGGTCGAGGGTCGGGTCGAGCTCGGCCACCGTCAGCTGCACCTGCGCGAACGCCTTGCCGGCGAGCGCGAGCGAGGCCGGCGCGGGGATGCCGTGCTGCAAGCCGATCTCCGTCAGCCCTTGGAGCATCGGCCCGAGCTGGAGGTCGCGGAGCGAGCCGACGCGGAAGCGGGCGATGAAGCGCGCCAGGTCGTCTTCCAGCACGGCCATGTCCACGTCGGCCGGCGCCTCTTCGCCGGCGAGGATTACGAGCAGCTCGCCGAGGAAGGCGGCATCCTCGCGCCAGAACGCGAGCAGCACGAGCAGGACGAGCGCGCGTACCCGCGGCTCGACCTCGCCCACCATCCCGAAGTCGAGGAACCAGACGCGGTCCTGCCACCAGAGCAGGTTCCCCGGGTGCGGGTCGGCGTGGAAGAAGCCCTCGCCGAGGATCTGCAGGTAGTAGGCATCGAGGAGCTGCCGCGCCGCCTCGAGGCGGGCCGCGCCGGCCGGCGCCTCGCGCACGGGCACGCCGCCGATCTCCTGGAGGACGAGGAGCCGCGACGTCGACAGCTGCTCGTAGACACTGGGAACGCCGAGCCGTTCGTACGGCGCGAGGACGCGGCCAAGCCGCTCGATGTGGCCGGCCTCCTCGCGGAAGTCGAGCTCGCGCTGGAGCGACTCGGCGAGCTGCTCGACGACGAGCGGCAGGTCGAGCAGGTCGCGGAAGGCCGGCCGCGCGCCCGCCTTCTCCGCGAAGAGGCGGAGGAGGCCGACGTCGCGCATGATCTCGTCGCGCGCCGTCGGGCGCTGCACCTTGACGACGACCCGGTCGCCGCTCTCGAGCCGCGCACCGTGGACCTGCGCGATCGTCCCGGCCGCGATCGGCTCGGGGTCGATCTCGGCGAAGACGTCCTCCCAGGGCACTCCGAGCTCCTCCTCCATCACCGCCACGACCTCGGCCTCCGCGAGCGGCGGCACGCGGTCCTGGAGCGTCGAGAGCTCCTCGATCACCTCCGGCGGCAGGAGGTCGGGGCGCGTCGAGAGCACCTGGCCGAGCTTCGCGAACGTCGGGCCGAGCTCCTCGAGTGCTGCCCGCAGCCGCTTCGCGCGCTCGCGCAGCGGCTCGTCGGAGCGGCGCTCGCGCAGGCCGTGCTTCGCCAGCACGGTGGCGATGCGCGTCGCCCGGCCGAGGAGCGGCCCCTCGACGCGCTCGCTCACCGCCGCCCGCCGGAGGTGTCGACGATCACGACCGTGCAGGGCGCGTTGTGGGAGACGCGATTCGGGACGTTGCCGAGCAGGAACTCGCGGCGGCCGCTCATGCCGACGTTTCCGACGACGAGCACGTCGGCCCTCTCCTCGAGGGCGGTGCGCACGATCGCTCCCGACGGGTCGGCGTCGGCGACGACCCGGGCCCGAGCGCCGGCCGCTCCGGCGAACCGCGCGAGCTCCGCCTCGACCTCCGGCGACGCTTTCTCGACCACCTGGACGACGACGAGCTCGGCCTCGTAGCGCTCGGCCATGTCCATCGCCCAAGCGGCGGCGCGGTCGGCGCTTTCCGACCGGTCGGTCGCGACGACGATCCGCCGCACTGCCGGGGGGCCTGTGGGCCGCTGGCGTCTGATGCGCACGGAGCGATTCTGAACGAGGAGAATGGTCGCGTGGCCGAAAGCGCCCTGACCACGGCCTGGCTCGCCGCAAAGCTCGGCATGCAGTCGGCGCGCATCGACGCGATGCGCCGGTCCGGCGAGCTCTACGCGGTTCGCAAGCCCGGCACGCAGGAGTACCTGTATCCGGCCTGGCAGTTCGACGAGAGCGGCCGGCCGCTGCCCTTCGTCGAGCGGCTCGTGCGCACGGCGCGCGAGGTCGGCCTCGACGAGGCGGAGCTCGCCGAGGTGCTGAACCGGCGCGCCGGGCTCGTCGGCGGGCGGCGGCTCGTCGACCTGATCCGGGCCGGCGCCGAGGAGCACGTGCTCGACGTCGTCGAGGCGGCCGGGACTCGCACTCGCTGATGTATAGGAGTAAGCTCAAAGCCCCCCTCCGAACATTGCGGCCCTGACGATCGGAGGTAAGAGTGCGAAGAGCGTTTGCGGGAATTGCCGTCGGCCTCATGCTTGCGCTGGCCGGCGTCGCCGCCGCGTCGATGGCGGCCGGACAAGGGCCGGCCGCGCTCCTCCAGTCCTCGAGCACGACCGGCTCGACGACCACCACCACCACGACCACCACCACCACGACCACCACCACCACGACCACCACGTCGACGAGCACGACCACCACCACGACGACGACGACGGAGAAGAAGGTGACGATCTGCCACCGGACGCACTCGAAGAAGCACCCGTTCGTGACGATCAGGGTGAGCCAGAACGCGGTTCCCGCGCACCTGCGTCACGGCGACGTGCTCGGCGCGTGCACGGCGGCGAAGATCAAGAAGATGAAGGCGGCGGACAAGGCGCACGCGAAGGGGAAGTCCAAGGGCAAGTCGAAGGGCAAGAGCGGCTCGCGCGGCAGCGGCCACGGCAAGAAGCCCTAGGCGAAGACGAGCGGCCGGAGCGTCGCTCGCTCGGCGCTCCGGCTTCGGAGACGGCGCGACCGGACCATAGACTCAGCGGCCGGTGCCCGGCTCCCGCCCGCTCGTCCTCGTCCTCGCCGCTACGTTGATCACCCTCGCGGGATGCGGCGACGGCGCCCGTCGAGGCGATAATTCGCGCCCGCCGGCGCTCGAGGTCGGGTACGCGTTCGCCTTCGACGCGGGCGACGTCGCCGACCGGATTGCATTCGAGCGGCTCCGGCGCCGGTCGGGGATCACCGCCCGGATCCGCTACCTCGGCGGCGTCGCCGAGGCCGTCGTGGCGCTCGTGCGCGGCGACGTCCAGCTCGCGACGATGCCGTACTCGACCGCGATCCGGGCCGCCGACGAGGGCGCGCGCCTGCGCGTCGTCCTCGGCGCGAACATGGCGTCCGACTTCGTGCTCGCCGCGCGGCCCGGAATCGACTCGGTCGAGGCGCTCCGCGGCCGGCGCGTCGGCTACGACCAGCCGGGGCTCGACGGCGAGACGCTCGTGCGCGAGGCGCTCGCGCGCGCGGAGGTGCCGACGTCGGACGTCAAGCTGAGCGCGCTCGGGGCTCCCACCGCCCGGGCGGACGCGCTCGCGGCGGGGAAGGTCGACGCCGCCGTCTTGGACGAGGCCGCCTACCAGCAGCTCCTGGGGCGTGGCCGGAGCCTCGTCGTCCTCGCCCGGCTCGCCGATTTCCGGCCGCGGTCGGCGCAGACGGTATGGGTCGTCTCGCAGAGCTACGAGCGGATGCACCGCGCGCAGCTGCAGCGCGTCGTCGACGGCCTCCTCGCCGGCTACGCGTTCGTCTACACCCCGGCGGGACGACGCGTCTGGATCGAGACCGCCCGCCGATCGGTGCTCGAGGGGCCGGACGCCCGCCTTGCCCCACGCCTCTACGCGTTCTACCGGCGGACGCGCGCCTGGCCGCTTCGCGGCGAGCCCGTCACCCCGGCGCAGCACGCGCGCACGGTTCGCTTCTGGATCCACGCCCACGAGCTCGCGAAGCCCGTGCCGTATGCGCGGGTCTGGGACTCGAGCTTCTGGCGGCGCGCCGCCGCAGCGTATGCTCGCTAGCGCGTAAGCGTGCCTGTCGGTGATCCTTGCCGGCTGCGACGGGCCGAGCCGAGCTCGCGGATCTACAGGTGCAGGCAGCGGTTCAGCGCCGAGCCGAGCTCGCGGATCTACAGGTGCAGGCAGCGGTTCAGCGCCGCCGCCGAGCGCGCGGCCGGGCGTCCGCGCCAGAGCACGAGGATCCGGCCGGAGGCCTGATCCGTGAGGTCGGTGCCGGCGGCGTCGAGCGCATGCTGCACCTGCGCCGGGCCGACGCCCGATCCGAGCCGGAGCAGCGTGCCCCGGTCGCCGTCGAGGTCGAGCTCGTAGACGTCGCCGCGTTGGACGAGGCTCGCCCACTGCGAGGCCCGTGCCGGACGCACCGTGGAGCCCGCATGCCGCATGCAGCGCGCGACCTGGCCGACGCTCGCGCTCCGAGCGTGGCCGACGTACGCGACCGCGCCGACCGCGACGGCGACCCCGATCGCAAGCAGCTTCCCCATGAACCGCAGCTCCCCAGCCGAGAGTGATCCCTCGTCTCACGATGAGCGAGCTTCGGCGGGTGCGCCAGCCCAGTTCGAGTGATCGGCCGGCTCAGTCGTTCTCGCAGACGTAGGGGTCGGCCCGCCGCGTCACCGGCCGCCCGTGAAGGACGTACGTGATCCGCGTGTACGACGAGCCGGTCGAGCAGTGCCGCGGCCGGCGGCGCCACAGGCGCACTGCGACGGTGGCTCGGCTGCAATGCCCGCCGGCACACGACTCGAAGAGGCCGCGCCCCCGCGCCGTCTCACCGCCCCACGTCCGCCACCGGAGGTTGCGGATCCAGGTGAACCGCTGAGCCTCGATCTTGAACGAGATGTACTCGGGCCGGACGGCGAGCTCGCCGAGCCCGGGGTCGAGAAGGTAGACGGGCGGCTTCTTGGCCTGCGCGGCGGGCATGGCGGCGCCGCTCGCCGACGAGCCGCCCAGGACCGCGGCGGCGAGCGCGACCGCTGCGGTCAGGGTCTTGATCTGCGCCATGCCTGAGGAGAGTACGGAGAGGTCAGGCTACGTCTTCGTACAGCCGCTCGCCGCGCTGGAGCCGGCGGGCGATGTCGAGCGTCTGCCGCTGCGCCCGCATCGTCGGCGCGTGCGCCGCCAGGTAGCGGGCCGCGGCGACGAGGACGTGGGTTCCCGCGTCGGTGCCGCGCAGGTCGCGGTACTGCCGGAACGCCGCCTCGACGCACTGGATCGTGTGGAAGTCGCGGTCCTCCCTCAGCAGCGCCGCGCCCAGCGCCGCGAGCAGGCGCGCGTCGTCGCCACCGGCACCGAGGTACGAGGCAACCAGCACCCCCACCTCGTTCACCTGCTGCTGCTTGTCGAGGAGGCGCGGCAGCTCGTCGGGATGCGCCGCCGTGTCCGCCTCCGGCAGTCGGACGGCGGGCACGTTGAGGAAGCGGTCGAGGTAGACGCTCATCGCCGCGTCGAACACGCCGCGGAGGAGCTCGAGCGACGGCGCCCGCCGCAGGCCCTGCTGGACGGCGTTCGCGAACGTGAACGTGTGAAGGGCTGTGTCCCAGTCGCCGAACTCGTTCGAGGTCGGGAAGCGCGCGATCCGCAGCGCGGCCGCGTACGCGACGGCGCCGGCGAGCTGCTCCGCCGTCGCGCCCTCGCGAAGCGCCGCGAGCAGCGCGTCGGCAATCGCCTGCGGATCCTCGCCGAGCAGGACGTCGACGAGCCCCGCCCGCCCGTCCCACTCGCCGGGCCGAACCGCCCCTTGCAGCTCGCCGAACGAGCGCTCGAGGATCGCGACGAGGTCGATCGGGTGGCGCCACTCGTTCGCCTCCTCCATCCGCTCTGCGTTCGCGTACTCGCTCGTGAGGCTTGCCAGCACCGGCTCGGCGCGCTCCCAACCGGCCGCGTCGAGGCCCTCGAGAGCCTTGTTCGTGAAGTCGAGGACGTGGCCGCCGCGGATGTAGCGATGGTCGGTGGCGGCCGCGAAGAGCATGTCCGCGAGCTCCGCCGACCCGCCGCCGGCGCGGACGGCCGAGACGAGGCAGCGCTCGGCGCCCTCGGCGTCGCGCACCTCGACGAACTGTCGGAACCAGGCCTTGAGCGAAGCCAGCGAGGCGTCGTCCGGGAGCGGGTCGATCTGGAAGCGTGGCGGCTCGCCGTCGGAGTCGACCGCCACGGCCGTGAGCCCGTGGTAGAGCGCCGCCTTCCGGTCCCCTGGCTCGAGGAGCGGCAGCAGGTTCATGAAGCAGGTATGCATCGTCAGGCCTTGTCCCCAGCCGTCGCGGCGGTTGCGGACGCCGAAGTCGAGGCCGATCGCGTACGGCTCCGCCGGGTCGATGCCCGCGTCGGTGAGCGTCACGACGGCCTTCGCGATCACGAGCCCGATGTCGCGCTCGAGGCCGTCGCGGAGCCGCTTGCGCTGATGCGCGACCGGATCGCGCCGCGGGGAGAGGTCGACGAGCACGTCGCCGTCGCGCACCTCGACCGCGTAGATGCGCAGGTCGTCGGCCCACTGGTCGAACGTCCCGCCGCTTCCGAGGTCGAAGCGCGCGTGGTGCCAGTGGCACGTGAGGATCCCATCCTTGATCGTCCCCCGGTGCAGCGGGAAGCCCATGTGCGGGCAGCGGTTGTCGCACGCGTGGACGGCGTCGCCCTCGAGGAAGAGCGCGAGCGTGTGCCCGTCGAGGTGGACGACGAGCCGCCCGGCGGCACGCAGCTCCTCGAGCGACGTTGCCCGGACGAGCGTGTCGGTCCCGCTGGTGGCCATCGGCGCTGACTCTACGCTCAGTCCCGAGTGCTGGCATCGGTCGAACGGCGGATGCGTTCCTCGGTCTTTCGACCGACTCCTTAGACCAAGTGCTCGCGGACGGCGTAGAGCGCCGCCTGCGTCCGGTCGGTGACGCGCAGCTTCGCGAGGATGCTCGAGACGTGCGTCTTGACCGTGCGCTCGGAGATGCCGAGCTCGAGCGCGATCCGCTTGTTCGCGAGGCCGCGCGCGAGGAGCCGCAGGACCTCGAGCTCGCGCGCGGTCAGGACGTCGCGGTCGCGGCGCGGCTCGACCGCCTCGCGCATCACGCGCGACGCGATCGCGGGGTGGAGGAGGCCCTCGCCGCGGTGGACGCGGCGCAGGCCCTCGGCGAGCTCTTGCGGCTCGACGTCCTTCAGCACGTAGCCGGCCGCGCCCGCCTCGAGGGCGGGGATCACGCTCTCGTCGTCGGCGTAGCTCGTCAGGACGACCACCTTCGACTGCGGGCACGCCTCGCGGATCCCGCGAGCCGCCTCGATCCCGCCGCCGTCCGGCATCACGAGGTCGAGCAGGACGACGTCGGGCCGCAGCTCGCGGGCGCGGGCGACGGCCTCTGCGCCGGTCGCGGCCTCGCCGACGACGGCAATGTCGGGCTGGAGGTCGAGGAAAGTCCTGAGCCCCTGCCGCACGACCGGGTGGTCGTCGGCGAGGAGCACCGTCAGGCGCTCCATATGACCTCGTATAGGCGGTGCCGTCCCTTCAGTCCCTTGAGCTCGTGCGTGCCGCGCTCCCGGAACTCGACGTCGCCGTCGGCCGCGAGGCTGCGGGTCACCTCCGAGACGAGGATCTCGCCGCCGCCGGCCGCGTCCGCGACCCGCGAGGCGAGGAAGACCGCGCGCCCGAAGTAGCCGCGCTCCTGCGCGATCACGTCGCCGGTGTTGAGCCCGGCGCGGACGCGGAGCGGCACCCCGCTCCGCTCGAGCGCGCGCTGGATCTCGATCGCGCACCGCACCGCGCGGCGCGCGCTCGAGAACGCGAGCATGAACTTGTCGCCCTCGCGCTCGACCTCGACGCCGCCGGTCCGCTCGAGCGCCTGGCGGACGAGCCGGTCGTGCTCGAGGAAGAGCTCGCGCGCCCGCTCGTCGCCTAGCCGCTCGACGAGCGGCGTCGAGTTCTCGATGTCCGTGAAGACGACGGTGACCGTGCCTTCGGGCCGGCCTTGCTCGCCACCGTGCACGCGGCGGAGGACGCGGCGCGTCGCCTCGGTGCAGAGCACCGGGTCGCCGCGATGGACGCTGCGGATCGCCTGCGCGATCTCTTCCGGCCTCGTGTCCTTGGTCAGGAAGCCGGACGCGCCGGCCGCGAGGGTCGGCAGGACGTGGTCGTCGTCGCTGAACGTCGAGAGCGCGAGCACCTTCACCTCGGGTGAGCGGTCACGAAGCTCCTCGGTTGCCTTGATGCCGTCGACCTCTGGCATGACGACGTCCATGACGACCACGTCCGGCCGCAGCTCCTGCGCGCGCTCGACGGCCGCGGCGCCGTTCTCGGCCTCGCCGACGACCTCGACGTCCGGCTGCACGTCGAGGAACAGCCGAAGCCCGTGCCGGACGACCGCGTGGTCGTCAGCGATCAGAACGCGGATGGTGTCCGTCAAGATCGATCTCCATGTGGACTGTCGTGCCGGCGCCCGGCGCGGAGCGCACCTCGAGCGCGCCGCCGATCGCCTCCGCGCGCTCCCGCATCGAGATCAGCCCGAGCCGCCGCCGCGCCTGCGGGCCTTCGGGGTCGAAGCCCGCGCCGTCGTCCTCGACGGCGACGACCAGCCGGCCGCGGCTCGCCCGCAGCCGCACGCGCACGTGCTCCGCGCCCGAGTGCTTGAGCGCGTTCGCGAGCGCCTCCTGGACGATGCGAAAGACTTCGCGCTCGTTCTCGACACGCGGCTCGCGACCGCCGTCGACGTCGAGCTCGATGTTCGCGCCGTAGACGCGCCGCAGGACGTCGACGTGCTTCTGGAGCGTCGCCGCGAGCCCGTCCGCGGCGACGTCCGCCGGCCGGAGCTCGAAGATGAGCGAGCGCATCTCGGCCATCGCGCTGCGGACGAGCTCGCGCACCTCCCCGAGCTGCTCCTTCGCCTTCTCCGGCTCGGTCTCGACGAGGAGCGCGGCGGCGTCGGCGGTCAGCGAGACGCTGAAGAGAGTCTGGTTCACGGCGTCGTGGAGCTCGCGCGCGAGGCGGTTTCGCTCCTCGATCACCGTCAGCTCGCGGCTGCGCTCGTAGAGCCGCGCGTTCTGGATCGCGACCGCGGCGTGGGCGGCGAGGGTCTCGATCAGCGCCTGGTCGGCCTCGTCGAAGACGGCGCCCCGGTCGCCCTTCTTGTCCGTGAGGTAGAAGGCGCCGATCACCTCGCCCTCGGTGACGATCGGGACGCCGAGGAAGGAGCGCATGCTCGGGTGGGCGTCGGGCCAGCCCTCGAAGCGTGGATGCTCCTGGATGTTCGGGAAGCGCTGGCTCCGCGGCGTTTCGAGCATGGCGCCGAGGAGGCCGTGCTGGCGCGGGAGGTCGCCGATCGCGTCGTACTGCTTCTGGCTCATCCCCGAGGTGATGAAGTGCGAGAAGCCGCGCTCGCCGTCGGGGACGCCGATCGCCGCGTAGCGCGCGGCGGCCAGCTGCCGCGCCGCGTGGGCGAGCTTCTCGAGCACGGGCTCGAAGCGGTGCTCGGCCGTGATCGTGACGACGGCGTCGCTGACCGCGCGGAGGGCGCGGCTATTGAGCGTCTCTGGCATGGCTCTTCACGATACGCCGCCCGAGGAGGCTGTGGACGCGCGGCGCGAGCTCTAAGCGGAACTGTCGTGTCGCGGCCCAGCGGCTTCGATCGCGCTCCGGGCGAGTCGGTCATCGTCCTCGCCTGCAAGGCCGCTCACGCCGACCGCGCCGATGCGGCGACCGTCCTCGAAGGCCGCGACGCCGCCGAGGAAGAAGGTGAAGAACGGGTCGAAGCTGGCGCGCTCGACCGGGTCGTCGCGCACCTTCGCGGCGAGTGCCTTCGTCGACGTGGCATCGCTTCGCGCCGCGGTGTATGCCTTGCGCTGCGCATTCAGGCGCGTATCCGGCGCGGCGCCGTCCATCGTCGCGGCGGCCACGAGCTCGCCGTGCGCGTCGGCGACGAAGACGGAGACCGGCTCTGGCGCCTGCTCCACGACCCACGCCACGATCGCCTGTGCCTGCGCGAGCCTCATCGAGACGACTGTAAACCCGCGAGCGCGAGTGCCTCGTCCAACCCGCCCACGCCTTCGACGGCGCCGACGGCGGTCGTCGCAAGCGCTCCCGCGGCGTTCGCGAGCCGCGCGGCGCGCTCGAGCGGCCAGCCGGCGAGGCGGCCGTAGAGAAGCCCGGCGGCGAAGGCGTCGCCTGCTCCGGTGCCGTCCACCGCGGCCACGTCTGGCGGCGCAAGCCGCCCGACGCCGTGCACGTAACACCCGGCCGGGCCGAGCTTGAGGACGACATCGGCCGCTCCACGTCGGTGCAGCCACTCCGCCGCGCGCTCGGCCCGGACTCGCCCGAGATCGCCTGCGCCTCCGCGAGGCTCGGGACGACCAGGTCGAGGTGGGGCAGGCACGGCTCGACGCGCGACCAGCGGCCGGTCGGGTCCCACACCGTGTCGAGGCTCGTGACCAGGCCGCGCCGGCGCGCCCCCTCCAGCAGCCCGGCGAACGGCTCGCCGTCGAGCCCGGGCATGACGAGTGCGCCCGCGACGTGCAGCGCCCGCCCCGCGTAGAGCAGCTCGCGGTCGAGCTCGGCGGCACGGAGCGCGCCGTTCGCGCCCGGCACGTGGAGGAAGGTCCGCTCGCCGTGCGAGTCGACGAGGGCGACGGACGCCGACGTCGCGACCTCCGGGTCCCGCAGCACGCCTCGTCGGTCGACCCCGCGCTCGTCGAGGAGCCCGAGGACGAAGTCGCCGAACGGGTCGCCGCCGACCTTGCCCGCGACCGCAGCCCGCAGGCCGAAGCGCCTGAGGACGGTCGCCGTGTTGAGCGCGCAACCGCCGCCGCGCAGCACGATCTCGTCCACGAGCCCGAGCGACCCGGGCGGCGGCAGCGCGTCGACCGGCCGGGCGATCGTGTCCGCGACGAGGATCCCGATGCAGACGACGTCCGTCTCGCTCACTCCGGCGCGAGGAAGCGTAGGAGCCGCAGGTCGCCTTCGACCTCGAGCCCCTCGACCGCCGCCGGGACGGCGAACCCATCGCCCGGGCGCGCCGCCGCTCCGCCCACGGCGCCGGAGCCCTCGCAGACGAGCAGCACGGCGAAGCGGCCGACCGCCTCCGGCTTCTCGTCGGCCCAGAAGAACGTGCGCGCCTCCGGCGGCAGGCCGAAGACGGGCGCCGCGATGCGGAGGTCAAGGGCCTCCACCGCCACGTCCCAGCCGAGCCCGAGGTGGCTCGCGTCCGGATCGATCGGGAAGTCCCTCCACTCGCAGACGAGCGAGAGGTCGGTCGCCTCCTGCACCTCGGCGACGAACGCGCCCGCACCGATCGCGTGGGGCACCCCGGCCGGCACGTAGACGACGTCGCCAGCACGCACCTCGGCGCGGTGCAGCGAGGCGAGCAAAGCCTCGGCATCCTGCCGCTCGATCCAGCCACGGTACGTGTCCCGCTCGACGTCACGTGCCAGCCCGACCCACACGTCGGAAGCCGCGTCGCGCGTCGCGAGCACGATCCACGCCTCCGTCTTGCCGAACGGAGAGCCGAGCCGCTCCGACGCGAACCGCCGGTCCGGATGCGCGTGCACCGGCAGCCGCTCGGCCGAGTCGAGGAGCTTCACGAGCACACCCGTCGACGTCCCGTACCGCTCGACATGCTCGCGCCCGAGCCAGGCCTCCGGATCGGCGGTTATCGCGTCGCGGAGCAGCCGCCCGTCCTCGAGGCGCGACAGGCCGGTTTCCGCCTCGCCGAAGGCGGTCGTGACGGAGCCGATCCATTCCTCCGGGCGATCGCCGTCGGGCTCCTCGACCCCGTGCAGGCGGCCGATGCGCGAGCCGCCCCGGTAGAACCGTTCGACGCGTGATGGCACGAGGCGCTCGGGCTGCCAAGAGTTCCGTTTGAGAAGTTTCGCCAAGGCTCCTATAGTCGGCCGTCGCAAGGTCACCAAGCAAGGAGGGCAGATGGAAGCGTCCCACCAGAGCCGCCGACGGCGGCGTGCGGGCCTCGTCGGGGGCGTGTTCGTCCTCGCGGGCGCTCTCGCCGTCCTGGCTCTCGCAACGACCACCACGGCTGCTCCGAAGAGGGCGGGCGCGTCGGACCGCGTCGCGTTCCTCCTCCCGGAGAACGTCACGCCGCGCTGGGAGGGCTTCGACCACCCGACGTTCGTCAAGGCGCTCAAGAAGCTCTCGCCGGGCGTCAGCATCGACGTCCTCAACGCCCGGAACTCGCCGACGACGCAGCAGTCGCAGGCCGAGCAGGAGATCACGAAGGGCGCGAAGGTGCTCGTCGTGGCGCCGATCGATGGCAAGGGCTTCGGCTCGATCGCCAAGCGCGCGATTGCCCAGGGCGTGAAGGTCGTCGCCTACGACCGGCTGATCAGCAGCGCCAAGATCTCCGCCTACATCTCATTCGACGGCGTCGCCGTCGGCAAGGCGCAGGGCAAGTGGCTCGCCGGGCACACGAAGAAGGGCTCGCGGATCGCGATCATCAACGGCGCGACTACGGACGACAACGCGCACCTCTTCAACAGGGGCTACATGAGCGTCCTCAGGCCGCTCTTCAACTCCGGCAAGCGCAAGGTCGTGGGCCCGAAGAACGGGACGTGGACGCCGGGCTGGGACCCGCCGACCGCGCAGCGCGAGATGGAGCAGCTCCTGACGAAGTCGCACAACGGGATCGACGCCGTGCTGTCGGCGAACGACGGCATGGCGGGCGGCATCATCGCCGCGCTCAAGGCGCAGGGGAAGGCCGGGAAGGTGCCCGTGACGGGGCAGGACGCCTCGCTCGAGGGCATCCAGAACATCATCCGCAACCTGCAGGGCATGAGCGTGTTCAAGGACTTCCGGCTCCAGGCGCCGGCCGCAGCGAAGATCACGGCTGCCCTCCTGAAGGGGAAGAGCCTGCCCGGCATCAACAAGCGCGTCTCGAACGGAGCAGGGCGCATCCCGTCGGTGATCCTGCCGGTCAAGTCGATCGACAAGACCAACCTCAGCCTGCTGGTCAAGAACGGGTACATCAAGGCGTACCTCGGCGGCCTCAAGAAGGTCTGCAAGGGGATGCCGAAGCGGTACATCTGCAAGTAGGAGGTCGACGCTGAGCGCGACCTCGACGGCGGTGGAGGGCGGCGAGCAGATCGCCGCCCCCCTCCCGCAGCGGACGCCGATCCTCGAGCTGAAGGGCGTCTCGAAGCACTTCGGCGCCGTCGAGGCGCTGCGGGAGGTCGACTTCGAGGTGTACCCGGCCGAGGTGGTGGCGCTCGTCGGCGACAACGGCGCCGGCAAATCGACGCTCATCAAGACGATCGCCGGCACGCACCAGCCCGACGGGGGGACGATCCTCTTCGAGGGCAACGAGGTCAAGATCCACTCGCCTGCCGACGCCACCCGGCTCGGGGTCGAGACCGTGTACCAGGATCTGGCCCTCTGCGACAACCTGGACGTCGTCGCGAACATGTTCCTCGGCCGCGAGAACGCGCCGCCGAACGGGGTTGGGCCGCTCGACGAGCTCTCGATGGAGAAGCGCTCCCTCGGGGTGCTCCAAGGCCTGAACGTGACCACGATTCGCAGCGTCCGGACGCCTGTCGCCTCGCTCTCGGGCGGACAGCGTCAGTCGGTGGCGATCTCGCGCGCCGTGATGTGGAACTCGAAGATCGTCGTCCTCGACGAGCCGACGGCTGCGCTCGGCGTCGCTCAGACCGAGCAGGTGCTGGCGCTCATCAAGCGCCTGCGCGAACAGGGGCTTGGCGTCGTCGTGATCACGCACAACATCCAGGAGGTCTTCGAGGTCGCCGACCGGATCATCGTTCTCCGCCTCGGGCGCCGCGTGGCGACGTTCGAGCACGCCGAGACGACGCCCGAGCAGGTGGTCGGCGCGATCATGGGCGCCAGGCAGGAGGCCGCCTGATGGCCGCGGCGGCTCCCGAGCCGAGCGCGCTCGAGGAAGCCGCACAGGCGGCACGCCGCGAAGGTCTCGCCGGCGGGGCGCGCATCTTCGTCGCCACGACGTGGCAGCGCCTCCGCACCGGCGAGCTCGGCTCGCTGCCCGTGCTCGTCGCGCTCGCGATCATCTGGGCGTACTTCCAGGCGAAGCAGGACGTCTTCCTGAGCGCCCGGAATCTCTCGAACCTCATCCTCCAGATCGGCGTCACCGGCACGATCGCGGTCGGGATCGTCCTCGTCCTGCTGCTCGGCGAGATCGATCTCTCGGTCGGCTCGATCATGATCTTGAGCTCGGCGCTGCTCGCCTCGGCGGTCATCACCCACGGCTGGGCCTGGTACTGGGGGATCGTGATCGCCGTCCTCGTGGGCGCCGCGATCGGAGCGTTTCAGGGAGCATGGTTCGCGATCGTCGGCGTGCCCTCGTTCGTCGTCACCCTCGCCGGCCTGCTCGGCTGGCAGGGCGTGCAGCAGCACGTGCTGGGCGCGACGGGGACGATCAACGTCTTCGACAGCCACATCTCGGCCATCGCGACCTCCTACCTACCGCACGTCTGGGGCTGGATCCTCGCCATCGCCGCGGCCGGGCTCTACGCGCTCTCGCGCCTCTGGGAGGCGGCGCGGCGACGTCGCGCTCGCCTCCCCGCTGCGCCTGTCTTCACCGTCGTCGTCGGCGCGGCGCTCGTCGCCGCCGTCGCCCTCCTGGCGACGGCGATCCTGAACGGCCAGTTCAAGAACCATTGGATCTTCGGCGACTACACGGCCGGGATCCCGACCGCCGGCGTGATCCTGCTCGGGCTCGTGATCTTCTTCGCCTGGCTCACGACACGGACGAGGTTCGGGCGGTACATCTTCGCGGTCGGCGGCAACGCCGAGGCCGCCCGGCGCGCCGGCATCAACGTGCGGCTGATCCGGATCGCTGTCTTCGCGCTCTCGGGCTTTCTCGCCGCGATCGCCGGCCTCATCCAGACGGCGCGGCTCGCCGCCGCGAGCCTGGCGATCAATCCCGGGCAGGTGACGCTCGAGGCGATCGCGGCGGCGGTCATCGGCGGCACCAGCCTGTTCGGCGGGCGAGGCAGCGTGTGGTCGGCGCTCCTCGGCGCGCTCGTGATCGGCAGCGTCGCGAACGGGCTCGACCTGATCGGCCAGGGTCCGGACGTGAAGCTGATGGTCGAGGGCGCGATCCTGCTGCTCGCGGTCACGGTCGACGCGGTTGCCCGTCGAGGGCGCGCCGCCGCCGGCCGCGTATGAATCACGACTCGATCGGCATTGGCATGCTCGGATACGCCTTCATGGGGAAGGCGCACTCGCGCGCGCTCCTCGCGCTGCGTCACCTCGACGTCCCGCTGCGGCCGGAGCTCGTCTCCATCTCCGGCCGCACGGCTGCGGCCGTCGAGGACGCACGCGCCCGCTGGGGCTGGGCCGAGGCGACGACGGACTGGCGGGAGCAGGTCGCCGACGAGCGGATCGGCCTCTTCGACAACGGCGGCCCGAACGTCGTGCACGCCGAGCCGACGATCGCCGCCGCCCGCGCCGGCAAGCACGTCCTGTGCGAGAAGCCGCTCGGGATGAGCGCCGCGGTGTCGTACGAGATGTGGCGCGAGGCCGAGCGGGCGGAGGTCAAGCACATGTGTGGCTTCAACTACCGGTTCGTGCCGGCCGTTCGGCTCGCACGGGAGCTCATCGACGGCGGCGAGCTCGGCGACGTCGTCCACTTCCGCGCGCGCTACCTCCAGTCGTGGGGCTGGGAGGCGGACGAGAGCATCTGGCGGTTCGATCGCGCGCAGGCCGGCACGGGCGCGATCGGCGACCTCGGGACGCACATCGTCGACCTCGCGCGCTACCTCGTCGGCGAGATCACCTCGGTCTCGGCCCGCGTGCGGACGCTCGTCCCCGGCCGCGCCGTCGACGACCACTTCGTGGCGACGATCGAGTTCGAGAACGGCGTCGTCGGAACGCTCGAGGCGTCACGCCTCGCCCGCGGCCGGATCAACTCGAACGCCTTCGAGGTGAACGGGTCGAAGGGCTCGCTCTCGTTCGACGTCGAGCGCCTGAACGAGCTCGAGGTCGCAGACACGAAGAGCTTTCGCCGCGTCCTCGTCACCGAGCCCGACCACCCGTTCATGCGTCACTGGTGGCCGCCGGGCCACATCGTCGGGTGGGGAGATACGTTTACGCACGAGCTCGCGCACCTGCTCGAGGCGATCGCCGGCGAGCACGACGTCGCGCCCCACGGCGCGACCTTCGAGGACGGGTACCGGTGCGACGAGGTGGTCGAGGCGATCCAGCGGTCGGCCGCGAGCGGCCGCGGCGAGGAGGTGACCTTCCGATGAAGACGAGCCTCGGCATCTGGGCGCTAGGGCCGATGGTCACGCGCTTCGTGCCCGGCGGCTACCAGCCGGAGCGCGCGGGCGAGACCACGGCGCAACGCGTTCGGCGGGCCGTCGACGGACTCGGCGACCTCATCGACGGCTACGAGTTCCACTACCCGCAGGAGCTCTCCGAGGAGAACGTCGACGAGGTGCGCGAGGCGCTCGGCGACCACGACGTCTACTGCCTCGCGGGCGGCCTCCACCTCGATCCGCGCTTCGGCCGCGGCGGACTCGTCTCGCCTGACGACGCGACACGAGCCGAGGCACTCCGCATCGCGCTCGCCGCCGCCGATTTCGCCGGCGCGCTCGGTGTGCCGCTCATCGTCTGGCCCGGGATCGAGGGCTACAACTACCCGTTCCAGACGCCGTACGCCGACAGCTGGGCCTGGTTCGTCGACGGGATCGGTCGGGTCGCGCAGCGTCTCGCCGACAAGGATCAGCTCCTCTTCCTGGAGCACAAGAACTCCGAGCCGGCGATGAAGATCCTCATGCGCAACATCGGCATGACGCTGCACGTGATCCACAAGCTGCGCGCGCAGGGCCTCGACAACGTCAAGGTGAACATGGACTGGCAGCACCTGATCATGAACGGCGAGAGCCTCGGCGAGTACGCTGCGCTTCTCGCGGCCGAGGGAGTGCTCGGCCACCAGCATGCGAACTCCGGCTGGGGCACCTTCGACGACGACAACATGGTCGGCGCGACCGCGTTCATGGAGACGCTCGAGCTCGCGGTCGAGCTCCGCCGCGCCGGCTACGGCGAGAACGGCGAGCGGCTCGGCTTCGACCTCTACCCGTACACCGAGGACGCGATCGCCGCGGTGCGCCGCAGTGTCCACCAGTGGCGGTTCATCGACGGGATCGCGGCGAAGATCGACGACGGCGCGCTGCGCGAGGCCCAGTCGCGCAAGGACGCCGTCGCGGCGTACGAGCTGGTCTACGCGGCCCTCGGCGGCGAGTGATCGCCCTCGTCGGCCTCGACGTCGGGACGACCGGCGTCAAGGCGCTCGCCCTCTCGCCGGCCGGCGAGGTGCTCGCCCGCGCGGAGCGGGACTATCCGCTCTCGGCGCCGCGCCCCGGGTGGTCGGAGCAGGATCCCGAGGACTGGTGGCGCGCGAGCGAGGAGGCGCTCGCGGCAGTCGGGGCGGAGCGGGCGGCCGGCATCGGCTTCTCGGGCCAGATGCACGGGCTCGTCGCGCTCGACGAGGCCGATCGCGTGATCCGGCCGGCGATCCTCTGGAACGACCAGCGCACGGGCGCGGAATGCGCCGAGATCGAGGAACGCGTCGGCCTCGAGCGGCTGATCGCGCTGACTGGGAACCGGGCGCTGACCGGCTTCACCGCGCCGAAGCTCCTCTGGCTGCGAAACCACGAGCCCGAGTCGTACGCGCGGATCCGGCACGTGCTGCTCCCCAAGGACTACGTTCGCCTGCGACTGACGGGCGAGCGGGCGATCGACGTCGCCGACGCCTCGGGGACGCTGCTCTTCGACGTCGCGGCTCGGCGCTGGAGCGACGAGGTGCTGGCCGCGCTCGAGATCCCGGGCGAGTGGCTGCCCGACGTGCACGAGTCGCCGGCGGTGGCGGGCGCCGGCGACCAGGCCGCGGGCGCGCTCGGCGTCGGCGTCGACCGGCCCGGCGCCGTCTCGGTCGTGCTCGGCACCTCGGGCGTCGTCTTCGCCGTCCTCCCCGCGTTCCGGGCCGACCCGCAGGCGCGCGTCCACGTCTTCTGCCACGCCGTCTCCGGCACCTGGCACGCGATGGGGGTGATGCTCTCCGCCGCCGGCTCGCTGCGGTGGTTCCGGGACAGGCTCGCGCCGACAGCCGCCTACGGCGAGCTGACAGGCGAGGCGGAGCAGGTGGCGCCCGGAGCCGACGGCGTCCTCTTCCTCCCGTACCTGACGGGGGAGCGGACGCCGCACGCCGATCCCGATGCGCGCGCCGCGTTCGTCGGCCTCGAGGCGCGGCACGGCCGCGGCGCGCTCGTACGGGCGCTGCTCGAGGGCGTCGCCTACGGCCTCCGCGACTCGCTCGAGCTCCTGCTCGGTCTCGGTGTGCAGCCCGAGGCCGGCCGCGCGTCGGGCGGCGGCGCGCGAAGCCGGCTGTGGCTCGGGATCGTCGCGTCGGTCCTCGGCCTGCCGCTCGAGCTGACGGCTGTCGAGGAGGGGGCGGCGTTCGGCGCCGCGCTCTTGGCCGGCGTCGCCGCCGGCGTCTTCGACGACGTGCACGAGGCGGTCGAGACCTGCGTCCGCGTGCGCGACCGAATCGAGGTGAACGAGGCGTGGCGCGACGTGTACGAGCGAGGTTACGCTCGCTTCCGCGCCGCGTACCCGGCGCTGCGACCTTTGGAGGGCTGATGAATCTCGACGGAAAGGTGGCTGTCATCACCGGCGCGAGCCGCGGGATCGGCGCGGCCGTGGCGCGCGCACTCGATGGCGAGGGAGTGAAGCTCGGCCTTGCGTCGCGGAGCGGGGACGATCTCGGCCTCGACGACGCGGTCGCTGCGCCTTGCGATGTCCGCGACCGGGCGCAGGTCGAGAGCCTCGTCGGGCGCACCGTCGAGCGGTTCGGGCGGCTCGACATCCTCGTCGCCAATGCCGGCGTCGGCGCGTACGGGCCCTTCCTCGACCTCACGCCCGAGTTCCTCGAGGAGATGATCGACGTCAACGTCAAGGGGACGCTGTACGCCGTCCGCGTCGCGCTCCCGCACCTCCTCGAGGCGGGCGAGGCGGACATCGTCACCGTCGCCTCCGAGGCCGGCCGGCGCGGGCTCCCGTACGAGGCGGTCTACTGCGCATCGAAGTTCGCGCAGGTCGGGTTCACGCGGGCGCTCGACCACGAGCTCCGCGAGCGCGGCGTCCGCTGCACGAACGTCTGTCCCGGCGGCGTCGCGACCGACTTCGCGCTCGAGGAGGGCCGCGGCCGGACGCCCGACGTCCTCCCAGGGATGATGCGCGCCGAGGACGTCGCCGACGTCGTCCTCTTCGCCCTGACACGGCCGCGCAACCACCGGATCCTCGAGACCGCCTTCCGGCCGGTGACGGAGCCGTCGTGGGGATGAACGAGCCGGTCCGCTGGGGCATCCTCTCGACGGCGCACATCAACCGGCTCGTGATCCCGCCGGCGCACGAGTCGCCCAAGGTCGAGCTCGTCGCGGTCGCGAGCCGCGACGCCGCGCGCGCGGAGGCGCACGCGCGCGAGTGGGGGATCGAGCGCGCTTACGGAAACTACGAGGCGCTCCTCGAGGACGCCGACGTCGAGGCGGTGTACGTCTCGCTCCCGAACTCGCTGCACGTCCCGTGGTCGATCCGGGCGCTCGAGGCCGGAAAGCACGTCCTCTGCGAGAAGCCGCTGGCGCGGCGCGCCGTCGACGCCGAGGACGCCTTCGACGCCGCGGAGCACGCCGGGCGCATCCTCATGGAGGCGTTTATGTACCGCCACAACCCGCAGACGAGACGGCTGACGCAGCTCGTCGCCGACGGCACGATCGGGCGGCTCCGGCTCGTGCGGGCCACGTTCAGCTTCTACCTCGCCGACCCGCAGAACGTGCGGCTCCGGCCGGGCGTCGAGGGCGGCGCGCTGATGGACGTTGGCTGCTACTGCGTCAGCGGCGCGCGACTGCTCGCCGGCGAGCCCGAGCGGGTCTACGCGGAGCGGACGCTCGGCCCGACGGGAGTCGACGTCGTGTTCGCCGGCACGCTCCGCTTCGCGGGGGACGTCGTCGCGCACTTCGACTGCGGCCTCGTCGTGCCGGAGCGCGACGAGCTCGAGGCGATCGGCGAGGACGGGTCGCTCTTCCTCGACGACCCGTGGCACACGCGGCGACCCGTGATCGAGCTGCGCCGCGACGGCGCTGTCGAGCGCATCGAGCTCGAGCCCGAGGACTCGTACCGGCTCGAACTCGAGAACCTGAGCGACGCGATCCGCGGCCGCGGGGAGCCGCTGCTCGGGCGGCAGGACGCGGTCGGCAACGCTCGCGCGATCGAGGCCCTCTACCGCTCGGCGGAGATCGGCGCGCCCGTGACGCCCTAACCACGAGCCCCTTCGTTTCCTTGTGCACCAGTGCACACGAGAGGGGCTTAGGCCGGGTCATTGGCGCCCGCAACCGGAATGGGCGCTCGGCCGTTTTCCTCCTAAAGGAGGAAATCAATGGCATTGCTCGTTCTGCTCGCCATCCTGGCGATCATCTTCTTCGGGGTCGGCTTCACGGTCCACTGGCTGTTCATCATCGCCATCATCGCCGCCCTGCTCTTCCTGATCAGCCTGTTCCTCGGCGGGGTCGGTGGCCGCAGCCGCGGCGCCTGGTGGTGACCTACTAGCCGCCCAACTCGAAGTCGCGGAGGGCGCCTACGGCGCCCTCTGTCTTAGAGCTGGCAGTAGAGAGCGCCCGAGAAGGGGTGCTCGAGACCGAGCTCGCGGGCCGGCGCATGAATTGCGAAGGAGCTGCGCACGTCGCGCGTGAACCAGAAGTGCAGCATCTCGCTCCCCTGCCGGGCCTTCGTGCCGGGCGGGCACGAACCGTCGGCCCGCGGCGCGAGCCCGCGGTCGGCGCCACGCGCGCAGACCTTGTGCGTGTGCCAGCGGGTGATCGGGCCGCCCGGCGTCGGCCCTCTTTTGCCGCGCGGCATGCTGAACATCACGCCGACGAAGAGGAGGGGCCGCCCCGGCACGTTGGCGTAGATGAGCGCCTCGGGCCGCCGTGGGTTCAGGTACAGGCGATCGCTGCTGAAGCGACGATGCTCGGCGTGCAGATAGTGGACGGAGCGGTCGCCGGATCGCCGACGGGCGGTGTGCATGTCGAACCCCGCCGCTCGCGCGGCGCGCAAGGTGCGCCAGCGGCGGGCGGACGCACGAATCTGCGCTCGCAAGCGCTCGGCGGCGGCGCGTTGGGCTGGGGTGGCGAGGGAGAGGGTCGGATACTCCTGGAGCTGGTCTTCCGGGCCGCGTAGCGTCCCCGGGGGCAGTGTGGACGCGGATGCAGCCGGCACTGCGACCGTGAGGAGGAGCACGAAGAGGAAGATTGCCCGCCGCACCTGGCCAGCAATGTAGGCCGGTGCTCGGCTATGTGTCAAGCCGCACTATCTTCGCGCAGGTTCTAGAGTTTGGCTATGAGCATCCGCTTGACGAGTGCCCAGGCCCTCGTCCGGTTCCTCGCGGAGCAGGTCGTGGAGCGCGACGGGGTCGAGCACCGGTTCTTCGGCGGCTGCTTCGGGATCTTCGGGCACGGCAACGTCGCCGGGATCGGCGAGGCGCTGTACGAGCGGCCCGACCTCCTCACCTACTACCAGGCCAGAAACGAGCAGGCGATGGTCCATGCCGCCGCCGGCTACGCCCGGATGCGGAACCGGCTCGGCGCGCTCGCCTGTACGTCCTCGATCGGCCCGGGGGCGACGAACATGGTCACTGGCGCGGCCCTCGCGACGATCAACCGGCTGCCGGTCCTGCTCCTGCCCGGCGACGTCTTCGCCTCGCGCATCCCTGACCCGGTGCTCCAGCAGCTCGAAGCGCCGTGGCGCGGCGACTCCTCCGTGAACGACTGCTTCAAGCCCGTCTCGCGCTACTTCGACCGGATCGAGCGGCCCGAGCAGGTCGTGCCGGCCGCGCTTCATGCGATGCGCGTGCTCGTGAACCAGGCCGAGACGGGGACTGTGACGCTCGCCTTCCCGCAAGACGTCCAGGCGCAGGCCTGGGACTTCCCGGAGGAGTTCCTCCGCCGGCGGGTGTGGCACGTGCCGCGGCAGCGGCCCGACGAGGCCGCGTTGCGCGCCGCCACCGAGCTCGTCCGCGGCGCGCGGCGCCCGCTCCTCGTCGCTGGCGGCGGGGTTATCTACTCCGAGGCGACGGATGCGCTGCGCCACCTGGTCGAGGCGACCGGGATCCCTGTCGCCGAGACGCAGGCCGGCAAGGGCTCGCTCCCGTACGACCATCCGTCGGCGCTCGGCGCGATCGGCGTCACGGGCACGTTCGCCGCAAACCGGGTCGCCGCCGAAGCCGATGTCGTAATTGGCGTCGGCACCCGCTGGACCGACTTCACGACCGCGTCGAAGACGGCCTTCCAGAACCCGGAGGTCCGCTTCGTGAACGTCAATGTCGCCGACTTCGACGCGCAGAAGCACGGCGGCATCGCGCTCGTCGGCGACGCACGTGTGACGCTCGAGGCGCTGGCCGAGCTCCTCGCCGGCTGGTCGGTCGGCGACGCCCACCGCGACGAGGCGGCGCGCCTGAACCGGAAATGGGACGCCGAGGTCGAGCGGCTGTACGGGCTCGGGCACGGGCCGCTGCCGGCGCAGTCCGAGGTGATCGGCGCCGTCAACGCGTTCAGCTCGCCGCAGGACGTCGTCGTCTGCGCAGCCGGCTCGATGCCCGGCGACCTGCACAAGCTCTGGCGCACCCGCGATCCGAAGGGCTACCACGTCGAGTACGGCTACTCGTGCATGGGCTACGAGATCGCGGCCGGCCTGGGCGTAAAGCTCGCGGCGCCCGAGCGCGAGGTCTACGTGCTCGTCGGCGACGGCTCGTACCTGATGCTGTCGAGCGAGATCGTCACGTCGATCCAGGAGGGCCTGAAGCTGACGATCGTGCTCGTCGACAACCACGGCTTCAGCTCGATCGGCAGCCTCTCGCGCTCGCTCGGCACCGACGGCTTCGGCACGCAGTACCGCTACCGGCGGAACGGCTCGATCGGGCTCGACAGCGATCGGTCGCCGCCGCCGCTCCTGCCGGTCGACCTCGCTGCGAACGCCGAGTCGCTCGGTGCGCGCGTGTTTCGGTGCGGCTCCATCGCCGAGCTGCGCGCGGGCCTCGAGGAGGCGAAGCGCGAGCCGCGGACGATCGTTCTCGCGATCGAGGTCGACCGCCTCGAAGGGGTGCCGTTGTACGAGAGCTGGTGGGACGTGCCGGTGGCGGAGGTGTCCGAAGTGGACACCGTGCGGAGGGCGCGCGAGGCCTACGAGGAGGCGCGCAAGCGCGAGCGCGCCCACCTGTGACCGAGGCCTTCGTCCTCGGTCGCGTCGGCATCGACCTCTACCCGAACCAGCTCGAGACGCCGCTCCGCGACGTCCGCACCTACACGCGCTTCGTCGGCGGCTTCGCCGGCAACGTCTCGACAGGCCTCGCCCGGCTCGGGGTGCGGGTCGCGATCGTGTCACGGGTCGGCGACGACCCACACGGCGAGTTCGTCCGCGGCTGGCTCGCGGGCGAGGGCGTCGATGTGCGCTTCCTGCGCACCGATCCCGACTGGCTCACGCCGCCCACCTTCTGCGAGGTCTGGCCGCCCGACCGCTTCCCGATCCTTTTCTACCGCCGGCCGACCGTCCCCGACTGGCAGCTCTCGCCGGAGGACTGCGACCTCGACGAGCTCGCCGCCGCGCCGCTCCTCTACGCCACCGGCACGGGGCTCGCGCAGTCGCCGAGCCGCGAGACGACGCTGCTCGCGCTGCGCGCGCACCGCGGGACGACGATCTTCGACCTCGACTGGCGGCCGACGCTGTGGCGCGAGCCGGCGGAGTATCCGGTCCTCGCCGCCGAGGCAGCCGCGGCCTCCGAGGTGGTCGTCGGCAACGAGGAGGAGGTCGAGGCGGCGCGGCTCGGCGATGTGCGGCGGCTCGTGCTGAAGCGCGGCGGGCGCGGCGTCACGGTCGTCGAAGACGGCGAGGGGACGGACGTGCCAGGCCGCCCCGTCGAGGTCGTCAACGGGCTCGGGGCCGGCGACGCCTTCGCGGCCGCTCTCGGGCAGGGGCTGCTTAGGGGACTGTCGCTCGTCGAGGCGGCACGCCGCGGCAACGTCGCAGGCTCGATCGTCGCCGCCCAGCTCGCCTGCTCGGAGGCGATGCCGCGGCTCGAGGACCTCGAAGAGGCGCTCGTGTGAGCGAGCTCCTGCTTCGCGCCGGCGAGTGGACGCACGTGACGCCGGAGTCGGCCGGCTGGCGGTACCTGCACTTCGGCGTCCGCGAAGGCACGTTCGCGTCGGACACCGACGGCGGCGAGATCGCGCTCGTGCCGCTCTCCGGCCGCTGCCGCGTCGAGGCCGAGGGCGAACGGTATGAGCTCGGCGGCCGCGAGGACGTGTTCGCCGGCCTGCCGTGGGCGCTCTACCTCCCGCGGGACACGGCCTACAGCGTGGAGGCCGAAGGGGAGGTGGCGATCTGCGGCTCGTCCTGCGACCGCCGCCGCGAGCCGGTGCTCGTCCGGCCTGAGGAGGTCGAGGTCGAGGTGCGCGGCGCCGGCAACGCCACGCGGCAGATCAACCACATCCTCAAGCCGGAGTTCCCGGCCGAGCGCCTGCTCGTCGTCGAGGTGTTCACGCCGAGCGGCAACTGGTCGAGCTACCCGCCGCACAAGCACGACGAGGATCGCCCGCCGGAGGAGGTGGTGCTCGAGGAGACGTACTACTTCCGCACGGGCGGCTTCGCGGTGCAGCGGCTCTACAGCCCGCGGCACGGGCTCGACGTGACCGAGACGGTGCGAGACGGCGACCTGATGCTCGTGCCGTTCGGCTACCACACGACGGCCGCTGCGCACGGCTACGACCTCTACTACCTGAACGCGCTCGCGGGCGACCGCCGCTCGATGGCCGCGGCCGACGACCCCGACTTGGCGTGGATCCGCGGGGCGTGGGCGGGACTCGAGCCCGATCCCCGCGTGCCGCTCGTCGGGTGAGCCGGATTCGCGTCGCGAACGCGCCCTGCAGCTACGGCGCGTTCGAGGTGACCGTCGGGCGGCTGCCGAGCGTCCCGGGCGCCGAGGAGGTGCTCGCCGCGATCGCCGCCGCGGGCTACGAGGGCACCGAGCTCGGGCCGCCCGGCTACCTCGGCGAGGGCTCGGTGCTTCGGGAGCGGCTTGAGCGGCACGGCCTCGAGCTCGTCGCCGGCTTCGTGCCGATCGGCTTCAGGGAGCGGGAGCATGTCGACGAGGGGCTGGCGGCGCTTGGGGCGACCCTCGACTTGTTCGAGGCCGCGGGAGCGCGTGCGCGGCCGGTGCTGGCGGACGCGGGCTCGCCGGAGCGGTGGGCTCATCCGGGGCGGGGCGTCGGCCTCGACGACGCGGGCTGGCGGGCGCTCGCCGACGGTGTCGCGCGGGCCGCCGATCTGGCCCGAGGCCGCGGCTTCGAGCCGACCTTCCACCACCACACCGCGAGCTACGTCGAGGCGCCGCGGGAGATCGAGCGCCTGCTCGAGCTGACGGACGTGGGCCTGCTGCTGGACACGGGCCACCTGGCGCTCGGCGGCGGCAACCCGGTACAAGCGCTCCGCGACTGGCGAGAGCGCATCGACCACGTGCACGTGAAGGACTATCGACGATCGGTGCTCGAGACGGTGGTCGCCGACCGAGTAAGCATGGAGGAAGCGTGGCGGCGAGGAGTCTTCTGCGAGCTCGGCGCCGGGGACGTCGACCTCGACGCGTTCTTCGCGGAGCTCGCCGCGAGCGGCTACGAGGGGTGGCTGGCAGTGGAGCAAGACCGCATCCCGCGGCCCGGCGAGAACGCGACCGAGGCCGCCGAAGCCCAGCGCCGCAATCGGCGCTGGCTGGCCGAACACGCGCGGCTTTAGCCACCGCGCGAATACGAAGAAAGTGCGCTGTGCGTCGCGGAGCGTGCGTCCGCCGGCCGTCGAGAGGCCGGGCGCGGGTGCTGGTTTATTGCCCACTCGCGGTCCACGTGGGAAGCGAGCCGCGGACACCAAGGCTGCGAACGTCGCTCCCGTCGTCACGCATCGTCGTCAGGATGCCGTCGCGCGAGAATACGAGCTCGTCGCCCCGAGGCGACCAGGCGACGCCCATATCGTCGTGCCCCGGCTTCGTCAATGCACGGGCACCTGTGCCGTCGGCCTTGACGATCCAGATTGTCCGCTCGCGCTCGTACCCGACGACGTACGCGATCTTCTCCCCGTCGGGCGACCACGTGGGCCACCCTTCCTCGTCCACCGTGCTCACAAGAGGACGAGCGCCCGAGCCGTCTGCGCGGACGATCCAGATGTCGCCGAGACGCATGAACGCGATCCATTTGCTGTCGGGCGACCAGGTCGGATACTCGTCCCGCCCGCGCTTCGTCAGCTGGACCTGCTGCGAGCCGTCAGGTCGCATGCGCCAGATATCGAGGCTGCCGGCGCGCTCTGAGGCAAACGCGATCCACCTCCCGTCGGGTGACCACGCCGGTGACCAATCGTCGGCGTGGTTGCGCGAGATGTTCGTTCCGTGGCCGCTGCCGGCGTCCATGACGTAGATCTCGTCGTTCTCGTTGATGCCGCGGCGTGAGTCGCGATAGACCAACCGTTCCCCGTTCGGGGACCAACTGGGATCGAACTCGGGGCCGCGAAGCCGCGTGAGCCTCCTTTGATGCGTTCCGTCCGCACGAATGACGAAGACGTCGGCGAAGCCGTCGGCTCCGCTCGAGGCGGAGGAGAACGCGATGAGTCCCGTCAAGCGGCCCTCGTCGCCACGGCCGCCGCACGCAGCGACGATCACGATCGCGGTCACGCACATTGCTCCAGCGAGACGCAGCACGCAGCGGAAGGCTCGCGTCAACGTCCGATGCGGGTCAAGGGCTCGAGTGCCCCCGGCCGGAATCGAACCAGCGCACGCGGTTTAGGAAACCGCTGCTCTATCCACTGAGCTACGGGGGCGCTTGCACCACTGTAGCCCCGGTCCGGCCATTCCCAGTCCATCATTGGGGCGATGTCGACGCTGTCACAGAGGTGGAGGTCGCGCGCGTGCGCCGCGGCCGCCACGCTCGCGGTTGCTGCCGCGCTCGCGCCCGCTCTCGATGCGCGGGCTCAGACGGGTGGCGGCGCACGAGCACGCGCCCTCGTCCCACGCGGTGCCTTTCTCGTCAGCGACCGGCGCGGGCGGCTGCGCGTGCTCGATCGAGCCGGCAGGCTCGTCCGCCGGCTGCCACATGCCCATGCACCTGGCGTGCCGCAGGCACTCGAGCTGGCGCCCGACCGGCGGCACGCCTTCGTCTCGGTCTATGTCCCCGGTCGGCCGACGCGGCTGTACGAGGTCGATCTCGCAACCGGGGCGAAAGAGCGCATCGGGGACGCGCTGAGTCCCGTCTTGAGCCCCGATCGATCGCGACTCGCGTACGTGGCAAGCGCCCTCCGCCCCCCCGGCGACATCATCGACCGCACCGCGCTCGTCGTCAGCGACCTGAGAACAGGCTCGAGCAAGGCGATCGCCTTCGACTCCGGCGTGCCGCGCGGAACGGGGCCGGACCTCGTGATCAACTGGTCGCCCGACGGCAAGACGATCGCGGTCTTCGACGGGAGCACGATCAGGCTCGTCGACGTCGCGGCCGCGACCACGCTCTCGTCCCAGCCCTCGCTCCCGGGCTATACACCGGTGCTCGGCCGGACTCCACCGGCCGCGCCGGCGTTTCTGAACGCGTCGACGCTCGTCGTCCTCGTGAATTGCTGCATCGGCCGTCAGCAGCTCGTCGCCGTCGATCTCCGCTCCGGATCGCGGAGGGCCTTCGCCACGCTGACCGCACCGCCCGAGAGCCTCCGGCGCTTGAGCACCGGGCGCCTCCTGGCCGTCACCGCGCAGAACGAGCTCGCGGTCGTCTCCCACGGCCGCACTCGCGTGATCGCCAAAGGCATCCTCGCGGCGGTCGGCTGAAGACCTCGATGCTGCGATGTCGCTTCGTCCTGCTCGTAGTGATCGGCCTCTTCGTCATAGCGCTTCTGGGCTCGGGATACAGCTCTTCGAGCGATGGAGCCTCGGGCGAGCTCCTCGTGTTCCGCGTCACGACGGCAACGCAGGGACCTCGTTACGACCTCGTGCTCGCGCGGGCGGACGGTCACGTGGTGCGCGTCGTCGTCGGCGAGTCCCGGCGGCGTGCGCTCCAGCCCGCGCTCTTCCAGGGCGGAAGCTGGGCCCCGGACGGCCGGCGGTTCGCGTTCACGCTCGACCGTGGCCGCGGCCGCGGCAGGCTCTCCAGCACAACCGACGTGTACGTCGTCGATGCGGACGGATCCCGCCTCCGTCGCCTGACCGCGAGCGGAGCTGCCTTCGCGCCGGTCTGGGCTCCAAACGGGAGGGCGATCGTGTACGCGCAGCGCGAGCGCGGCGAACGCCTTCCGCTCACGTCGTCGCTCTGGATCATGCGCGCCGACGGGCGCGGCAAGCGTAGGCTCCTGCCGGCGCGCAACGGCCAGATCGACGTTCCCGGCTCCTGGTCTCCCGACGGGCGGCTCGTCGCGTTTACGCGCACGCGCTTTCGACCCGCGACGCTCACCTTCCGCGGCTCGATCCTGACGGTGCGGCGTGACGGCTCCGGGTTGCGCGCGCTCGTCCCGAACGCGGCTGATCCGGCGTACTCACCGGATGGTCGCCGGCTGGCGTACGTCAGCCCCCGCGCTCGCAACGGCAAGCTTTCGTACGGTGACCGCGCCTTCTTCGCGAACGAGCTCTACATCTCGGCCGCCGACGCAAGCCGCCCACGCCGGATCACGCGCACGCACGGGCTGAACGAGCGCGTCCCCGCCTGGTCGCCGGACGGCGAGCTGCTCGCGTTCCAGCGGGGTCGCGTGACGGGCAACGCCGAGGCGACGGAGGTGCTCCTCGTAGGCGCACGCGGCGGCCCGGCGCGACCCGTCCTCTCGGACCGGACGTTGCGCATCTGGTGGGCGCTACCGGCGTGGCGCCCGAGACGCTGAAGCGGCACGGGCGGCGCTCGATGCCCGCGACGACGGACGCGCTCGTCGGTTACAACTACGCCTGCTTCGCAGTCCGATCCGAAGGAGGCCTCACATGTCGGTGATCATGACCTTCCGCGCGACCGGGAACCCGGACGAGCTCGAGCGGCGCGCCGCCCAGAACCCCGAGGGCATGCGCTCCATCGCCGAGCGCGCCAAGGAGCACGGGCTCATCGCGCACCGCTTCTACGGCTCCGACGGGAAGATCATGGTCGTCGACGAGTGGCCGGACGCTGAGAGCTTCCAGCGCTTCTTCGAGCAGGTGCGCTCCGAGATCGAGCCGCTGATGCGCGAGGTCGGCGTCACGGGCGAGCCGGAGATCACGTTCTGGCGCAAGCTCGAGACGCACGACGACGTGGGCTGGGACGCCTAGGAGAGTTTTACGAAACGGAGGCCGTGCCGTGAGGTCTACATGGCGCGGGCACCGCTACGAAGTTGTCATAGAACTCGACGGCGCGACCGTCTGGAGCGTTCAGTGCGGCGGCGAGAAGTTCCGGCTTAGTTCTGATTCCCGAGGACAGGCGGGCCAGCGTTCACGAGAGCGCCTTTCCCCGTTCCTCCGGTTCCGCAGTTGGGGCAGGCGAAAGAAAAGGTCACGTTGATCGTCTCGCCAACCGCAGGCTGCTTGTCCCACTCCGCGATCCGGTGCTTCCAACTATGGCCGCACATCGCGCACGTCAGCCCGAACTCGAACCCGTCCCACGTACCGGGGGCGTCCTGCTTCCCAAACAGATCCACGACCTTGCTCCCTTCCTCGATTGAGGGCCGGTTGCTCGTCAAAGCGCGCGGCGTGGCTTACTCCGCAAGGGATACCAACACCCCCAGACGACACCCGAAACGCGCGAGCCGCCCGGTTGACGCCGGACGGCTCGATGAGTTCCGGAACTGTTGTAAGCCGCTACACGAGGAAGTAGCGGGCCTTAGTTTTGCAGAGATAGCGGACGCTGCGCTACGCAGCGCGTCGTACTGCCTGGCGCGCTCTGCCGAGCGCCTGCCCGAGCCGCGCGAGCATCACGAGGTCGGTGTGAAGCGCGACCCGCTCAATGCCGCGAACGCGGAGGGGCAAGCCGAAGTGATGTTTCAGGTTCCCGAACTCCCGCTCGATAGCGGCGCGGCCCGCGTACAGGTCGCGGAACCGTGGCGTGTGCCGCTGAATCCTCGGGTTGAAGCGGGTTGCGCCTTCGATGATCGGCATGACGACCTGTGGTCCCTTCTCGCCCTTCAATGGGATGACCGGGAGCACGTCGCGTTCCATGCACTCGGCGTGGACACGGTTCGAGTCGTACGCCTTGTCAGCGGCCATCGTCTCCGGCTTGTAACCGCGTCGGATGAGAGTGTCGAGGAGCGGAGCGACCATCAGCGACTCGTTGCGGCGCGCCGTCTCGACACGCCAGGCGAGCGGGAGGCCGGTGCGGGTGCAGCAGGCGAGGTTCAGCTTGTACCCGTAGAAGGAGCCTGCGCCTCGGGTGCTGATCGCGCTCCGGTGGCCCCAGGAGGCGTCCGGGTCGCTGTACCGGAGCCGTTCGGGGCCGTTCTTCGACAGGCGGCGGTGGCCATTCGCCCACGCTTCGAGGTTGGTCGCGTCGATGGCTACGTCTTGGCCGATGTCGGGAAGCTCGGCTTGCAGGGAGGCGGCGATCCTGTCCAAGCAGTCCGCGAGCACGTTGGAGTGCTCGCGGAGCTTGGTGGCGAACCTGTAGCAGGCGAACACGCTCGGGCAGCCGCCGATGGCCTGTTGCAGGCCGGGGTGGTCGGCGATGAGCGCGGCTACCCGCGTCCAGGTCGTGAACCCGTACAGGCTCTTGATGAGGCACGCGCCTACCAACGTGCGCGGCCCGTAGCCCCTGCGGCCGGTCCAGCGGAGGGCTTCAAGCTCCGCGATCAGAGCGGCTACTTCAGGGGAGTCGAGGAGCGCAGATATTTCGCTCGCGTCCGCGCGACGCGCTACCTTGCCAGATGCCATCGGAGCTTGTCCCTTCGATGGTCGCGCCCCCGGAGATGCCAGTCTCGCGGGGGCATTTACTTTGGAATTGCCCCTCTAATTCTACGAGGCCAATCGGACGGCATACGGGAAGGGCAGATCGCCCGTGATGCCGCGTGAGCTATCTAGAAAAGTGGTTCGAACTCGGTAACGATCCGCACTACCTTAGCAGCCATCGCGTCCAGAACATCCTCAATATCCCCGAACCCTCCAAGCCCGACACGTGGCCTGAAACGGAAGTCCACCTCCATCTTCGGGTGCGGGTACCCCTCCGAGAATGCCCCGAATACAGCGATAGGATCTGCGCGCGGTACAAGATCGCCCTCGGTTACCGCCTCTGCGACCTTGGGCGCGCAACCTTCTATGAGCCGAGGCGAATAGGACGTGCCAGTAGCTCTAGCGAACCGGGGTACCAACAGTCTGTGCTTGTCCCGGTTCGAGAGATCACGCAGGCGGCTCAGTGCCCGATTCCTATTCAGGAGATCAACGATCTCCAGGAGATCGGACGCGATTCCTTCGCTGCGATAGTCGTCTATTTCTTCGAACGGCTGATGGCTCTTGATGACTGTGACGAATCCAGGATCGAGCTTTCCGAGGGTTTCGGTGTCTCGCTTGCTGAATTTCGAGGGGCTGCTGGCAATGGGGAACTGGGAACTCTCCCAAGGGGTTCCTTGGCTACGCCAGACAGCCTGGTAGGCGGCGTAGTCGAGCGCCGACCGAAGGTTGTTGATGACGTCCCCCGCGATTGTGCTGATGGTGGGAGGAATCTCGGGTGCATAACGGACGTGTACGAAAAACTGGTCCGTATGTTTGTCGTACGTAGTTTCCGTAACGACGCCTTCGCGTATCGCGTCGAGGGCTGGCCCGAGAGCGGTTTCGAGTTCCTGGCGGTGCTTATTCGCCCGCCCGAGCTTGATGAAGCAGCCTTCAAGCGAGGGGCCGTCCGGAGACGTCACAGGGGCAACGATGACTGACGGCAGCGTCCCGCTCAAGCCGAACTATCCTCTCGGCGCTGACCCCACGCGCGGTAAGGGGCGAAAACCGGAGCGAGAGCTATCTGCGCGGAAGGAGACCCGGTTCGCCCGCCAGCACTCCGCGTTTCGTAAAACCCTCCTAGCGCGAGCTAGGGCAAGCGCCACACCTGCGCGGCGGTGCCGTTGCAGTCCCAGATCTGGAGCTGGGTGCCGTTCGCCGTGTTCCCGTTCGGATCGTCGAGACAGCGGCCGGACTGCGGGTTGTAGAGCCCCCGCCACGCGCGGTAGCGCCACTGCTGCGCGCCGGTGCCGTTGCAGTCCCAGAGCTGGATCTTCGTGCCGTTCGTGGTGCCGCCACCCGAGATGTCCATGCACTTGCCGAGGACGTGGATCGCGCCGTCGCCGGTATTCCACGTGAACGCCTGCGCGGTCCCGCCGGTGCAGTCCCAGAGCTGGATCGGCGTCCCGTTCGCGGTCGAGCCGCCGGCGTCGTCGACGCACTTCGAGCCGTTGCCGATGATGGGCCCCGTGACCTGGCCGCCGTAGCGCGCCCGGACGACCGACGGCGTGTCGGCGTTGTAGCCGGCGCTCATCGCCTGTGCGAGCCGGAGGTACTGCCCCTCGGCCCACATCAGCGGCGCGGCGCTGCCGGTCGGCTTCAGGTAGCCGAAGCAGCCGATCGACGAGCGGTCCCAGATCTGCTCCGGCACGAAGTAGCCGTCGTTCGTCGAGTCGGCCATCGCCTGGAGGTAGACCGTCGCCGAGCGGCCGTTCGCGAGCTCGTACTCGCCTCGCTCGCCGGAGAGCACCGGCCATAGGCGGCCGAAGCGGCTCGAGCCGTTCGCGGGCCAGCCCGAGCAGTCGGTGTTCGACTCGCCGTAGTTGTCGTGCGGGTAGCGATGGAAGTAGACGTCGCCGTTCGCCGCCGTCACCTGCATTGTCGAGTTGCCGTCGCTCGCGCTCGCGGTCGGCGACAGCGACGTCGAGACGTTCGAGTCGCCCGGCAGGCGCACCGCGAGCCGCACGAGGTCGAGGAAGCCGAAGTCGGTGACGTCGTGCGCGTAGAAGCAGCCCTCCTGGAACGAGATGCACTCCGTGTCGTTTGGGTTCGACGTCATGTCGATCCGTTCGTAGTAGGAGTGCGCGCCCCAGTAGCCGCTCGTCGTGAACGTCCAGCCGGCGAGGCTCGTGCGCCACGAGTCGGCGGTCGCCTCCCAGCTCGAGGCGCTCGCGGTGTCGCCGTTCGCGCGCGCGATGTCGGCCGCGGCGACGAGGCCGGCGATCTCAGCGGCGATCGACGACGGCGACTTGCCGTACTGCTCCTCCCAGCGGTCGGTCGTGTCGGGGCCGGAGCTCTGGATGTGGTTCGCCGTCGTCTTGATCTTGTTGTACGTGGTCGAGTCGACGAGGCCCGTCGCCCACGCGAGCAGGATGGCGAACGAGTCCTGGTCGAGCTGCTCGCAGCACCCGAGCTGCTGCGGGCTCGCGCCGCTCACTCCGCTGACCGGGCTGTAGCGCGGGAACGAGCCCGGCAGATAGGTCGTGCCGTCGCCGGGCGTCGAGGTCGCGATGTACTGGCTCGACCACATGAACTGCGCCATCCGCAGCGCCTGGGCCGAGTCGCCGGCGGCGAGCAGGCCGGTCGCCTGCTGGTAGAGGTCGCGGCCCCAGACGCGGTGGTAGCCGTCGTTGAGGTTGTCGCCGTTCGTGAAGTCGCCCCACGGCGTCGCGAGGCCGGCGACGCTCGCGCCGCGGTAGGTCTTGTCCTCGGCCGCATGGAGCGCCATCAGCGCGACGTAGTACGCGCGGCGGCGGAGGGTGTCGCCCGACACGCTCCCCGGCGCGGCCTTCAGGCCGTTCACGTACGAGTTCCAGCCCGAGCGGTAGCTCGTCTCGACGCTCGCGAACCCTGAGCCCAGCGAGGCGTTGGCGGCGGCGAGCGCCGAGGCGCCGTCGCTCCCGTAGCCGAGCGCGACCGTGAAGGTCGTGTCGGAGCCGACGCCGATCTGCCCGCACTGGACGGCGTTCCCCGTCCCGGAGACGTTGTCGAACTGGTTGTTCAGGACCTTGTCGGCGCTCAGGTCGACGTAGCAGTCGCTTCCCCGGCCGGAGAAGCCGTCGTCGTGGGCGATGAAGCCGGAGGAGACCTTGAGCGCCGAGTCGACCGTGAGCGTCGAACCGAAGAGCGTCTCGGTGTCGCTCGCCATGAGGGCGCCGTTCGTCCCGTCCCACCAGGCGTTGTCGTTCGCACCGCCGCCCGCCATGGACGGGTTCTCGAGCAGATACAGCCGGTAGGTGCCGCCGTCGAGCGACTGGAACCTCGTCTTGATCAGGAGCGTGTTCTGCGCCGGATCCGTGACGTAGGTGTTCGTCATCTTGTACTTGCCGCTCTTCGCCGTGTTCGTGACCGTGTACTCGAGCGATTTCTCGTCCGGCATCGAGACGACGTGGTTCGTCGCGTCCCGCTCCAGGTCGACGAAGGTCGAGCCGTCAGTGACGACGTACTGCATGTCCTGCATGTTCGGGACGTCGGCCCGCGGATAGAAGACCTCGCTCGTGATCCCCTTCGCGACCGTGAACGAGACCTTGCTCGTCGTCGTCGCCGATGTGCCGAGCGCGAGCTTGTTCCCGGTCGTCCACGAGGCGGCGACGCCAGGGCCGTCGGTCGCCGTCCCCGACGCGCTCGCCGCGGATGCCATGGTGAGTGCGACAGCCGCCGCAGCCGTCAGGGCCAACCTCATGTCACCCTCCTCCGGTCAGGTAATTGCCTCTCGGCATCTTTCCGGACCGCGTGCCTGAGCGCTAGCGTTGGCAGTCGTGAAGCGGAGGCTCGCTCTCGCGCTCGGCGCGGCGGCTGTCGTCGGCGTCGTCGCGGCGTTCGCCTTCGGGTCGCGCGACACCCGGCCGGTTGCGGCGAAGGCGCCGCCGACGTGGACGGACGTCGCGCCGATCTTCGCGGAGAAGTGCGCCGGCTGTCACACGAAGGGCGGGATCGCCCCGTTCTCGCTCACGAACGCGAGATCGGCGGCCGCGCACGCGGGCGCGATCCTCGCCATGACGCAGCGGGACAAGATGCCGCCGTGGATGCCGGGCCGTGACTCGCCCGCCTACCTGGGTCAGTCGCGGCGCATCCTGACCGCCGCCGAGAAGAACCTCGTCGCGCGCTGGGTGCGCGGAGGTGCACGCGTCGGCAGGGGCGGCTCGATCAAGCCCGTCGGAGAGGGCAGCAGCGCGCCTGGGACGACGATCGCGCTCGCGCCCACGAAGCCGTACCTGCCGAAGGCGGCCGTCGGCGCTGACGACGACTATCACTGCTTCCTGCTCGAGCCGCACCTGGCGCACGACGTCTACGTGACGAGAGCGGTCGCGCGGCCGCAGCAGCCGGCGATCGTCCACCACGTGATCCTCTTCGAAGCCGCCGGGCAGAACGCCCTCGACGCGCGGCGCCTCGACCGCGAGTCCGGCGGCAAGGGGTGGACGTGCTTCGGCGGGCCGGGGCTGTCGGAGACGCATCCGACCGCCGATGCCGCCACGAGCGACCGGCTCGGCGCGCCGCAGTGGATCGGCGCGTGGGTGCCGGGGCACACGACGAACGACGCGCCCGCCGGCACGGGCGTGCTCCTGCACGCGGGCGCCGCGGTCGTGATGCAGGTGCACTACAACCTCATCCACAAGGCGAGGCGCGATCGCTCGCGTGCCGTCCTCCGAGTCGTCCCTGCCACCGGGGCGTCGCTGACGCCGCTCGACACGGTGCTCGTGCCCGCGCCGGTCGAGCTTCCGTGCCCGCGCGGCATGCGCTCGCGACTCTGCTCGCGCGGCGTCGCCCTCCGCGAGGAGGCGCGGAAGTATGGCTACGACGCGTCGCTGATCCCGCTGGGCCTGCTCTACCTCTGCCACAAGTCGCTCGACGACTACCCGAGCGCGCCGGCCAGTGTCTCGTCGCTGACGACGACCTGCGACCGCCGCGTCAACCGTCCGCTTCGCATCTACGGCGTCGCCGGCCACATGCACCTGCGGGGGGTCGACATCCGGCTCGAGCTCGATCCGGGGACGCCGGGCGCGCGGACGCTCCTGCACATTCCGCGCTGGGACTTCCACTGGCAGGACGCGTACTACCTCGCCCAACCGGTCGACGCCGAGGCCGGCGACACGATTCGCGTCACGTGTCGTTTCGACAACTCGCCGAGGCACCAGCCGGTGGTGCGGGGCAAGCGGCTCAAGCCTCGCTACGTCCTCTGGGGAGAGGGGACGACGGACGAGATGTGCCTCGGCCTGCTCCAGGTGGCGGACCGCTAGGGCAAAGAAAAGGGCGGAGGCTCGCGAGGAACCTCCGCCCCCGGCGCCGGAGGGTCAGTTGCGCCGCTTCAGCCGCTGGAGCAGGCGCCGTCGCTCCCACTCCACGCCGGCCATCGCCTCGTTGACGTGGCGGTCGTGGACCTCGGCGACGGTCGCCGAGATGACGTCGAACTGCGTGAGGATCGGGCTGCGCTTCATCGCGTTCTCCTTTCTAGGACGGGCGGCTGGCGAGGGTCAGCCGGACGGTGTGGGCCTTGCCGGAGCGGGAGTAGGTGAGCGAGACGGAGTCGCCGGGCTTCTTGGCGGCGATCGCCCGCTCGAGCTCCTCGGCGGAGGCGATGCGCTTGCCGTCGAAAGCGGTGATCGTGTCCCCGCCCTGGAGGCCGGCGCGGGAGGCCGGAGTCTCCGCGCGGACGGACGCGACCCGTGCGGCCGTGGCGTTCGAGGACAGCGAGACGCCGAGGTAGGCGTGCTCGGCCTTGCCCGAGGCGATGAGCTGTGACACGACCGAGCGGACGGTGCTCGACGGGATCGCGAAGCCGACGCCGTCGTTGCCGCCGGAGTCGCTCTCGATCTGCGAGGTGACGCCGACGACGCGGGCCTGGGTGTCGAGGAGCGGCCCGCCGGAGTTCCCGTGGTTGATCGCGGCGTCGGTCTGGATCGAGTCGGCGATCGCGAAGCCGCTCGGCGACGTCATCTGCCGGTGCAGCGCGCTCACGATCCCGCTCGTCACCGTCTCCTCGAGCCCGAACGGGCTGCCGATCGCGACGACGCCGTCGCCGACCGCGAGCGAGCTCGAGTCGCCGAGCGAGAGCGGGTGCAGGAGCGAGCTCGGGGCGTCGACCCTGATTACGGCGAGGTCGGTCGACGCGTCGGTTCCGACCACGTGCGCCTTGTAGATGGCGCCGTTCCAGAACCTGACGGAGATCGAGCTGGCGCCGTCGACGACGTGCTGGTTCGTGATGATGTCGCCCTTCGAGTCGTAGACGAAGCCCGAGCCTTGGGCCCGCTGCGACCGCGAGCCGCCGCCGGGGAAGGGATACGGGCTCGACGACTGGCTCGAGACGGTGATCTCGACGACGCCCTTGTACGCGCGCCGGTAGATCTCGTTCACCGGCAGCGCCTCGGTCTGCGCCGCCGGCTGGGAGTCGCGGACGGTGACTTGGCGGACGACCGTCTTCGTGCCGCCAGGGGAGAGAGCGGCGTAGACGGCCGCGCCTCCGCCCGCGGCGGCGCCGGCGGCAAGAACCGAGACTGCGGCGACGGGGAGGGTGCGGCGTGATCTCATCGGGTGCGTTCCTTTCGCGTTTGGTCGCAGGCCATGGGATCAGCCGTCCCTAAGACGCGTCTGAGACGCCGCTAAGAAGTCCTTAAGACTCGCCGGGCCGGATTGAGGAAGTCCTAACCCGGCTCTTAGCCTCCTCTTAGGGCGGCGTGCGACGGTGGCAGGCGTGACGGCGCCGGCTGGAAGCCCAACCGACCTCCCGCCGGCGTCGCAGGCGGCGAATAGTCGATTCCCCCTCCGCTGCCTGCTCCTTTCTGCGCGCCGCCGCCGCTCGCATCCTCCCCGCGGCGGCGGCGCGGCGCGGACTACCTAGGCTTTGCGGCCCCGCCCAACGACGAGGTCGATCTTCGAGCCCCGAGGCAGCACGAGCCCGGCTCGACGGCTCTGCGAGACGACGACGCCCTTCTTGCTCGGGCGCGAGTCCACGTAGCGCACCTTGCCGGTGCGGCAATGGCGCTTCGCGATCGTCTGCTTGGCGCGCGCGAGGCGCTTCCCGACCACGTTCGGCACGGTGCACGGAATCGGCCGCGCCGTCACCGACTCGACGACCTGGGGCGCGGCCGTGTACACGCCGCCTCCGGGCTGGTCGTACTTGACCTGGCAGGTGCCGGACGCGCTCGTCATCGTGAACGTCGCGCCCGAGTTCGAGCAGGCTCCGCTGCTGCCGTACGTCACCGGAAGCCCTGAGCTGCTCGTCGCGGCGACGGTGAAGCTCCGCCTGTAGATCGCAGTCGGCGGCGCGTGCTTCGTGACTGTGATCGTCTGGTCCACGGGGTCGTAGACGCCCAGGCTGTGGCTGCCGCCGCCCGCGACGGCCGTCATGCCGCTCGCGGCGATGTCCGGCGGGGTGCACTGCCCCACGTCGGCGTTGCGGCACCCCCAGGCGAGGACACGCCCGTTCTTGACGGCGAGGCTCTGGAAGACGCCGGCCGAGATCGCCGTCACGCCGCTTCCGGCCTCGGGCGGGACGCTGCACTGGCCGAAGTCGCGATCGAGGCCGCAGCCCCACGCGACGACGCTGCCGTCCTGCTTCAGGGCCAGGCTGAAGTTCTCGCCGGCCGAGATCGCCCGCACGCCGTTTGTCGCCGCCGCGGGCACGCTGCACTGGCCCTGGTCGACGGTCTTGCAGCCCCACGCGACGACGCTGCCGTCCTGCTTCAGGGCGAGGCTATGGAAGAGTCCGGCCGAGACCGCCGTCACGCCGCTTATGGCGGCGGCCGGGACGTCGCACTGCCCGAAGTCGCCGCCGCCGAAGCAGCCCCAGGCGAGGACGCCGCCGTTCTTGACCGCGAGGCTGTGGTAGTCGCCGGCGGCGATCGCGGTCACGCCGCTCTTGGCTGCGTCCGGGACGCTGCACTGGAGGAAGTTGAAGCCCCGGCCGCAGCCCCAGGCGAGGACGACGCCTCCCTTCAAGGCGAGGCTGTGGAAGAGGCCGGCCGCGATCGCCGTCACGCCGCTGCCGCCCGCCGCGGGTACGCTGCACTGCCCGTAGTCGGTGTCGCCGCCGCAGCCCCAGGCGAGGACGCTGCCGCCCCGCTTGAGCGCGAGGCTGTCCCAGCTGTTGGCCGCCACGGCCGTCACCTCGCTCCCGGCTCCGGCCGGCACGGTGCACTGGCCGTAGTTGTTGTCGCTGCCGCAGCCCCAGGCGATGACGCTGCCGTGCGGGCTCGCTCCCGCGGCCGGCAGCGCGACGACGAGCAGGATCGCGAGCGCGAGCAGAAGGGTGCGCACGAGACGAGCATGACAGGCCGACAAATGAACGCAAGTCGGTCCGCCGCCGAGCTCTAGGACGCGCGCATACGCCGCAGGGCGGGTGAGGGCGCCCTCTTAGCTACCTCTCAGACTCAGAACGCACAATGTCCGCGATGAAGATCCTCGTCGTCGACGACGAACGGGCCGTGCGGGAGTCGTTGCGGCGCGCGCTCGAGCTCGAGGGCTACGACGTCGACCTCGCCGGCGACGGGCTCGAGGGCCTCGCGCGTGTCGAGGAGTCGCAGCCCGACGTGCTCATCCTCGACGTCCTCATGCCGGGCATGGACGGCCTAGAGATGTGCCGCCGGCTTCGCCGCGGCGGCAACCGGCTGCCCGTGCTGATGCTGACCGCGCGGGACGCGGTCGAGAACCGCGTCGCCGGTCTCGACGCGGGCGCCGACGACTACGTCACGAAGCCCTTCGCGCTCGAGGAGCTCCTCGCGCGCGTGCGCGCCTTGCTTCGCCGCTCGTCGAACGGCGCCGGCGAGGTCCTGCGCTTCGCCGACCTCGAGCTGAACCCCGGAACGCGGGAGGTCCATCGCGGCGGCGACCTCGTCGAGCTCACGAGGACAGAGTTCTCGCTGCTCGAGCTCTTCCTGCTGAACCCGCGCCAGGTGCTCACCCGCTCGGTCATCTTCGAGCGCGTCTGGGGCTACGACTTCGGGTTCGCGTCGAACTCGCTCGACGTCTACATCGGCTACCTGCGCCGCAAGACCGAGGCGGGTGGCAAGCCGCGCCTGATCCAGACCGTCCGCGGCGTCGGCTATGCCCTGCGCGAGGCATGAGCTTCCGCGCCCGTCTCACGCTCGTCGCCGCCGCGGCGGTCGCCCTCGCGGTCGTCCTCGCCTCCGCGGTCGTCTGGCTCGTCGTCCGGAACCAGCTCTACCGCGAGCTCGACGGCAGGCTCAAGGTCCGCGCGGCCGAGATCACGACCGGTCCTGGGCCGCACCCGGACCGGTTTCCTGGCGGCGGCCTCTTCCTCAACCTGCCCGGGCAGTTCATCGGCATCGACTACGTACAGGCCGTCTATCCCGACGGATCGACGCTCCGCCCGTACGGCGAGTCGCAGCCGCTGCCGGTGGACGCTCGGGCGCGTCAAGCCGCGAACGGGCAGGGCGTGGCGTACTTCAGCAACTCGCACCTAGGCGAGAGGAAGATGCGCGTGCTGACGATTCCCTGGAGCGGGTTCGCGATCCAGATCGCCCGCCCACTCGACGAGGTGGCGCACACGATGAAGCGGATCACCCTCTTCCTGATCCTGATCGCGGCCGGCGGGATCGCGCTCGCGGCGGGGCTCGGCCTGCTCGTCTCACGCGCGGCGCTCGCGCCGGTGCGGCGGCTGACCCAGGCGACGGAGACAGTCACCGAGACCCGGGACCTCTCCGAGCGGATCGAGGCGGGCGGCCAGGACGAGCTCGGCCGCCTCGCGTCGAGCTTCAACACGATGCTCGGCGCGCTCGAGGAGTCGACGCGGGCGCAGCGGCAGCTCGTCGCCGACGCCTCGCACGAGCTGCGGACGCCGCTCACGAGTCTGCGGACCAACATCGAGGTGCTCGCGAGCGAGCGCTCGCTGCCGGCAGACGAGCGCGAGCGGCTGCTCACCGACGTCGTCGAGCAGCTCGGCGAGATGACGACGCTCGTGGCGGAGCTGATCGAGCTCGCGCGCGGGGAGCGGGAGCCGGCGCAGGCCGAGGAGGTGCGGCTCGACCTCGTCGCCGCCGACGCCGTCGAGCGGACGCGCCGCAACCGGCCCGGGATCACGTTCACGACCGACCTCGAGGAGACCCTCGTCCACGGCGTCCCGGCGACGATCGAGCGCGCGGTCGCGAACCTGCTCGACAACGCGGCGAAGTGGAGCCCGCCCGGCGGCGAGGTCGAGGTCGCGGTGCGGGACGGCGAGGTGACGGTGCGCGACCACGGCCCCGGGATCGACGAAGAGGACCTGCCGTACGTCTTCGATCGCTTCTACCGAGCCAGCTCCGCGCGGGGCATGTCCGGCTCGGGCCTCGGGCTCGCGATCGTGCGCCAGGTCGCCGAGGCGCACGGCGGCGAGGTGGTGGCCGAGCGGCCCGAGGGCGGCGGCACGCTCATGCGGCTGCGGCTCGACGGCGCGGATGCGGGCGCGAGCGCCGCGGCTTCGTCTTCTTAGCGACTTCTTAGAGCGCTCTTAGCCCGCGTTAAGCGGCGCCTGTTTCCCTCCTTCCGTGACCCCACCGAAAGGAGACGGAGATGGACAGAGGCCTCAAGCTGAAGCTCGGCGCCGGCGTGGCGGCGGCCGCGGCGGTCGCCGGCGGCGGCGCCGCGATCGCGGCCGATCGCATCGGCTCGAACGACGATACCCAGGCGGTCGTGAACGACGCGGCGAAGCAGCTGGGCGTGACGCCGAGCGCGCTCAGCGCGGCGCTGAAGAACGCGCTCGAGAACCGCGTCGACGAAGCCGTCGCCGCGGGCCGGCTGACGAAGGAGCAGGGCGACGAGCTCAAGCAGCGCATCGAGTCGGGCGACTTCCCGCTCTTCTTCGGCCCACGCGGCGGGCACGTCGTGCACTTCGGCGAGCTCGACGCCGCCGCTTCGTACCTCGGTCTCACGGAGGCCGAGCTCCGGACGCAGCTCGAGTCCGGCAAGACGCTCGCCCAAGTCGCCAAGGACCGTGGCAAGTCGGTCGACGACCTGATCCAGGCGCTCGTCGACTCGGCGACGAAGCGGCTCGATGCCGACGTCGCCGCCGGCCGGCTGACGAAGGCCGAGGAGCAGCAGATCCTCTCCGGCCTCAAGCAGCGGATCACCGACTTCGTGAACGGCCTGCGCGACCACGACTTCCGCTTCGACCGCGGCTTCGCCGGCCCGCCGGCCGGTGCGCCGCCGCCCGGCCACCGCTGGTCATGACGCGATCGAGCTGGCCCGCCTCCGAGCGTCGCGTGCGAAGCGCGCGCTCGCCGCCGCCTCGGAGGCGGGCTTCCTCGTCACGATGGGACTCGCCCGCGCCGCCCATCCGGGGCATTCGACAACCTCGGCTGCGGTCACCTCGTCGGCGTCGGCGTCGTCGAATCCGGCGCCCGTGGTGCAGACCCATGTCTCGTGAGCTGCACCGGTTCCGCGAGATGGACGTGGACGTCGCCGTCTACGGTGCGGACACGCGCCAGGTCGCGGCGGTCGAGCGGCTCTTCGCGGAGGTGGAATCGCGTCTTCAGTCGCTTCCGCCCACACAGCGAGCTGGCGCTCGTCAACGCGACTCGCGCGCCGGTCGTCGTCGTCTCGCCGCTCTTCGCGCGTGCGCTTCGAGCCGCGCTCGACGCCGCGGTCGAGACCGGCGGCCTCGTCGATCCGACGCTCGGCGCCGCGATCGAGGCGGCAGGGTACGATCGCCACTTCGCGACCGTTCGTCCCGATGCCCGCCCGACCGGGCCGCCGGCTCCGGGTCGATGGCGCTCGGTGCACCTCGTCGGCCGCGTGCTCGTACGACCGCCCCGGTGCGGCTCGACCTGAACGGCGTCGTCAAGGCGCTCGCCGTCGACGACGCGCTCGCGCTCCTTGCCGGAGACGGGTTCGTGTAGACGGGCGGCGACGTCGCCGTGCGGGGGCGGGGCGGTCGTCGCACTTCCGCGCGGAGGCTCGGTGCGGCTCGAGAACGGCGGTGTGGCGACGAGCGGGACCACGCACCGGCGCTGGCTGCGCGGCGGCGCCGTCCAGCACCACCTCGTCGACCCGCGCATCGGTCGTCCTGCGGTGTCGCGCTGGAGCGAGGTGACCGTCGTCGGCCCACCTGCCTCGCCGCCGACGTCGGCGCCAAGGCCGCGTTCCTGCTCTCCGACGACGGCCCCGACTGGCTCGACGAGCGCGGCCTCGCAGGGCGCTTCCTCACGCGTGACGTCGTCGTGACGAACGGCGAGTGGCGCGACTCCCTGCCGGAGGCGGCGTGACGACCGCCTGGTACGCCGTCCGCGCCGGCGGGATGCTCGCGTTCGCGCTCCTCACGGCAAGCGTCGTCCTCGGCCTCGCGCTCTCGGGCCGTGCGCGCCTGCGCCGCCGGCCGCGCTTCGCCGTCGAGGACGTGCACCGCTTCGTCGGCCTCCTGGCCGGCGCGTTCGTCGGCGTCCACGTGCTCGCGCTCCTCGTGGACACCTACGTGCCCTTTTCGCTGGCCCAGGTGCTCGTCCCCGGGACGTCGTCGTACCGGCCGCTCGCGACCGCGCTCGCGTCGCGCTCGAGCTCCTCGCTGCGGTGGCCGTCGCGAACCGCTTCCGCAAGCGCCTGTCGTACCCATTCTGGCACCGCACGCACTACCTCGAGTTCGCCGTCTGGGCGCTCGCGCTCGTGCACGGCATCGCGTCCGGCACGGACAGCGGCATGCCGTGGGTCGTCCTGCTCCACGGCGTAGCGGCGGCGTCCGTCGCCGGCCTGCTCGTCTGGCGCATGGCCGGTGGCGCGGTCACGCCCGTGGAGGCGCGCTAGGCTCACCGCGTGGTACGAGAGTTGATCGACGCCGGCGCGGGCCGCGAGTACGACCTCTACGGGAAGACGATCAACCCCCAGTTCATCCGCGTCCTGCGGACGATCGGGTTCGACCGGCAGTGGGTTCGCGCTCACGGCGCCTATCTCGAGGACGCCGACGGGCGGCAGTTCCTCGACATGCTCGGCGGCTTCGGGATGTTCAACACCGGCCGCAACAACCCGCGCATCCGGGACGCGCTCGTCGAGGCGCTCGAGCTCGACACGCCGGGCTCGGTGCAACTCGGCGTCTCGACTCTCCCGGGGTTGCTGGCCGAGGAGCTGCTGCGCCGGGTGCCGGCAAGCCTCGGCCGCGTCCTCTTCACGAGCTCGGGCGCCGAGTCGGTCGAGGCGGCGATCAAGCTCTGCCGCACCGCGACCGGCCGGAGCCGGGTCGTCTCGGCGGAGCACGGCTTCCACGGCCTGACCCTGGGAGCCCTGTCCGCGAACGGCAATCCCGAGTTCACCGACCGGTTCCAGCCGCTGCTGCCGGGCTTCGTGCGGGTGCCGTTCAACGACCTCGACGCGCTCGAGCGCGAGCTCGCGGCGGAGGACGTGGCGCTGGTGCTGCTCGAGCCGATCCAGGGCAAGGGCGTCGTGCTGCCGGAGCCGGGCTACCTCGAGGGTGTCCAGGAGCTCTGCCGCCGCTACGGGACGCTGTTCTGCCTCGACGAGGTCCAGACGGGACTCGGCCGGACCGGCCGGTTCCTGGCCGCGGAACACTGGGGCCTCGAGCCCGACATCCTCACGATCGCCAAGTCTTTGTCGGGCGGCTACCTGCCGATCGGGGCCTGCCTGCTGCGGCGGGAGGTGCACGAGGCCGTCTTCGACTCGATGGAGCACTCGTTCAGCCACGGCTCGACCTTCGCGCCGAACGACCTCGGGATGGCGGCCGGGCTCGCGACGTTGCGGGAGCTCGACGAGGCGCGGCTGGTCGAGCGGTCGGCGCGCCTGGGCGAGCTGCTGCTCGAGCTGACGCGGCCGCTCGTCGAGCGCTACGAGGTCGTGCGCGAGGTGCGGGGACTCGGCCTCATGTGGGCGATCGAGTTCGGCGAGCCCGAGTCGCGGCGGCGCTCGTGGCGCCTGCTCGAGCGCACGCAGCCGGGCCTCTTCGCGCAGCTCGTCGTCGTGCCGCTCTTCTCCGACCACGCGATCCTGAGCCAGGTCGCGGGACACCGGCTGAACGTCGTGAAGGCGCTGCCGCCGCTCGTCGTGACCGAGGCGGATCTCGAGTACTTCGCGTCCGCGCTCGACGAGGTGATCGCGCAAGCGGAGCGGCTGCCACGGGCGCTCGTCGGCTTCGCCCTGAAGGCCGCGCGCGCGGGCGTCGCCGCCCGCTAAGGCTCCGCGATCTCCGCGTGGCGGTCCGCGATGCACACGCGGGCCCAGCCTTCGACCGCTTCGAGCAGCCGTTGGCACAGGTCTTCGCGCTCCTCCGGATCCGCCGGCAGCCGGTCGTCGGCGACCTCGACGCGCACCTGGTGCAGGGACGCCTCCACGTCCTCGCCGACCTCGTGCCGCTGCTCCGAGACGACCGACACGTCGTCGAGCTCCGGCACGAGCAGGCGCGCGAGCTCCTCGAGCTCGGCCGGCGTCGCGTCCCGCCCCGCGAAGACGCCGAAGTTGACCCGGATCTCGAGCCCGGGCACGTCGTAGTACCGTGTCACGAAAGCGAGCTCTGGCTCCATGGCGGGACCCTTGCCCGACCTCACGCAACCTCTAACGCTCCCGCGGCTCCCAGCGAAACCCGCGGATCGAGGCGGCGAGGCCGATCGCGCCCCAGATCGCGATCGCCGCCACCGAGCCCGGCTGCGACCAGATCTCCTGGCCGTGCAGCATGATCGCGCGCGAGAGCCGCGTGAAGTAGGTCAGCGGCAGCACGTCGGCGATCGCGCGCAGGAAGTGGGGGTAGGCGTGCGGCGAGAAGAACGTGCCCGAGATGATCGCCATCGGCAGGTAGACGGCGTTTACGACGGCCGACGACCCTTCGGCGGAGCGGACGAGCGAGGTCAGCCCCACGCCGAGAGCGGCGAACGACGCGGCGCCGAGGACGAGCGCGAGGGCGAGCGAGAACAGCCGATCGGGGATCCCGACGCCGTACAGGAGCCGGCCGAGCGCGATGATGATCGCCGCCTCGACGAGGAAGACGACGAAGGTCGAGACGAGCGTCGAGGCGAGGTAGGCGGCCGGTGCCAGCGGCGTCGAGCGGATCCGCTTCAAGACGCCCGTCTCGCGGCGGATCGTCAGCGTGATCGCGAGGCCGGCGAAAGCTGTCGAGGCGACGCCGTAGCCGATCATCCCCGCCTCGAGGAACGACGAGCCCTTGACGTGCTCGCTCTTGATCACGTCGTTGCCGTAGATCGCGCCGAAGAGGACGAAGAAGATCACCGGCAGGAAGAAGGTGAAGAAGGCAGCCTCGCGGTTGCGCCAGAAGATCAGCTGCTCGAAGCGGAGCTGGTGCAGCAGGACCCTCATTCGGCCTCCGTGTCCATGAGCGCGAGATAGATCTCCTCGAGCGTTGGCCGCCGCACCTCGAGCCCCTCGAGCTCCCTGC
>DASQWB010000137.1:0-32557 GCA_035640455.1 Gaiellaceae bacterium | reverse complement strand
CTCACTGAAGGTTGCAGCACCGGCGTGTGCTGCACAGATGCAACAGACGACCGAGCATCCGACGACAACGCCGGAGGTAAACGGCCTCACAGCCGCGGCGCTCCGCGCAGAAGCCTGGGCAGGCGAGGCCTTCCTCCACGCCGACGAGGATCCTGAACAGGTCCTCGCGCCCGGCACCGCGCGCCGGCGCGCGCTCGACGACGCGCTGGCCGAGATCGAGGCCGGGCTGCCCGAGCCCTCGCCTGGCTGGAAGGTGCGCTACGGCCTCATGCTCGGGCTCGAGCGCGTCCTCAGCGAGCGGCCGCCGCGGCTCGCCTCCGGCACCGAGCTCCGGCGCCACCAGATCGATGCGCTCGCCGGGATGCTCACCGAGCTCATCGCCGACCTGCAGGAGGACGAGGGTCCGCTGAACGGCAACGGCGCGGCCCTCGAGGACGTCGCCGAGGACGAGGAGGACGAGGAGCCCGACGAGACCTCCGAAGAGGACGTGCTCGAGGAGCTTCCGACCGAGCGGACCGACCCCGGCGCCGTCCGCCGCTACCGGTTCCGGCACCCGACGGCCTCGGGCAAGACGATCGCCGCCGCGGGCTTCGTCGACGCAGCCAGGTCGCTTGGCGTCCTGATCCTGACCCACCGGCGGCTGCTCGTCTCGCAGTTCCAGCGCGACCTCAAGCAGGAGGGCTACGGCGAGCGCTTCACGGGTCCGGTCGAGCGCGGCCAGGAGCCGCCGGTTCGCAACCCGCTCACGATCCAGACGTACGCGTGGTTCGCGCGGCACGTCGGCAGCCTCAGCCGGACCGCGTACCAGCTCGTGATCTGCGACGAGGCGCATACGGCGCTCGGCGAGAAGACGAGCCGAGCGATCCGCAGCTTCCCCGAGCCGATCTACATCGGCATGACGGCGACGGAGCAGCTGATCGCGAAGCAGGTCTCCGACGTCTTCCCGGCCTCGGTCGACGACCTGCCGCTCGCGGATGCGGCTCGCCGGGGCTTGATCGCGCCGCTCCGCTGCCTGCGCGTGCCGCCCGTCGCGGCGATCCACTCGGTGCCGATCGTCGGCGGCGACTTCGAGGAGCGCGCCCTGGCCCAGGCCCTCGACCACCAGGCCTTGAACCAGGCCGCTGCGAGCCTCTACCGCGACCGCTTCGACTCGACGCCCGGGATCGTCTACGCCGCCGGCGTCGACCACGCCTACAACCTCGCGAAGGAGTTCCGCGCCGCCGGCCTCAAGGCCGAGGCGGTGAGCGGGCGTACGCCGCCCGTGAAGCTCGCCGAGACGCTGGCCGCCTACGAGCGCGGCGAGATCAACGTCCTCATCAACGCGATGCTCCTCGCCGAGGGCTGGAACTCGCCCCGCGCCACTGTCTGCATGCACCTCGCGCCGACGGCGAGCCGCCGCGTCTACCAGCAGCGCGTCGGCCGAATCATGCGCATCCACCCGCGCAAGGAGGCGGGGGTCGTCGTCGACTTCGTCCCCAAGGGCGCGACGCACCACGAGCGCGTCGTCTCGCTCCACTCGCTGCTCGACTCCGACTTCTACCGCGAGGGCGCGCGCGTCACCCCCGCGCCGCGCCGCCGCGTGCAGCGCCGGGCCCGGCGCAAGCTGACGCCGGCGCCGTGGCTCGTCCCCGTGACGCCCGACGTGAAGCGGCGCCTCTCCGTGATCAGCCGCGAGTGGCAGCGCATCGACCCGAAGTTCCTCGACGAGGACGAGCAGCGCTTCTGGGCAACGATCGCCGGCCGCCAGATCCGCTTCGACGAGCGCGTCGAGTTCGCGCGCAAGCTCACCGACCGAGGCGCGAGCAAGGCGTGCCTCGAGCAATTCCTCGCGACGTGCGCGGCCGAGAACCCGAACCGGCGCCTGCGGATGACCGCCCTCGCCGACCGCGTGGCGATGACGGTCGAGCGCGCCGACTTCGACGACCTCGTCACCCTCGTCACCCAGGCGCCGACCTGGGAGAAGGACCGGCTCCAGGGCGTGCGAATCCTGCTGCGGGCGCTCGCCGAGGGCAAGGCCGACGCGCCGGAGCAGATCCTCGCGCGCTGGACGTGGCGGCTCGCCCGCGCGACGCGCAAGGTGCAGGACCGCCGCGCGAGCGCCGAGTTCCCGGACGCGAAGCGGCTGCTCGGCGCGCTCGCCAACTCGCGCGGCCACCGACACGAGGAGAACGCGGCCAAGCTCGTGAACGCCTCCCTCGATCAGCCCGTGCAGGTGGGCACCGCACTCCTCGCCTCGGCAGAGGGTTACACCCCGCGGGCGAACCAGCTCATCGAAGCGGCCCGCGAGCGAATCGCGCCGCTCGAGGAGATCGCCGCCGCGCTCGCCGAGAATCTCCCGGCGCCGAAGGCGCAGCCGGGGCGCTCGCGGCGACGGCGACGGCGCAAGCGCGGCCAGCGCCAGGCCCAGGCGCAGCAGCAGACGGCCGAGACGCCCACGCCCGAGGCGGGCGACGGCGCGGCTTCCGTCGAGGCGCAGTCCGACGGCCGCCCGAGACGACGCCGGCGCCGCCGGTCGCGCGACAACGGCGCCGGGCCCGAGGTGCCGGAGGGCGAACCGGCGCCGACGGCAGAGTCGTAACGAACCCGAGCGCCGCAGGCACTATCTGAGCGGGTGGTTCTGCTCCTCCTGATCGGCTTCCTCGCCGGCGTCGTGACGGCGATCTCGCCCTGCGTCCTGCCCGTGCTGCCGATCCTGCTCGCGGGCGGAGCCGCCGGCGGCCGCCGCCGCCCCTACGCGATCATCGCCGGGCTCGTCGCGAGCTTCACCGTCTTCACGCTGACCGCGGCGTGGATCATCGACCGGCTCGGGCTTCCGGACGACTTCCTGCGGAACGCCGCACTCGTCCTGCTCTTCGTCGTCGCCGCCATACTGCTCGTGCCGCAGCTCGGGGCACTGCTCGAACGGCCGTTCCTGCGACTGACGCGCGTGCGCCCGAGCGGGTCGAGCAGCGGATTCGTGCTCGGCCTCAGCCTCGGGCTCGTCTTCACGCCTTGCGCGGGGCCGATCTTCGGCTACGTGGCCGTTCGCGCGGGCAGTGACCACGTGAACCTCAAGGCCGTGCTCCTGATCGTCGCCTATGCGCTCGGCGCGGCCGTCCCGATGCTGCTCGTGGCGCTCGGCGGCCGGGGCATCTCGGCGCGCCTGCGCGGGCCGCTCGTCCGGCCCGCGCTCGGCGTGGTCATCGCGCTGGCCGGGGTCGCGGCCGTCTTCCACCTCGACACGAAGGCGCAGACGGCGCTCGGCGGCTACACGGACCACCTCCAGAACCTGATCGAGCGCAACGGCTACGTCGACCGCCACCTGAACGGCAGACGCTACGAGCGGCAGCTGGTTGTGCGTGCGGCGGGAGCACGACCCGGCGACTACGGCGCCGCGCCCGACTTCGCCGGCATCTCGCACTGGCTCAACACCCCCCGCGACCGGCCGCTGTCCCTCGCCTCGCTGCGCGGGAAGGTCGTCCTCGTCGACTTCTGGACGTACTCCTGCATCAACTGCCTGCGGACGCTCCCGCACCTCGAGGCCTGGGACAAGGCGTACCGCAAGGACGGCCTGGTCATCGTCGGAGTCCACACGCCCGAGTTCGCGTTCGAGCACTCGCTCGCGAACGTCCGCGAGGCCACGCGCCGGCTCGGCGTCCGCTATCCCGTCGCGCTCGACAACGACTACGCGACCTGGACGGCCTACTCGAACCAGTACTGGCCGGCCGAGTACCTACTCGACCGGCGCGGACACCTGCGCCACTTCCACTTCGGCGAGGGCGAGCACGGCCGGACGGAGCAGCTGATCCGCACGTTGCTCGCGATCCCGGGGCAGCGCCTGCCGACGGCGGCGGCGATCGCCGACCGGACGCCGATGGAGCTGACGACGCCGGAGTCGTACCTCGGCTCGGAGCGCCTCGCCCGCTACTCGGGGAGCACGATCGTCCCTAACCGCTTCGCGGCGTACCGCTTCCCGGCCTCGCTGCCACTCGACCACCTCGCCTACGCCGGAGCGTGGAAGGTGGACGCGGAGCGAATCGTCGCGGGCGCGAACGCGCGGCTGCGGCTCCACTTCCACGCCCGCGACGTCTATCTCGTCCTCGGCGGCCGCGGCAGCGTCCACGTGCTCCTCGACGGCACCGCGCTGCGGACCGCCCGCGTCACGGGCGACCGGCTCTACACACTCGTGTCCGGGACGAAGCTCCGCGAGGGTCTCCTCGAGCTGCGCTTCAGCCCCGGGGTCGAGGCCTACGCCTTCACCTTCGGCTAGCTAGAGGCTTGATGTGAAACTCGGGCGGGTCGCCAGGGACCCGTTCGTGGAAGGCGAAGGGCTTCCAGACCCGTGTCCCCTCGAGATGGGAGCTCGAGATGGCGGATCTGGAAGCCCTTGTTGTTGCAGCCTATGTCTTCGCCGACGAGTATCCGGTCCCTGCGCGAGGTGGTCGGCGGCCGTTGGTCAGCGACGCGGAACTGGTCGCGCTCGCGGTCGCGCAGGCCGCGATCGGGATCAGCTCCGATCGGCAGTTCCTCGGCTTGATCGAGCGGGTGTTGCCGGGCTGGTTTGCGCACCTGCCCGACCAGTCGCAGTACAACCGCAGGCTGCGCGCGCTGGTGGAGTTGATCGCGAGCGTGCAGCAGCGGCTTGCTCGCTGGCTGGACAGCGGCGGTCTGCGCCTCAGCGACGGCACCTTGATCGCGGTCGCCAGTTATCCCGGCTGTGCTCAGCGGAGCGAGTCGCCGGCTTCGTCCGCTATGGCTATGCGAAGTCGCAGCATCGCTACCTGTACGGCGTGCGGCTGGTGCTGCTCACCGACACGCGCGGCCTGCCGCTCGGCTACACGATCGTGCCCGCGAGCGAGAAGGAATACGAGCCACTCGCCGACCTGCTCACCGGCACCCCAGCCGAGGTCGTGGTCGCCGACAAGGGCCTCTGGGGCCGCGGCTACCGCAAGCGGCTCGCCGCCAGCGGCACCGCGCTCCTCACCCCCCGACAGGACACGCACCGCCGCCAACCTCCGCCGTGAGCGCGCGCTCGCCTCGACCCGCCTGGTGATCGAGAGCGTGTTCGCCAACCTCAAGGGCCAGATGCGGCTCGAGCGCCACCTCGCCAAAACGCCCGCCGGCCTCGCCTCCCGCATCGCCCAACGCCTCCTCGCGCTCACCATCGGCATGCTCCTCAACACCCTCACCGGCCGCCCCGCACGCGCCCTCGCCGCCTACGACGGCCGCTAAATCACATCAAGCCTCTAGCTGTTACGGGCCTTCCGGGTGCCCGTTGCCCTCTTCCTCGCGCTCGCGGAGATAGCGGCTCAGCTCCGCCGCGATCGTGTCGCCTGACGGCACGTCGAACTGCGGCCCGAGCTCGTCCACGCGCTGCTCGAGCTGCTCGACGTAGGCCTGTGTGTCCGGATCGGCCGCGACCGCCTCGGTCACCTGCTCGCTGTAGGCGTCCACCGCCTGCTCGAGCTCGGCCGCCTCGAGATGCGTGCCGAGGAGGTCGGCGAGCCGCTGGCAGAGCGCGAGCGCGGCGCGTGGGCTCGGCGCCAGCGAGACGTAGTGCGGCACCGCCGCCCAGAGGCTGACCGAAGCGAGCCCGGCGTTCCGGCAGGCGTCGTGGAGGACGCCGACGATGCCCGTCGGCCCCTCGTAGCGGGAGCCCTGGAGCCCGTACTCCTCGATCAGCCGCTGCTCGGTGGCGCTGCCGGTCACCGGCGAGGGCCGAGTGTGCGGCACGTCGGCGAGCAGCGAGCCGAGGCTGACGACGAGCTCGATCTGGAGGTCGAGCGACAGCTCCACGATCAGCTCCGTGAAGCGCCGCCAGCGCGTGTTCGGCTCGATGCCGAGGAGGAGCACCGCGTCGCGGTCGATCTCGGGGATGTGCGCGTGGTAGAAGGCGTTCTCAGGCCAGTCGAGCTTGCGCGTGACACCCTCGACGAGCGACACGTGCGGCCGGCTCACCTGGAAGTCGTAGAAGTCCTCTGGGTCGATGTCGGCGAAGCGCGCCGCGCCCCACGCCTTGGCGAGGAAGCCGGCCGCCAGCGAGGCGCCCTGGCCGCCGTCGTTCCAGCCGCGGAACGCGGTGACGAGAACCGGACGATGCAGCTCCGGCCGCTCGGCGATGCGAAGCTCGTCGGCCATGCCTCCAGTCTACGCGGGAGCCGTTGCGGGCCGATGCCGCATGAGGGCGACCAGCACGACCGTCCACGACCAGACCGCCGCGGCGACGGCGACATGGACGAGCACGAGCCACCAGGGCAGGTGCGTGCGGTACTGCAGCTCGCCGAGCCCCATCTGCACCAGGACGAGGCCCACGAGGCCGACGGCGAGCCGGAAGAGGAACGGCTCGGCGCGGCGCCGCGCCGCCAGGTAGCCGACGACGAAGACGAGGCCCAGCCCGAAGACGGCGACGCCGGCCGCATGGACGACGAGCAGGGCGTCGAGCCGGCCGAAGCGCGCGACGCGCTCGCCTCCGGAGTGCGGCCCGGCGGCGGTCGCGAACGTGCCCGTGACGACGAGCGCGAACGCCGCGCCGACGAGCACGAGGCCCGCCCGGCGCAGCTCCTCCGGAACGCGGAAGGTCGGCGGCGAGAGGCCCTCGAGGGCGACGAGGATCGCCCCGCCGAGGACGAGCATCGAGAGCAGCAGGTGCGGGATGACGGCGAGCGGGTGCAGGTGCACGTAGACGGCGAGGGCACCGAGCGGCGCCTGCAGAAGCGTGCCGACGAAGACGGCGAAGGCGAGCCGGGGCGCCCAGCGCGGGAGGCGGTCGACCCGCCTCGACGCGAGCCACGCGAAGAGGGTGAGCGCGATCGTCGTCCCTGCGACCATCCGGTTCCCGAACTCGATGTACGAGTGGTAGCCCTTCTCCGGGAAGGGATTCCCCGGTTGGCAGCCCGGCCAGTGCTCGCAGCCGAGCCCGGAGCCGGTAAGGCGGACCGTGGCCCCGGTCGAGACGATGACGTAGAGGGCGCCGACGGCGGCGAGGGCGAGGGTACGGAAGCGCGCCGGCGTGACCTCGAAGACGCGAGCACGGGCGCGCGACGGGGCAGACGACTCGACGTGCACGAAAACGAGTCTAGAGCCGTCCGCGAGAATTCCGGCGGGTCGGCCGGTCGGTTCAGACGGACGCGCGGGCAAAGGCCGGACGTCCTGACGCCGGCACCGCAAGCCGTGCCTAGAGAAGGGGTTCGAGAACGGCGGGATAGCCGTCCGCGCCCTTGAACGGCGTGGGGCGCGAGCCGAGGAAGAGCGGCCGGTCGGCCGCGTTCAGGAGCACGGGCATCAGGTCGGGGCCACGGAGGTGACCCAGCATCCCGGAGGCGCAGTCGCGCTCGCCGAAGGTCGCGACGCCGTCGGCGCGAACGCCCGGCCCCGCCACGACGAGCGGCACCGGGTCGCCCGAGTGGATGACGTCGGGGAAGGCAGGCGTCGCGTGGTCGCCGGTGAGGCAGACGATCGCTCGGTCGAGCGGCAGGTCGTCGAGCGCGGCGTCGAGCTCCTCGATCGTGCGCTGCTTCACGCGCGGGTCCTTCGTGTGGCCGGCGGCGTCGGTCGTCTTCTGGTGGCAGAAGACGAACGTGTCGCCGGCGGCGAGCCGCTCCGCCGCGCGCGCGACGCGCCGACGCAGGTCGCCGACCGGATCGTCGCCCTCCGGTTCGTGGATCGGCTCGAGCCCGACCGCTTTACCGAGACCGCGGAGGAACGCCGACTCGGCGACGAAGCTCCCCTCGACTCCGTGCCGCTCGACGAAGCTCGGGAACTCATGCGGCCGGCCCCACCACTTCAGCGTGACGACGTTGAAGCGCTCGCCCTCGAGGCGCCGCATCACCTCTCGTGTCCACGTCTCGGCCGCCCGCGCCGTCCGCTCGGCCTCGGGGACGAGCGGCTGCGGGCGCAGGACCGGGTAGCGGTCGCGGAAGAAGGCGTCGCTGTCGGTGACGCGGTCGTCGGCGCCGCCGACGACGCGCAGGACCGCCTCGCCGCGCCAGACGTGCGTGAGCGAGAAGGTGAGGCCGTCCATCTCGATCCCGTCGAGGCCCGCGACGAGCCGCTCGGCCTCCTCGGCGTCCCGTTGGGGATGGGGCCGGCCGACGAGCCACCAGCCGTCGTCCCGCCGCTCCGCCGGCCGGAGGGCCGCGTAGGCGAAGACGTGCTCCGGGGACACCTCCTGGCCGCGCCCGAGCGCCTCGAAGACGGCTCGGCCGGGGAATTCCTCGGGCGTGTACCCGAGCATCGACCAGTGCGCGACCTCGCTCGACGGCGCCCGCCCGGGCCCGACCGCGTAGAGGACGCCGCAGGAGCCCCGCTCGCAGAGCCGGTCGAGGTTCGGCGTCGACGCGGCCTCGTTCCCCGTCCGGCCGCCGAGCACCTCGTGCGCGCGATCGCCGAGCCCGTCGAGGAGGATCACGACGATCGGCAGCACGCGGCGAGCCTAACGGCCCGGGTCGTCAGGCTGGGACGCGTTCGAGGCTGCGGATGACGCGGACGACGCCGGGCGGGACGAGCGACTCCCACCGGCCGCCCTCCCGCATTGCCGCGCGCACGTCGGCACCGGAGATCTCCTTCTCCGCGCCCTCGTCGAGGACGACGACCTCGTAGCCGGCGGCCCGGAGCCGCTCGAGCTTCGTCCCGCCCCAGTCGGAAAAGAGCCGCAGGTACTGGGTCACGCCCGCTGGAACGTACGCCGGCCAGAGCTCGGGCTCGTTCACCGGGAAGGGGATCACGTGGGCGCGAATTTCCTCGTCCGCGGCGACCGCCTCGATCATCAGCAGCCGCTCCACATACGTGAACGGGTTCGACTCCGGGAGGTGGCGCAGCGGATCGGAGGGCTCCTCCTTGATCCGCCGGGGATCGGGATTCGTGATTCCGACGAAGACCTCCTCGCACCGAGCCGCCGCCCCTCGGAGGTACTCGAGGTGGCCGTTGTGGAACGGCTGAAACCGCCCGTGGATCATCCCTCGCGTCCCTGACCGGCTCTCCCTCTCGCCCGGCGAAGCCGGGCTCCGCGGGCGCCTGGCGCCGAGGACGGCGCGATGCTCTCCGGGGCCGTGTTCACTCACACTGTCCCCTCCGGCCTCACATCCTCCTCGACGCTTCGGGAACGCGAGGGCCGCTACTCGACGACGACGCCGCTCCCCTCCTCGACGTAGCCGATCCGGCGGATGAAGAGCCTGCGGGCGCTGAACTCGGCCTCGAGCGCAGCCCCACGCTCGGCCGGAAGCGAGACGAGCAGCCCGCCCGCCGTCTGCGGGTCGTAGCCGAGGCCCGTGAGCACGTCCGAGAGCCCGCCGACGAGCTGGAGGTGCGTGGCGGCGAAATCGCGGTTGCGCGGATCTCCGCTCGTGCGCACGCCCTTCCGCGCGATGTCGAGCGCGCCGTCGATCGCCGGGAAGCGCTCCGACTCGAGGCGCAGGCAGACGCCGCTCCGCTCCGCCACCTCGCGCGCGTGTCCGAAGAGGCCGAAGCCGGTCACGTCCGTCACCGCGTGCGGCTCGAGCGGCCGGAGGACCTCTGCGGCGTCGCGGTTCAGCGTGCGCATCCAACGGATCGCGCGCTCGAGCTGCTGCGTCCCGGCATGGCCCTGCTTGTAGCCGGTCATGATCAGACCGGTCCCGAGCGGCTTCGTGAGGAAGAGGGCGTCGCCGGGGCGGGCCCCGTTCTTGGGCCAGATTCCGTCCGGGCGCACCGTCCCGACGACGGCGAGGCCGTACTTCGGCTCGGCGTCGCGGATCGTGTGCCCGCCGGCGAGGAGTCCCCCCGCCGCCCGCACCTGCTCGTCGGCGGCGGCGAAGATCCGCGCCAGCATCTCGATTGGCAGCTCCTCGGGGAAGGCGGCGATCGAGAGGGCGAGGAGCGGCGTCCCGCCCATCGCGAAGACGTCGTTCAGCGCGTTCGTCGCAGCGATCGCTCCGTAGTCGGCGGGGTCGTCGACGACGGGCGGGAAGAAGTCGAGGGTGAAGATCAGGGCGCGCTCGTCGTCGAGTCGGTAGACGGCTGCGTCGTCCGCCGGCGCGAGGCCGACGAGTAGGTTCTCGGCCTCTACAGGGACGAAACCAGCAAGCAGTTGTTCGAGCCGCGCCGCGGAGTACTTGGCTGCACACCCCCCGCACGACGCGAGGTCGGTCAGTCTGATCCGGCCGATGTCGGTCTCCACCGCGTCCTCCTCGCTCGCGTTCCCGGAACTGTAGGGGCCTCCACCCTGTACGTCCATAGGGGTGCTGCGTCGCCGTTACTACGACGTCGAGACGCGCGCTATTCCTTGGTGGGGGGCGGCGGCGGCGCAAGTGCGCCGCCGCCGCCACCTTAGGGGAGAGGAGGAGCCTTGCGGTTCCCCCACGGTAACGTTCGTGGCCGACGCTACGAGCCCTTCCGCGATCTTCTGGCGCAGACTCGGCTCACTTCCGCTCAAGATCGTGCTCGACTTCCGGGATACGCTGTCTCCAGGGACGCGGGAGCGCCCCTGGGGGAGGTTGGGGGCGTGTCAGGGCGTGGCACACGCCCGGCGAGAGGCTCACCACCAAAGGAGCCGCCCGAAGCTCGCAAGCCCCGGGCGGATCCTGAACCGAGAGAAGAACGCCGTGGCCGTGAAGGAGGGGGCTCGCGGGGGGAACCAGGGGTTCCCCCGCGTCCTAGGGGCCTTTCTCGATCGGCACGTCGACGAGGTTGCCCCACTCCGTCCATGAGCCGTCGTAGTTGCGGACCTGCTCGTAGCCGAGCAGCTCGCGGAGGACGAACCACGTGTGGGCGCTGCGCTCGCCGATCCGGCAGTAGGCCGTCACGGCCTTTCCGGGCGTGACCCCCCTCGACGTATAGAGCTCGCGCAGCTCCTCAGCCGTCTTGAACGTGCCGTCGTCGTTCACCGCCTGCGCCCAGGGAATCGACTGCGCCGTCGGGATGTGACCGGCACGCTGCGCTCCCTCCTGCTCGTAACCCGGCGGCGCGATCAGCTCGCCCGAGTACTCCTGCGGACTCCGCACGTCGACGAGCGCCTTCGACGCGTCGCCGATGCCTTCCCTGACCCCGTCTCGATAGGCGCGGATCGACTCGTCGCGCTCGGCCGCGGTGTACTGCGCCTGCGGCCGCGACGGCGTCTCGGTCGTCGTCTCACGCCCCTCGTCGAACCACTTCTGGCGACCGCCGTCGAGGATGCGGACGTCCTGGTGGCCATAGATCTTCAGGTACCAGTACGCGTACGCGGCGAACCAGTTGTTGCGGTCGCCGTAGACGACGATCGTCATGTCGTTCGAGATCCCGAACCAGCCCATGAGCTGCTCGAACTGCTCCTTCTCGATCAAGTCGCGCTCGACCTGATCCTGGAGATCCTCGCGCCAGTGCAGCTTGACCGCGCCGGGAACGTGCCCCTCGTCGTAGAGCGCGGGGTTCTCGTCCACCTCCGCCGCGACGACGTTCTCGTCGTCCAAGTGCTCCGCGAGCCACTCCGTCGACACGAGCACCGGCTTCGCGTAGCCGTTCTCCGCCATCTGCCTCCTCCTTACTTCCGAATTTGAAGTAATGAGTATTTCACAGCTCGCCAGGCGTCCGCACGATCTTCCAGACCATGTAGAGCCCGAGCAGGAACGCCGCCACGAACCCCGCCGCGGCGAGCCAGCGCAGGTCGTGGACGCGCGCGAGCAGCGCCGAGGAGACGAGCAGCCCGACGACGATCAACGCCGCACCGACCCGGTTCGACATCGACCGCAGCACGTGCTCGAGGTCGCCGAGCTCGGTCGGCACGACGCCGAGCTTCAACGTGCCGGTCTCCAGCCGATCGACGACCTGGCTGACCCGCCGCGGCACGCGCGCGACCGCGTCGAGCTGCGTGAAGAGGTACGTGAAGAAGGCGTTCGGCTCGAGCCGCCGCTCCGCCTCGCGCAGCATCACCTCGAGCGCGTCCTCCGAGAGCAGCCCCACGGGATCGAGCTGCGGGTCGAGCGTCCTCGCGATCGAGTCCGCCTGCGCGAGCGTCTTGCCGACGAGGGCGAAGCTCGGCGGCAGGCGGATCCCGTAGCGAAGGGCGATCCGCTGGAGGTCGGCGAGCGCCTCGCCCGCCCTGATCCCGGCGAGCGGCCGCCAGTGGTAGCGCGGGAGCTTCCGGCGGAGCTCGTGGACGAAGCCGGGCTCGTCCGAGCCCGTCGTCGTCAGCGACAGACCGAGGATGAGGTCGGCGACGTCGTTGGCGCGGTTCTGCGCGACCGCGAGCAGGAGCAGCGCGAAGTCCCACCTCGTCCCGTCGTCGAGCCGGCCGAGCAGGCCGAAGTCGAGGAGCGCGAGCCGACCGTCCGGTGTGAGCAGGACGTTCCCGCGATGCGGGTCGGCGTGGTAGACGCCGTCGGCGGTCACCTGGTGCACGTAGGCGCGGAAGAACTCCCGTGCGAGCGCGGCCGCCCGCGCGGGCGCGAGGCCGTGGTCGGCGACGATCTTCTTTCCCTCGAGCCGCTCGAGCACCATCGCCTCCTCCGTCACGTGCGGACGGATCACGCGGGGCACGACAAGGCTCTCGTAGTCGGCGACGAGCTGCGCGATCAGCTCGGTGTTGTGTGCCTCCTCGGTGAGGTCGAGCTCGCCGCGGAGGTGCACCTCGAGCTCGTCGGCGAGCGCCTCGAGCTGGAGGAGCTGCGCCGACTCGGAGCGCCGCTCGAGGAGCTTCGCCGTCGAGCGGAGCACGTCGAGGTCGAGCTCGACCTGCTCGACGACGCCCGGACGGCGCACCTTCACGACCACCTCCTGGCCCGTCTTCAGGAGCGCCTGATGGATCTGCGCGATCGACGCGGTCGCGACCGGCTGCGGGTCGATGCTCACGAAGACGTCGCCGAGCGCCCGCTCGATCGCCGGCTCGAGCTCCGCGAACGGCACCGGCGGCACCTCGTCCACGAGCCGCCCGAGCTCCTCGATGTAGACGTCGGGAAGCAGATCGGGCCGCGAGGACAGGAGCTGGCCGAGCTTGATGTAGGTGGTGCCGAGGCGCTCGAGCGCGAGGCGGAAGCTCCTCGCGCCCTCGCGGGTCGCCGGCCGCTCGCCGGCGACGCCGATCTCGCGCAGCACCCGGAGGAGCCCACTCCGCCGGGCGACGCGCGTCACCTCGAGCGCGCGCCTCGCCCGCTGCGTCCTGGCTCCCACGAGGCGGAGCCTATGAAAGTCTGCGTGCGGCGGCGGCGAGCTCGCGCACCGAGACCGGCCCCTCGAACTTCGCCTCGATGCGGCCGTCGGCGCCGACGAGGAAGATCCACGGCTCGCTCGGGAGGTGCCACTCGCGCATGAACCTGTTCAGGCCGAGTGTCGGGTCGTTGCGGCGATAGACCTCGACGTGGATGAAGCGGATGTCCGTCCGGCGGAAGCGCCGGCGGACGGCGTCGACGACGTCGACCGTGGGTCCGCACGTGCGGCTCGTGCAGAACTTCGGCGTCGCGAAGACGACGACGAACGGCTTGTGGGCGGCGAGCGAGCCGGCGATCGAGTAGCGAAGAAGCTCTCGGTCGGGCGGCACGCGCGTCGTCAGCAGCGCTAAGTCCCCGTCGGTGCTCGCGATCGTCGGCGTCCGCGACGGGAAGGCCTTCGAGCCCAGCGCCGGCGAGGCGGACGAGGCGCGGACGTCCAGCGTGCCGAGCGCCCGCACGCGCCTCCCGGCCGGAGCCGCCACGACCCAGTAGCGGCCCGGTCGCGAGATCCGCAGGTGCGCGACGTAGACACTCGCTGCGCTGCCGGAGTACCTCCCTGGTACGCCGACCCGCTCGAGCGTCGCCGAGGTGCGCTCGAACGGTGGGGCCGTCCGGCTGCGGGCGACGTACACCAGGGCGTGGGGTGCCTCGACGACCCGGGCGTCGCGGCGGACGACGAGGAACGACATGCGCACGACGCCCGGCGAGTAGTCGGAGGTGCCGCTGATCAGGCCGACGCCCTCACCGCCGGCGCGCCAAAGGGCGCCCAGGCTGCCGGCGCGGGCGGCCGAGCCAGCAGAGCGACGATCGCCGGATGAGGAGCCGCAACCCCCGAGAACGAACACGAGCAAGGCGAGTGCGATTGGGCGGCGCACCCGCCGAATCTAGCTGTTACACCCAGCCGTCCCAGGGAGCGACCGGCTGGCTGAGGACGGCGTACACAGCCAAGAGGCACGCCCACCCGATCAGCATCATCAAACGCGTCTTGTACAAGCGGTTCACCTCCTCCAAACAGCTAGAACCGAACGTCCTGGAGCGCTTCCGCGGCGCGCCGGTAGAGCGTCGCCGCTTCGTGGTCCTGACCCCTTCGAGCCTCGAGATCGCCCTGCGCCACCCACACGGCTGCACGGTGGCTGACGGCCGAGAGCTGCTCGAAGCTCATGTCCGCCTGGCGGAGCGAGTCCTCCGCCTCGTCGAACCGCCCCTGCTCGAGGAGGGCTCGACCCAGCACGAGCTGTGCGCTACCCACCTGGTCGAGGTAGTCGACCCGCCCGTCGAGGAGTTTGAGCGCATGCCGCGCCTGCTCCTCGGCGAGCGTGGGATCGCCGGTCCGCAGATGGACCTGTGCCAGGGACGAGACCGCCCCGGCCGCTTCCGCGTCGTTCTCCAGCTCGAGCGCCACGCGGAAGGCGTCCTTCAGGAAGGAGACCGCCTCGTCGGGCTTCCCGAGCAGGAAGTTCAGGGCACCGAGGTTGTTGAGCAGCCGCCCGACGTTGGCACGGTCCGTCAGCTCCTCGTACTTCGCCTTCGCGCGCTCGGCATACGTGCGCGCAAGAACCCAATGGCCCTCACGCTCCGCGATGATCGAGGCGTCGAAGAGCACGTTGGCCGTCGTGCGTGGATCGTCGAGGCCTTCCGCCAGCTCGAGCGCGCGCTCGACGTCCTCCCGTGCGGCCTCGAGATCGCGCTGGCGCCGGTAGCAGCGAGCCCGCCAGCTGAAGATCGACGCTCGCAGGTGATCGCAGGGCAGGCCGGACGCGTCGGCGAGGCTCAAGGCTTCGTCGAAGAGGGCGAGGGCGGTCTGGATGCTCGTGAGCTGGTAGCGGCAGACGCCGAGCCGATAGAGCACATCGGCCCGATCGACATCCGAGAAGCCCGGCCCTTCGACGAGCAACCGCGCCCGATTGAGGAGCTCGATCGCCTCGCGAATCTGGCCCTGGCGCATCCGCGCCCACGACTCCCCACAAAGCGCCCGGACCTCGAGCTCCGCGAGCCCCGTCGCGAGGACGGCCGTGTTGGCGTTCTCGAACTCCGCGATCGCCTCCGCGTCCCGAGTTGCGCTGATGAGCGCCTCACCTCGAGCGAGCGCGGTCTCGACACGACCACGCTGGTCGGCGGTGACGCCGTTGGCCAGGAAGTCGGCGTCGACGCCGAGCCGCTCGGCGAGCCAGACCACGCTCTCGCGCGCGGGGCGCGTCTTGCCGCGCTCGATCTGGCTGACGTACTCCTTGGAGAAGCGCGCCCCCGCGAGCTCCGACTGGGTCAGGCCGGCTGCGACACGGAGCTGACGCAGGCGCTCGCCCAGCCGTACCCCTGCAGAGGCGGCGGCTCGCGGCGACGAGGTGCGAGAGACGCGGTTCATCTGGCGGCGTTAGTGAATCTCATACTTCACAAAAGCGCAAGCCCATCGATCGTTGTATCCCCCGAAAGAGGCATGTTCTGGCCGAATCGGAGGTGAAGTAGCGAGCGTGAAAATCACTTGACCGAGCTACTTGACGAATACAGCCGAGAGGCTTACAGTGAGGGCACTTGCAGGGAGCCAGACGCCAGGCTCATGCAGGTGGCGCGTCACTCGGGCGGCGGAACTCGAAGGCGTGGCTGGGCCGCAGAGCCAAGCTTTCGGGCCGTCGCCCCGGGTGACGGAAGCGTCCAAGGAAATCGACCCCCGGGAGCCGCAGCCGGGGGTCTTTCCTGTGGGGGGAACCGCATGGTTCCCCCAAGACCCCTCTCCTTACGGCTACCGGCCTGCCGCAGTGAGCGAACCCGGAATGAATCCGGGTTCGCGGCGACTTACGAGCCGATTGCCGGCTCTGGGGCTCCCGCCGGATGCGGATGGCGGATCTGGCGCACCGTCAGCACGGCGATGGCGGCACCGACGAGCGAGATCGCGGCGCCCACGTAGAGCGCATGGTGGTAGCCCGTGACGAACTCCTCCGGCGTTCCGCGGGTGCCGGCGTGGATCTGCGTCGCGACGACGGCGCCCATCACGGCGATCCCGAGCGAGCCGCCGACCTGGCGCATGCTGTTGATCACCGCGGAGCCCACGCCCGCCTTGGCGATCGGGACCGAGCCCATCGCCGCCGCCGTCGTAGGGGTCATGACGAGGGCCATGCCGAAGCCGCCAACGAGCAGGCCCGGCAGGATGTCCCAGAAGCTGGAGCCGGCGTCGAGCGTCGAGAAGACGAGCAAGGACGCCGTCAGCAGCACCATCCCGCCGCCCATCAACCAGCGCGGCCCGATCCGGTCGGAGAGCCGGCCCGCCTGGGGCGCGACGAGGATGATCAGGCACGTCATCGGGAGGAAGGTCGCGCCGGTCTGAATCGCCGAGTAGTGGAGGATGTTCTGGATGAAGAGCGAGTTGAAGAAGAAGATCCCGAACATCGCGAGGCCGACGAACAGCATCACCGTGTTGGCGCCGGCGAAGGTCGGCTCCCGGAAGAGGGAGAGGTCGAGCATCGGGAGCCGCTGACGCAGCTCGAGCACGACGAACACGGCCAGCGCGACGGCCGCGACGCCGAAGAGCGACAGCACCTGGGCGGACGTCCACGAGTGGTGGTTCGTCGAGATGAGGGCGTACGTGAGCGCGAAGAGGCCGATCCCGGACGAGAGCAGGCCGGGCAGGTCGAGGCGCTGCTCGTGCGAGGTGTCGCGCGTCTCGTCGACGAAGATCCGCGCCGCCGCGATGCCGAGCACGCCGATCGGGACGTTGATGAAGAAGATCCAGCTCCAGTTGATCTTCTCGGTCAGGATGCCGCCGACGAGCGGCCCGACCGCGAGCGCCATCGCCGAGACGCCGGCCCAGATGCCGATCGCCATCCCGCGCTGGCGCGGAGGGAACGTGGCGGTGATGATCGAGAGCGTCGCCGGGTTCATGAGCGCGGCGCCGATGCCCTGGATGGTGCGAGCCGCGATCAGCACCTCGGGCCCGTTGGCGAGGCCGCAGGCGAGCGAGGATCCGGTGAAGATGACGAGCCCGGCGATGAAGATCAGCCGCCGCCCGAAGAGGTCTGCGAGCTTTCCCCCCGTGAGGAGGAGGACGCCGAAGGTGAGCGCGTAGGCGTTCACCACCCACTCCAGCTCGGCGCGGTCGATGTGAAGCGCGCGCTGCATCGACGGCAGCGCGACGTTCACGACCGTGTTGTCGAGCATGATCATGAAAAGGCCGAACGCCACGGCCGCGAGCGTCCACCACTTGCGATTCTCCGGAGCGAAGAGCCTGGCTCGCATAGTCCTCCTCGAACGTCGTAGGCAGTCGTAGTGTTCCCGTCGTGCCAGAGTTCGTCTGGAGCCCGGGTCCCGAGATCGTAGAGCGAGCAAACCTGACCAGGCTCGCGCGCCGGCTCGGCTGCGCCGACTACCACGAGCTGCACCGCGTCTCGGTCGAGGATCCGGAGCGGTTCTGGCCCGTCCTGGTCGAGGACCTCGGGCTCGAGTTCTCGGAGCCGTGGGAGCGCGTGCTCGACGAGTCGGCCGGGCCGGAATGGGCGCGCTGGTTCGTCGGCGGGCGGCTGAACCTCGCGCGGAGCTGCGTCCACGGCTGGGCCGAGCGCCGGCCCGACGAGCCGGCCGCGGTCTTCCTCGGCGAGGACGGCGAGCGGCGGGAGCTGACCTGGGCGGAGCTGTCGCGGGAGGTGACGCGGCTCGCGGAGGCGCTCGTCGCGCTCGGCGTGGAGCCCGGCGACCGGGTGGCGATCTACTTGCCGATGAGCCCGGAGGTCGCGATCGCCTCACACGCGTGCGCGCACGTGGGCGCGGTGCAGGTGCCGATCTTCTCCGGCTTCGCCGCGCCCGCGATCGTCCAGCGGCTCCAGGACTCCGGCGCCAAGGTCGTCGTCACCGCCGACTGGTCGCTCCGGCGCGGGAAGCGCGTGCCGATGCTGGAGACGATCGAGGAGGCGCGCCGCGAGGCGCCGTCGGTCGAGCACGTCGTCGTCTGGCGGCGCGAGACCGGCGAGTGGAAGGCGGACCTCGGGCCGGGCGAGCTCCCGCCGCTCGAGGTCGACTCGGAGCACCCCTACCTCCTCGCCTACACCTCGGGCACGACCGGCAGGCCGAAGGGCGCCCTCCACGTGCAGGGCGGCTTCCTCGTCTCGATCGCCCGCGAGACGGCGTACCAGTCCGACGTCCACGCCGGCGACCGAATCCACTTCGCCACCGACATGGGCTGGATCATGGGGCCGTGGACGGTCGTGGGCGGCGGCGCGGTCGGAGCGACGGTGATCTACGCGGAGGGCGCGCCCGACTGGCCCGAGGACCGGCTCTGGCGGCTCGTCGACTCCGAGCGGGTGACGATGCTCGGCGTCTCGCCGACCCTCGTCCGCGCTCTCCGCACCAAGGGCGACCCGGCGGCCGACCTCTCGTCGCTGCGTGCGATCACGACGACCGGCGAGCCGTGGAACCGCGACCCCTATCTCTGGCTCTTCGAGCGGGTCGGCGGCGGCCGTGTCCCGATCATGAACATCTCCGGCGGTACCGAGGTCGGCGCGTGCTTCCTCACGACGTGCATCACGGAGCCGATCAAGCCGGTCGCGCTCGGCTTCCCGGCCCTCGGGCAGGCGATGGACGTCGTCGACGCCGAGGGGAAGCCGGTCCGCGGCGAGGTCGGCGAGCTCGTCTGTCGCCGCCCGTGGCCGGGGATGACTCGCGGGATCTGGGGCGATCCCGAGCGCTACCTCGACACGTACTGGCGCCGCTTCCCAGACGTGTGGACGCACGGCGACTGGGCCTCGATCGACGAGGACGGCTACTGGTTCCTGCACGGCCGCTCCGACGACACGCTCAACATCGCGGGTAAGCGGATCGGCCCCGCGGAGCTGGAGTCCGCGGCCGTCGGGCATGCCGGCGTCGCGGAGGCGGCGGCCGTCGGCGTCCCGCACGAGGTGAAGGGCGAGGTGGCGTGGATCTTCTGCGTGCCGCGGGCGGGTGTTGCGGCTGGCCCCGAGCTCGCGCGCGAGGTGGCAGGAGCAGTCGCGGGCGAGCTCGGGAAGGCGTTCCGGCCGGAGAGAATCCTGTTCGTGACGGCGCTCCCGAAGACGCGCAGCGCGAAGGTCGTGCGGCGCGCCGTCCGCGCCCGCGTCCTCGGTGAGGACCCCGGAGATCTCTCGTCGCTCGAGAACCCGGAGGCGCTCGAGGAGATTGCGCGTGCCCTCTGACCGGCTCGAAGGCGTCGCGCTCGTCACCGGCGGCGGACGCGGGATCGGGGCAGACGTCGCGAGGGAGCTGGCCGACGCAGGCATGCAGGTTGCGGTCACGGCGCGGACGGCCGAGCAGGTCGAGGCGGTCGCGGCCGAGATCGGCGGGATCGCGCTCGTCGGCGACGTCTCACGGCGCGAGGACGTCGAGCGCTGGATGGCCGAGCTCGGCGAGGTCGATCTGCTCGTGGCGAACGCCGGCATCGACGGGCCGTCGGGGGAGCCATGGGCGGTCGAGCCGGACGAGTGGTGGGACGTCTTCGAGGTGAACGTGCTCGGCGTCTACCTCTGCTGCCGTGCGGTCATCCCGGCGATGCTCGAGCGCGGACGCGGCCGGATCGTCATTACCGGCAGCGGCGCCGCGTACCTGCCGGGAAGCACCAACACGGCCTATTCCGCTAGCAAGGCCGCCGTGTGGCGCTTCGGCGAGACGCTCGCCCGCCGGCTCGAGGGGCGGATACCCGTCTTCGTCATCTCGCCGGGCCTCGTCAGGACGGCGATGACGGCACCGTTCTCCGACGACGCGCCGTGGACGCCGCCGGAGCTCGCGCCGCGGCTCGTCCGCGCCCTCGCATCGGGAAGGGCCGACGCGCTCGGCGGCCGCTACATCCACGCCGAGCACGACGACGTCGAGGACCTGATCCGCCGCGCCGACGAGATCCGCGAGAACGACCTGAACGCGATCAGGCTGCGGCGCTAGATCACGCGGCCGCGAGGTCGGCTCGGCCGGCGAGCAGCGGGTCCTGCGCGAGCAGCACGCGCCGCTCGGCTTCCGTGACCCCGTAGAGCTCAAACACGAGGGCGTCGAGCTCGTCCTCGAGCGCGAGCCGTTCATCCTCGGTCGTGCTGCTCCCGTCTCCGCCGAGTTCCAGCAGGCGACTCACGAGGGCCACGACTCGATCGTGGTCGCCTCGATCCGACGCCGAACCGCGGGCAAGGCGTTTGATCGGGAGGCTTCTGAGCGACGAGACCTTCATCTGCGGGAAGGTCCGCTGATGCGATTCCGGCACGAGCAAGCGGTAGACGATCCGCATCAGGCTGGAGTTGAGCAGCCCGACCAAGAACCGTACGTCGAAGTCGTCGGGCTTCGAGAGCGCGAGGAGGCTGTTGCGGAAGTAGAGGGCGCCGCGCCGCGGCCCGACGATCGGGTAACCGGCGGTCTGGCGAATTAGGAAGGACGCGGCAGCGTAGCGGTCCTCGGCCCCGATCCTGAAGTACTCGCCCTCCGCCGGCTCGTAGTCGAGCCTCAGATACCGATCGGTTTGCTTGCAGGCGTAGCGGGCAATATGCCGCCCCTCGAGGACCGGAACAGCTCCCGCTGGGGCTTCGTCCCGCGAGAAGACGAGCATTGCGGCGCAATTTCCCGTGTGGACGCCCGGATCGCCGACGAGGCGGCCGAGTGACTCGCCTTGTTCCAGGAGCCGTTCGAGGAGACGCTCGCTTTTGACGGCGTGCCATCGCGCCCCACCGCGGATACGGCGCAGCGTGCGCTCTCCGTCGGTCGACTCGATGGACGTGCGGCCGGAGTGCTCGCGGTCGGCGACGAACGTCAGGATGGGCGAGACCACTCCGGGGAAGACGCCCTCACCCCAGTACCGAACGTGGACGAGGCCGGCGCGACGGCTGATGGCCTTGCGCACGGGCTCATACGAATCGAGGTGGCCGAGCTGCTCCGGCACGACGAATGCGACCAGTCGTCGAACCAGGTGCTCGGCGGCGTGCTCGACGAAGTCGCTGTGCAGTGCGGGCCACCGCTTCCCCGCTCCGGGTGTGAGGTCGACGCGAGGGCTCCGAACAGACCGCTCGGCTTGGCGGCCAGAGAACGACACGTACGGTGGGTTGCCGATGACGAGGTCGAAGGGCGGCTCGAGCGCCGCCGGAAGCAACACCTCGTCGACGTCGAAGGCGAGCTGTCGCTCGACGTCCCGCGCCTCCAGTCGGAAGGCGTCGCCGACGACGACGTTCTGTGCCAGCTCACCCGGATCGACGGCCGTCCCGTGCGCGCCGCCGCTGATCATGAGCGCAAGGGCGATCCGAGCGGCGTCGACCGCTAGCGGGTCGAGGTCGAGTCCGTAGACGTGGTACCGCACGACGGCGAGACATTCCGTCCGACTGAGCTCGTCGGTCCCCCACGCTTCGCGGTACCAGTCGAGCAGCCGGCCGAGGGTTCCGACGAGGAACCGTCCGCCGCCGCAGGCCGGATCGAGGATCCTCCAGCCCTGAAGCTCGCCGCGCCGCAGTGCGACGGGCGGACCGAGAAGCCGGTCGAGCGCCTGCTCGACCAGGTACTCGACGAGCGGAGCGGGGGTGTAGTAGGCGCCCGACCGCTTCCGCTCCCGCGTCGCCAGGTAGAGCTCGTGCACAGTTCCGAAGCCTGCAGCGGTGAGCACGGCCTCGGGCCACCGCCCTTTCGCAGCACGTGCTCGCGCAAGCGCCCGCCTGAGCGCGGCTCCCTTGAGCCGATCGGCGACCTCGGCGAGTACGGGCACGTCGTCGGTCGCGACGCCCATGCGCTCGAGCACGCACAAGAAGAGAAGCCGGTGGACGATGCGCCTGATCTCGTCATCCGGCGGCTGGGGCCGCTCCTCGGCGATCAGGTCGTGGAGCCGCGCGAGCTCCGTTGCGACCTCCTTCGGCAGTTGGCGTCGTTCAGCGGTCACAGGATCAGCCGAGCGTCGCGAACGAGTCTGAGGATCTCGCCTGCGACCTCGATGTCGGCACCGGTGAAGTCGGAGCTTCTGAGGCGTGAGCCGGCTCGATGCACGAGCGCATGATGCGCGACACAGAGAAGGCATAGATTCAAGGGGCTGTCCGAGCCCTCTACGCTGATGTGGTTCAGGTGGTGGACGTCGACGAGCTGTGGCGCGGCCGCAGCCGGAAACCCGGCGAGCGTCGAGCAACCGACGACCTGGCAGACGGACCCCCAGGCCTCCAGTGCGAGCCGTCGAACCTTCGGGTCGCGCTCGAGTGCTTCGTAGCGCCGGCGACGGCGTGGACCCGCCGGTTCGCGAGCCGCCCACGCCGCCTTCCTCCGAACGGCCCGGCGGAGCGACTCCGGCGGCTTGGGCGGAACGCCCGCGAGCTCCAGTCGCAGCGTGCTGCCTCCCTCCGCGTGCAGCGCCGCAGGATGCGTCTCGCCGTACGGGAGCCACGACTTGATCCAGCGCACGACCTCCGGCCCGCGATGTACGGATTGGCCGGATGGCGGTGGAAGCGCCCCGCCACGGCGCGGCCGTCCGGCAGCTCGAGGGTGCATGCGGCGTCGGCCGGCGGCAGCACGTCGAGCTGCCCCGTCGTGAATCGGACGATCGTGCCCGTCGAGTGGACGAGGTCGCGTCGATCGCAGAGACGTTTCGGAGAAAGGCCACGAACCGAGTCTGACGGCGGCACCGGCTGGCCCCGGCGATAGCGTATGCTGGTTTGAGACTCTGAGGCGAAAACTGGAGGACCGAGGTGAGGCTCGCGCTCGCGCAGATCAACTCCACCGTCGGCGACCTCGACGGCAACCGCGACCGTATCCTCGCTCGGCTCGCCGAGGCGAAGGAGCGCGGAGCCGACCTCGTCCTCTTCCCCGAGCTCGCCGTCACCGGGTATCCGCCCGAGGACCTGCTACTCCGGCCGGGATTCATCCGCGCCGCCGAGCGTGCGCTCGAGGAGATCGCGCGCGCCACGCGGAACATCGTCGCGCTCGTCGGCGTGCCGATCCTCGAGCGCGACCTCTACAACGCCTGCGCGGTCTGCGCCGCGGGCGAGGTGAAGGCGCGTTACCGCAAGCGCTTCCTGCCGAACTACGGGGTCTTCGACGAGGACCGCTACTTCGCGCCCGGCGACGACCTGCTCCTCCTGCAGCACGGGCGAACGCTCGTCGGGCCGACGATTTGCGAGGACGTGTGGCAGCCGGGCCCGCCGGCGACCGACCTTGCCCTCGCAGGCGCCGAGCTGATCGCGAACATCTCCGCCTCGCCGTTCCACGTCGGCAAGGACCGCGAGCGCGAGGAGATGCTCGCCACTCGCGCCCGCGACAACGCCACCTTCCTCGCCTTCTGCAACGCCGTCGGCGGGCAGGACGAGCTGATCTTCGACGGGCACTCGCTCGTGCTCGACGACGAGGGGACGGTGCTCGCGCGGGCGCAGGGCTTCGAGGAATGCCTTCTCGTCGTCGACGTCGACCCGGAGGAGGTGGTCGCGCGGCGGCTCCGCGACGTCCGTCGCCGGGCGCTCGCCCGCGAGCGCGGGATCCCGCACGCGGAGGTCGTGCACGTCGGCTCGCCGCGGCCCTTGCCGGACGGCAAGCACCTCGAGCCGCCGATCGCCGAGCCGCTCGACGACCTCGAGCAGATGCGCCTGGCACTCGAGCTCGGCCTGCGCGACTACGTCGAGAAGAACGGCTTCCGGGAGATCGTCGTCGGCGTCTCGGGCGGGATCGACTCCGCGCTCGTCGCCGCGCTCGCGGCCGAAGCGCTCGGGCCGGAGCGCGTCCACTGCGTCTCGATGCCGTCGCAGTTCTCGTCGGAGGCGACGCGGGCCGACGCGCGGCGGCTCGCGGAGGGGCTCGGCTGCCCGTTCCTCGAGCTCCCGATCGAGCCGATCGTCGAGGCGTTCCGGCAGACGCTCGCGCCGGTCTTCGCCGAGCGCGATCCGGACCTGACGGAGGAGAACGTGCAGGCCCGCACCCGCGGCGTCCTGCTCATGGCGCTCTCGAACAAGTTCGGCTGGCTCGTCGTGGCGACCGGGAACAAGTCGGAGCTCGCCGTCGGCTACGCCACGCTCTACGGGGACATGGCCGGCGGGTTCGCGCTCCTCAAGGACGTGTTCAAGACGGACGTCTTTCGGTTGGCGCGCCACGTGAACGAGCGGGCCGGCCGCCAGCTGATCCCGCAGAGCATCCTCGAGCGCGCCCCGAGCGCCGAGCTGCGCGCCGACCAGCTCGACGAGGACTCGCTCCCGCCCTACCCCGCGCTCGACAGGGTGCTGGAGGCTTACGTCGAGGAAGATCGCTCGCGCGAGGAGCTCACCGGCGACGGCTTCGACCGCGACGTGGTCGAGCGCGCGATCGCGATGATCGACCGCGCCGAGTACAAGCGCCGCCAGGCACCGCCGGGCGTGAAGCTCCGGCCGAAGGCGTTCGGACGCGACCGGCGCACGCCCATCACGAACCGCTGGCGCGACTAGACCTGGCTTCTCAAGCCATCTTGCGCGAAGGCCGCGGCGCGGCAAGCATGTCGCGGTGCCCGAGGAGATGGGGATCTACCGCGGCGAGGTGCTCACTATCATGGGAGCGCTTTCAGACATTCATGCGGGCATTCGGGAGATTCGCGGATTGTTGGGAGACGACGATGAAGCGGAAGAGGAAGAAGAGAACGATGAGCCGTGAAGAGCTCGAAGCCTGGTACGCACGTACCGACGAGCACATCCGAAAGCTTCGGGAGCTAGTCGCCAAGGGGGAGGCCGAGCTCGAAGCGAAGCGCGCTGCCGAAGCGTCAGGCCAGTAGCCGCCACAGCTCGCGGAACCAGCGCAACCGCTCGTCCCACGGCACCGCCGCGTTGGCCGGCGAGGTCGAGGGCAGGACGAAGAGCCGCGTCTCGCCGAGCCGGCCCTCCTGGAGGCCGAGCTCGGGCCGCTCGCCGAACGCGCCGCGGTAGGCCTCCTTCCCGACGAACGCGATGAAGCGCGGACGCAGCTCGCCTGCAAGCCGTTCGAGCCGCGCCGCCGCGTCCGCGAAGTCGGCGCGGCGGAGATCGCCCGAGCCCCGCGTCGTGCGGAAGGCGGCGTTGGTCAGTCCGAGGCCGTAGCGCAGCGCTTCGAACTGCTCGTCCGGACGCAGCAGGCGCGGCGTGAAGCCGGCCTCGTGGAGCAGGCGCCAGAAGTCGTTGCGCGGGTTCGCGAAATGGGCACCGGCCGCGGCCGAGACGCGTCCTGGGTTGATGCCGCAGAAGACGACCTCGAGGCCGGGCCCGAGGACGTCGGGAACCGGACTCGTGGGACGGCTCAGGCGGCTTCGGGCTCGCGCAAGTCGAGTCGGAGCTCGAAGAGGCGGCGGAGGTCCTCGCCGGACAGCCGCGGCGCGTCGGCCCGCGGCCAGCGCGGGATCACGCGGACGATCCTGACCGTCTCGTCACCGGCGCCGTAGCAGCGGGCGTAGCATTCGGCCTCGCTCAGGGATCGGAGACGTCGCACGACCGGACACTAGGTTCGCGGCCGGACGGCAAAGCTCCTCCCGGACGGCGTGCGGTAGCGTCTCGCGCGTGAGCACGGTTGCATTCGACGTCGAGGCGGTGCGGCGGCGCTTCTCGTCACTGCGCTCGCCGCTCGCCTTCTTCGACGGGCCCGGTGGGACGCAGGTGCCCGACGAGGTGACCGGGGCGATCGCCCGCTACTTGCGCGAGTCGAACGCAAACGTTGGCGGGGAGTACGGGACGAGCCGGGCGACCGACGCCCTGGTCGCGGACGCCCGCCTCACCGGCGCCGGCTGGCTCGGCTGCTCGCCCGAGGAAGTCGTCTTCGGCGCAAACATGACGACGCTCAACTTCGCGCTCACGCGCGCCGCCGCCCGCGACTGGAGCGCCGGCGACGAGGTCGTCGTGACGCGGCTCGACCACGACGCGAACGTGGCGCCGTGGCTCGAGCTCGCGCGCGACCGCGACCTCGTCGTCCGCTTCGCCGACATCCGCGACGACTGCACTCTCGACCTCGACGACCTCGAGCGCCAGCTCGGCGACCGCACGCGCGTCGTCGCCTACCCCTGGGCCTCGAACGCCGTCGGGACGGTCACCGACGTCGCGCAGGTCGCCGAGCTCGCTCACGACGCCGGCGCGCTCGCCTGGGTCGACGCCGTCCACTGGGCGCCGCACGGGCCGATCGACGTCGCCGAGGCCGGCGTCGACGTGCTCATCTGCTCGCCGTACAAGTTCTGCGGGCCGCACCTCGGGCTCGCGTTCGGGCGCGGCGAGCTGCTCGAGCGCTGGCGGCCCTACAAGGTGCGGCCGGCGTCGGACGAGCCGCTCGGCCACCGCTACGAGACCGGCACGCTGCCGCACGAGCTCCTCGCCGGCTTCGTCGCCGCCGTCGACTACTTCGGGTCGCTCGGCTGGGACGCGATCCGAAGCTGGGAGCGCGAGCTCGGCGAGCGCTTCCTCGCGGGGCTGCCGGAGAGCTGCCGCCTGTTTGGCCTGCCGACGATGGAGGGCCGCGTGCCGACCTTCGCATTCACTGTCGCCGGCCGGACGCCGCAGGAGGTGGCGATCGCCCTCGGCGAGCGCGACGTCGCCGTCTGGCACGGGAACTACTACGCGCTCGAGGTCATGAAGCGGCTCGGACTCGAGGACGGAGGCGCGGTGCGCGCCGGCATCGTCCACTACAACACGGCCGAGGAGGTCGACCGGCTGCTCGCCGCGCTCGCGGAGCTGTGAAGCTGCTCGTCCTCGGCGGCACGAAGTTCCTCGGCCGCCACATCGTCGAGGGCGCGCTCGAGCGCGGGCACGACGTGACGATCTTCCACCGCGGCGAGACGAATCGCGGCCTCTTCGGCGACCGCGTCGAGGAGGTGCTCGGCGATCGCGACGGCGGCCTCGGAGCCTTGGCGTCGGGCCGCTGGGACGCGGTCATCGACACGTCCGGCTACTTCCCGAGGATCGTCGGCGAATCCGCGAACCTCCTCGCCGAGCGCGCCAGCCACTACACGTTCATCTCGTCGATCTCGGTCTACGACGACTTCTCGACCGGGCCCCACGAGGGCTCGCCGCTGCAGACGCTCGAGGACGAGACGATCGAGGAGCTCGGCGACGAGTACCAGTACTACGGCGGGCTGAAGGCGCTGTGCGAGCGCGCGGTCGAGCGGGAGTTCCCCGGACAAGCGCTCGTCGTACGGCCCGGGTTGATCGTCGGGCCGCACGACCCCACGGACCGGTTCACATACTGGGCGGAGCGGCTCGCTCGTGGCGGCGAGATCGTCGCTCCAGGTCCGCCCGAGCGCCTCGTCCAGTTCGTCGACGTCCGCGACCTCGCGGCCTGGATCGTGCGGCTGGTCGAAGAGCGGCGAACCGGCGTCTTCAACGCGACGAACGAGGGCGTGCCGAAGGGCGAGCTGCTCGCCGGAGCGGACGTGACGTGGGTCCCGGACGAGTTCCTCGTCGAGCACGGCGTCGGCGAATGGATGGAGCTCCCGCTCTGGATCGCCGACCCGGAGTGGATCGGGCATCACCACACCGACGTCTCGCGCGCCGTCGCGGCAGGCCTTCGCTTCCGTCTGGTCGCCGAGACGGTGCGGGACACGGCCGAATGGGCCGTGTCACGAGGCCCGCACGAGCCCGAGGCGGGCCTGGCGCCGGAGCGCGAGCGGGAGCTGCTCGAGGCATGGCGGGCCCGCCGCCCCTGAGCCGCAAGCTCGGCGCGAAGCCCGGCGCCCCGGTCACCGTCTTCTTCACGACTTCGCGTGCCGAGCTCGAGGCGCGCTTCGAGGCGCTGAAGGAGACGCTCGCTCCCGCCGACGGCCTCTGGATCGCGTGGCCGAAGAAGGCGTCGAAGATCGAGACCGATCTCGACTTCGGCGCGGTGCAGCAGATCGCCCTCGACGCGGGCCTCGTCGACAACAAGTCGTGCGCGATCGACGACGACTGGCAGGCGGTGCGCTTCGTTTACCGGCTTGCGGACCGGTCCTGAGCGCGGGCGAGCGAGGCGAGAACTCGGCGCACCTCCGGCACAGACATGTACGGATTTCGCTGCTAGCGTCGGGAACGGGGGCGAGGGGCCGAAGGCCCTGGGGGAGAAGCTACTCGTACGCTGCGCGCGCCCGCTCCCACCGCGGGTCGTCGCGGCGGATCAGGTCCGGGGCGACCCCCCGAGCCTCCGCCAGGTCAATCGCCAGGAGCTGGAAGCGGACGATGTCCACGACCGGGTGCTCGGTGGGGACGAGCGTCACCGGGCAGCCGAGGATCTCGAGCGCCTGCGCCGCTTCGCGCGCCCGCTCCGCCGCCCGGCCCTCGCCCTCCAGCACGAAGCAGCGCACGCGCTCGTCGATCGCCGCGAGGTGCCCGTGCAGGAGCTCCTCGGTGTGGTAGGCCTCGGCCGCGACGTACGCGCCCTCGCGCAGCTTCAGCGCCGCCTCCTGCGCCGTCGGCCAGTCGCGCCCGGCACCGACGATCAGCCACCGCTCGTGCTCGGAGATCGGCTCGCGCTCCGCCTCCAGCGCCCCGGCCACCGCATCGGCCAGGCCTGACACATCCTCGCCGCGCAGCGCCGCGAGCGTCGCGACCGCGCACGTATACGAGACCGTGTGGCACCAGCTCCGCTCGATCTCGGGCGTCGCGAGCACCACCTCGTCGCACACGCGCGCGAGCGGGCTCTCCGGCGCTCCCGTCACCAACACCTTCCGCCCGCCGAAGGCCCGTGCCGCCTCGAGCGCGAGCGGCGTCTCGCCCTCGTGGCTGACGAGGACGAGCGTGTCCACGGCCGGCGGATCCAGCACCGCCTCGAGCGCCTCGACGGCGAAGCCGCCCGTCTGCGCGGCGTGGAACGACGTCCCGCAGCCGGTATAGGCGACGCTTCCGTGCGGCAGGCGCCGGTCGGTCGGCACCTGGCGGAGCCATTCCGGCTGCACCGCGATCGCGGCCCGCGTGAGCTCTCCGCCCGCCACGGGCCCGTCTATACCATGGGCCCGTGTTCGCCCACCGCGAGACCGTCCGCTTCCGCGATCTCGACTCGATGGGCCACGTCAACAACGCGGTGTTCCTCACATACCTCGAGGAGGCCCGGATCGCCTTCCTGTTCGGCCGTGGCGCGACGACGGAGTCGATCATCGTCGCCCGTGTCGAGATCGACTACCGCTCGCCGGTGAGACTCGGCGACGTCGTCGAGGTCGGCGTCCGCTGCGGCCGTCTCGGGACGAAGAGCTTCGACCTCGAGTACGAGCTGCGCGTCGGCGACCAGGTCGTGGCCGAGGCACGAAGCGTGCAGGTCTTCTACGACTACGAACGGCGCGAGCCGACCGAGCTCCCGGCCGACTGGCGACAGGCCCTCACCGCGTGACGGCGTTCGAGCGACAGACGCTCTCGAACGGCGTCCGGCTGCTGACGGCGCCGATGCCGCAGGCGCAGTCGGTGACGTGCGCGCTCATGTTCGCCGCCGGCTCCCGCTACGAGACGCGCGAGACGAACGGGATCGCCCACTTCGCGGAGCACATGTTCTTCAAGGGCACCGAGCGGCGCCCCACCGCGCGGCAGATCGCCGGCGAGATCGACTCGATCGGCGGCGAGTTCAACGCCTTCACCGGCAAGGAGTACACCGGCTACTACGTCAAGTGCGCGGCCGAGCACCGCGACCTCGCGCTCGACGTGCTCGTCGACATGCTCCGCCACTCCCGCTTCGAGCCCGACGAGATCGAGCGCGAGAAGGGCGTGATCGTCGAGGAGATGAACATGTACTTCGACACGCCGCGCGACTACATCGGCGGCGTCTACGAGGCGCTCCTCTACGACGACCAGCCGCTCGGCTGGGACATCATCGGCCGCAAGGAGACGGTCCGCGCGGCCAGGCGGGAGACGTTCCTCGAGTACCTCGACCGCTGGTACAAGCCCGAGCGGCTCGTGGTCGGGATCGGCGGCAAGATCGAGGGCGACCTCGTGCCGCAGCTCGAGCCGCTGCTCGGCGACCTCGACGGGACCTCGCCGGGAAGGCCGGAGCAGGTCGTCCTGAGCGAGAACGGCGCCCGCGTCAAGGTGCACACGAAGCCGTCCGACCAGGCGCACATCTGCCTCGGCGTCCGGAGCTACCCGCTCGAGCATCCCGACCGCTACGTGCTCCAGGTGCTCGCGACCGTCCTCGGCGGCGGGATGTCGTCACGGCTCTTCAGCGAGGTGCGGGAGCGACGCGGGCTCGCGTACTACGTCTTCGGCATCAACCACAGCTACACGGATGCCGGCTCGCTCTACTCCCAGGCCGGCGTCGACATCAACCGGATCGACGAGGCGGTGACGACGGTGGCGCGTGAGCTCCGGCGCGTCGCCGACGAGCCCGTTCCGCCCGAGGAGCTCGAGAAGGCACGGAACTTCGCGAAGGGCCGGTTCGTGCTCCAGCTCGAGAGCCCGCAGGGCCTGATCATGTACGGCCTCCGCCGCGAGACCCTCGAGGGCCGCGCCGCGGAGCCCGAGGAGGTGCTCGCCGCCCTCGACGCGGTCACCGCCGAGGACGTGCAGCGCGTGGCGCAGGACGTCGTCGCCGCGGACGCGCTGAAGCTCGCCGTCATCGGGCCGTTCGACGACCCGGAGCGGTTCGAGACGCTACTGGCCTAGCAGCGCCGGCCGAGGCCGAAGCGCACGGTCCTCTCGCGCCGTCCGACCCGGAAGATGAGCGGCACGCAGGCGGAGCGAGATCGGAGGTAGAAGCCGCCGGAGTAGGCGTTCCAGACCTTCGGCGGAAGAAAGGCGGCGCACGGCGCGATCCGGAGCGCGCTGACGATGGCGCTGTCTCCCCAGGTGATTGCCGCTCGGGTCCGCCACGCTCTCGGAACGCTCACGTCCACTGGAGGCGCGTTCGCGCGGACGACGAGGCCCGCCTTGCGCCAGGTCGTCCATGGCTTGGTGTGCGTGGGTTCGACCTGCCGCCGATAGGCCGGCGGAACCGAGACGACGCCGAGGACGACGCGATAGCCGGCTTCGTGGCCGGAGCGGACGCGACCGACGATGCTGTCGCAGGAGACGACCGGGGGAGAAGCGGGCTCCGCTGCTCTCGCCGCGAATGCCGCCAAGGCCAGCGCGCCCGCCGCGGCGAACGTGATGTTCCCGATCCCGCGCGTACGGACACCGTACCGGCGTGAAGCGGAAGGCGCGCGGGCGCCGAGCCCGCGCGCCTGAATGTCGGCACCGCAAGCGGCGCGTTAGCTCTGTTCGCTCTTCTCCGCCTCGGCGCGGGTCTTGATCTCCTCGACGACCGTCGGATCGGCGAGCGTCGTCTTGTCGCCGAGCTCGCGTTGCTCCGCAACGTCCCGAAGCAGCCGGCGCATGATCTTGCCGCTCCGGGTCTTCGGCAGCTCGGGCGTGAAGACGATGTTCGCCGGCTTCGCGATCGGGCCGATCTTCTTCCCGACGTGGTTCCGCAGCTCCTCGAGCATGTCGATGGAGCCCTCTCGCCCGCCCTTCAGGCTGACGTAGGCCACGATCGCCTGGCCGGTGCGCTCGTCCTTGCGCCCGCAGACGGCCGCCTCTGCGACTTGCTGGTGGTCGACGAGCGCGCTCTCGACCTCGATCGTCGAGATCCGGTGGCCGGAGATGTTCATGACGTCGTCGACCCGGCCGAGGAGCCAGAAGTCGCCGTCCTCGTCGATCCGGGCGCCGTCGCCCGCGAAGTAGGCGTCGTCGTACTTCGACCAGTACGTCTCGCGGTACCGCTCGTCGTCCTTGTAGATCCCGCGCAGCATCGCCGGCCACGGCCGCTTGAGGACGAGGTAGCCGCCTCCGCCAGGGCCAACCTCGTTTCCCTGCTCGTCGTAGACGGCGGCCTCGACGCCCGGGAACGGCTTCGTCGCCGAGCCCGGCTTCAGGGTCGTCAACCCCGGAAGCGGGGTGATGAGGATCATCCCCGTCTCGGTCTGCCACCACGTGTCGACAACGGGTGTACGGTCTCCGCCGATGTTCTCGCGGTACCAGACCCAGGCCTCCGGGTTGATCGGCTCACCCACCGTGCCGAGGAGGCGGAGCGACGAGAGGTCGTGCTTCTGCGCGTATTCCGGCCCCCACTTCATGTGCGTGCGGATCGCCGTCGGCGCCGTGTAGAGGATGTCGACCTTGTACCGCTCGACGATCGCCCACCAGCGATCCTTGTCGGGATAGTTGGGCACGCCCTCGTAGATGACGCCGGTCGTGCCGTTGCACAGCGGTCCGTAGACGATGTAGCTGTGCCCGGTGACCCAGCCGATGTCGGCTGCGCACCAATACACCGAGTCGGGCTTGACGTCGAAGATGTAGTGGTGCGTCGACGCCGTACCGACGAGGTAGCCGGCCGTCGTGTGGACGATCCCCTTCGGCTTCGCGGTCGTCCCGCTCGTGTAGAGCAGGTAGAGCAGGTCCTCGGAGTCCATCGGCTCGCATGGACACGACTTGGGGTCGTCGCTCTCGCCCTCGACGACGTCGTGCCACCAGACGTCGCGTCCCTCCTCGAAGCCGACATCGCCGCCGGTGCGGCGCAGGACGACGGTCCGCTTCACGGTCGGTGAGTCGGCGAGCGCCTCGTCGGCATTCCCC
>DASQWB010000136.1:0-4112 GCA_035640455.1 Gaiellaceae bacterium | reverse complement strand
GCGCGCCGAGCACTTCATCGGCACCGACCGGCCGATCTACGTCCAGTACTACAAGTTTCTCGAGCGCATCGTCGTGCACCACAACCTCGGGCACTCGTTCGCGAACCGGCAGGGCGTCAACGGGATCGTCGGCGACGCGGCCCCCGTGACGGCCTCGCTCGTCTTCGGCGGCGCGGTGTTCTGGATGCTGATCGCACTGCCCGTCGGGGTCCTCTCGGCGCTGCGACCGAGATCCATCCTCGACCGGACATCGATGACGTTCGTCCTAATCGGCATCTCCGCGCACCCGGTCTGGATCGGCCTGATCTTCGCCTACTTCTTCGGCTACAGGCTCCACTGGTTCCCGATCACGGGCTACTGCGACTTCATCAACCCGTCGACCGACTGCGGCGGACCCGTCCAGTGGGCCTACCACATGTTCCTCCCGTGGGCGACGTTCGCCGTCCTCTTCTCCGCGCTCTACGTGCGCATGATCCGCGCGAACGTGCTCGACACGATGAACGAGGACTTCGTGCGGACCGCGCGCGCGAAGGGAGCGCCCGAGTGGCTCGTGTTGCGCTCGCACATCCTCCGGAACGCGATGCTCCCGGTCGTGACGATGCTTGGGATGGACATCGGGCTCGCGCTCGGCGGGGCCGTCTTCACCGAGACCGTCTACAGCCTGCCCGGCTTGGGGAGGACGGCGGTCGCCGGCCTCTTCAACAACGACATCCCGACCGTCGAGGGGGTGATCGTGTTCGCGACGCTCGCGATCATCGTCTTCAACCTCGTCGTCGACCTCCTCTACGCCTGGATCGACCCACGAATCCGGCTTACATAGCGATCGTGAACAACGCGGACGGGTCGACCGGTCATTTCAGACGGACGCACGGGCAAAGCCCGCACGTCCTGACGGCGGCAGCGCAAGCGGCGCCGCTGGGGGAGCGCTAGCGACGATGGCGCTTCTCGAGGTCCGCGACCTCAAGACCCACTTCCGCACCGACGACGGGATCGTCAAGGCTGTCGACGGCGTGACGTTCAACGTCGAGAAGGGTCAGACGCTCGGGATCGTCGGCGAGTCGGGCTCGGGGAAGAGCGTGACGTGCCTGACGATCATGGGCCTGAACGCGAAGCGGAACACGATCTCGAGCGGCGAGGCGATCTTCAAGGGCGAGAACCTCCTAACCATGAGCTCGAGCCGGTTGCGGGACATCCGCGGCAACGACATCGCGATGATCTTCCAGGATCCGATGACGTCGCTGAATCCGGTGCACCGGATCGGCCACCAGCTCGTCGAGGCGATCCAGCTCCACCGCGACGTGACGAAGGCCCAGGCGCGCTCCCGGGCACTCGAGCTCCTGAAGGCGGTCGGCATCCCGCGCGCGGAGCGGCGCGTCGACGACTACCCGCACCAGTTCTCCGGCGGGATGCGCCAGCGCGTGATGATCGCGATGGCGCTCGTGAACGACCCGGACCTCCTGATTGCCGACGAGCCGACGACCGCGCTCGACGTCACGACGCAGGCTCAGATCCTCAAGCTGATGACGAACCTGCAAAAGGACTTCGGGAGCGCGATCATCATCATCACGCACGATCTGGGCGTGATCGCCGAGGCGGCCGACGACGTCGTCGTCATGTACGCCGCCCGGATCGCCGAGCAGGCGCCGGTCGACAACCTCTTCAAGCGCCCGCACCACCCGTACACGTGGGGACTCCTCGGATCGCTCCCCCGGCTCGACGCCGACGTCGACCGTCTCGTGCAGATCCAGGGCCAGCCGCCCTCGCTCCTCAACCCGCCGCGCGGCTGCCGGTTCCATCCGCGCTGCCCGTACGTGATGGGCGTGTGCAAGACCGTCGAGCCGGACCTGCTGCCCGCCGGGGAGGAGACCGACCACTTCCAGGCCTGTCACCTCGACGTCGAGACGAAGGACCGCGAGGCGGCGAAGCTCCTCGCCGGCACGATGGCCGAGGCGAGCTGATGACCTCCCCCGAGACGGCGTACAGCGCGAGGAACGGCGGCGCCCGCGGCGACGAGCTCCTCGTCGTCGAGGACCTGAAGAAGCACTTCGCCGTCACGCGCGGGATCATCTTCCAGAAGCAGATCGCCGCCGTGAAGGCGGTCGACGGCGTGACGTTCTCGGTCCGCGAGGGGGAGACGCTCGGCGTCGTCGGCGAGTCCGGATGCGGGAAGTCGACGATGGCGCGCTGCGTCATGCGCCTCCTCGACCCGACAGCCGGCCGGATCGTCTTCAACGGCCGCGACATCACGCGCCTCTCGCGCGCGGAGATGCGCCCGTACCGGCGCCAGATGATGATGATCTTCCAGGACCCCTACGCCTCGCTCAACCCGCGCAAACGCGTCGGCTTCATCGTCGCCGAGGCGCTCGAGGTGCACAAGCTCGGCACGGAGGCGGAGATCAAGAAGCGCGCGCAGGAGCTGCTCGACGTCGTCGGCCTGAACCCGGAGCACTACAACCGCTACCCGCACGAGTTCTCCGGCGGCCAGCGGCAGCGGATCGGGGTCGCGCGGGCCCTGGCCGTCAACCCGAAGCTGATCGTCTGCGACGAGCCCGTCTCGGCCCTCGACGTCTCCGTCCAGGCGCAGATCCTCAACCTGCTCAAGGACCTCCAGAGCTCGTTCGGCCTCACGTACATCTTCATCGCGCACGACCTCAACGTCGTCCGCCACATCTCCGACCGTGTCATGGTCATGTATCTCGGGCACGCGGTCGAGATCGCCTCGCGGCACGAGCTCTACGCCGAGCCGAAGCACCCCTACACGGGCGCGCTGCTCTCGGCCGTTCCGGTTCCGGACCCCGACGTCGGCCGGCAACGCCGGCGCATCGTCCTCGAGGGCGACGTCCCGAACCCGATCAACCCGCCGAGCGCCTGCTGGTTCCATCCGCGCTGTCCGCGCTTCCGCAAGGGCCACTGCGACGTGGAGACGCCGCCGCTCTACTCGTTCGGCGACGGTCACCTCGCGGCGTGCCACTACCCGCTCGAGCGCTGGCCGATGACCGAGGATGAGGTCCGGCACGCGGTAAGCGGGCCGGCTTAGCGGCGGGCATCGAGGCGATGTGGCGTGCAGCTCTGCGCCGCTTCTTCGTCCTCCTCGGGGGAATCGCGGCCGCGACGGCGGTGCTCTCGCTGCTCGGCGGACTGGTCGGCGGCGGGTCGCTCGACCGAGCTGTCGCGATCGGCTTCTACCTCGTCGGCTCGTTCTTCCTCATCGCCGGCTTCTTCGTCGGCAACCGCGGGCCGGTGCGGGCGAAGGGGGTCGGCGTCCAGCTCTTCGGCAGCCGCTTCATGCGCTGGGCGACGCCGCTCGAGCGCGAGGAGTCGCTGAACGAGTCGGCCGTCTACGTCGCGCTCGGGTTCGCGCTCATCCTGATCGGGGTCCTGGCCGATAGTCGGGCACAGCTCCTTTAATGCGACCGCTGGGCTAACTATGGTTCTCGTACGTCGTCAGATCGGGTAATGAGGTTCGTACCGCGACACAACATGGTGTGCGAGCGCGGCCGCGAGTGGATCTCGCTTCGGCTCGACGGTGAGCTCTCCGAGCTTGCCGAGAAGATGCTGGAGGCGCACGTCGCGCGCTGCGCCGGCTGTCGAGCCTTCGAGGCCGACGCCGCGACCGCGACCCGGCTCCTCCGCTCGACGCCGCTCGAGCAGCTGGAGCAGCCGCTCTCGCTGCCGCGCGGCAGGCGCCTCGCGCTCTCGACGCGCCGGGTGAGTGCGGTCGCCGCGGGGGCCGCCGTAGTCGTGCTCGGCCTCGGCGCGTTCCTGAACCTGCCGTCGGCCGGCTCGAAGGGGGCCGGGCCGCCCGTCCACGTGGTGGCCTCCGACAACAGCGACATCACCCAGCAGCGGGGTGTGCGCGCGACGATGCTCCGGCCGGACGCGCTCCTGAAAGCACCGACGCTCGGGCCCCAGAGCACCTAGCGCGTAACGAGACGAGGCTCGCGGGTACGGTACGGGTGTGATTCCGTCGCTCGTCACCTCGTACTGCTGAAGCCTCGACCACGCCGCCCGGGTGGCGGCGCTCGAGAGGGACGCACGGCTCGCTCGGATGGGCTACGTCGCACCGGGCTTCGATACACTGGCGCGGCTTCTGAAGCGCCTTCGCGCTTCGC
>DASQWB010000135.1:0-37656 GCA_035640455.1 Gaiellaceae bacterium | reverse complement strand
CGCCCTGGGCCAGCCGGACGGGCTACTGGCGCTCGGGATCGCGCTCGCCTGGCGCTACCGAAGCTCGTGGCGTGGAGCGGCAGCGCTCGGGATCGTGATCGCGCTGAAGCTGCTCGCCTGGCCGCTCCTGCTCTGGCTCGTGCTGACACGGCGCTTCCGGCAGGCCGGAGTCGCGGCCGCGGTCGTCACGGGCGCGGTCCTGGGCAGCTGGTCGCCGATCGGCTTCCAGGGGCTAACGCAGTACGGACGCCTGCTCGACGCGGACGCGACCGCCTTCGCGGTCCGATCCCATTCGGTGGTCTCAGCGGCGCTTCGGCTCGGGACGAGCCAGCACGCCGCGCGGCTGATCGCCGTCCTCGTCGCACTCGGGGTCGCCGTGCTGGTCGTCAGGCTCGGAACGGACCGCGATCTCGCGCTCTTCGCGGCCGCGCTCTCCTTCGGGCTCCTCGCCTCGCCGATCATGTGGACGCACTACCTCGTCGTCCTGTACGTGCCGCTGGCGATCGCGCACCGCCACCCCGAGGTCTGGCTGCTCACGATCCCGTTCTGGCTCTCGCCGCTCGAGCCACCGCCGCACGTCTGGAAGGTTTTCTGGGTGCTCGCGCTCACGGTCGTCGTGAGCGTCCTGAGCGCGCGACGGTCTAGGTCACGCGACGGCGAGCTCTTCGACGAGGCCGTGCTGGTACGCGTACCGCGTCGCCTCGGTGCGGTTCTTGACGCCTAGCTTGCGGTAGATGTTTGTCAGGTGGAACTTCACCGTCTGCTCGGTGACCCAGAACTCCTTGCTGATCGCGGCGTTCGAGAGGCCCCGGGCGAGCGCGCGTAGCATCGCCGTCTCCCGCTCCGTGAGCCCCGCGGCGGCGGCGGGCTCCTCGTCGGCCGGCGGGGCGGCGAAGTAGATCGTCGGCTCGACCACCTGACGCAGCGCGGCCGGAAGGTCGAGCGGGTTCACGGTCTTGACGATGTACGCGCTCGCGCCTCGCTTCAGGGCGCTTCGGATGCGCTCGGCGTCGTCGAAGGCTGACAGCATCACGACCTTCACCGACGGATAGTGCTTGCGGATGCGGTCGAGGCACGAGAGCCCGTCCATCTCGGGCATCCGCATGTCGAGCAGCACGAGATCGGGGTTCGTCCGGGTGATCAGCGGAACGACCTGCCGGCCGTCGCACGCAGTGCCGACGATCTCGATCCCGTCGACCTCCGCGAACGTGCGCTCGAGCGCGTCGAGGATCAGCCGATGGTCATCAGCCAGCAGAACCCGGATCGCCATCCACGTGCCCCTCCCTGGCGGTTCCGGCGGGCGACGCGCCAGCCGGTGGCGACGCCGGGACCGTTTTCCACAGTCGCAAAGGTCGCATGTAGAGGATCGTCTTTCAATAGGACAGACGTCCTATTCGTCGAACCCAAACCGAAATCAAGGAGATCGCGACCGGTTCCATGTGCGAATCCACAGCGTCTCCACATTGACAATCCACAGGTAGCGGATTACAACCGAGGAAGACAACTTGGGGAGAGACCAGGCGGATGAAGCCCCACTTGCGGCCACAGGACGGGGCGTGACGGCCAAGGCTCCTGCGTCCACTGGGGCGCGTGGCCCAGGCAATCGCGTAAGTGTCCTCGTCGTCGACGACGACGACCACTTCCGCGCGGGGCTCGCGGAGCTCTTGAGCACCTACGACGTCGACGTCGTCGGCACGGCGTCGAACGCGCGGGACGCGATCGACGCGACCCGGATGCTGCGCCCCGATGTCGTGCTCATGGACGTCCAGATGCCCGGCGTGAGCGGCATCGAGGCGACGCGCGGCGTGCTCGGCGCGTGGCCGGAGACCCGCGTCGTGATGCTGACGATCTCCGGCGACGGCGCCGACGTCATCGAGGCCATGCTCGCGGGCGCGACCGGCTACCTCGTGAAGGGCACGGCGCCGGAGACGCTCGTCGCAGGAATCCGCGCCGCCGCGGACGGCGACTCGCTCCTCTCCCCCGGACTCGCGGCGAAGCTGCTCGGCCGCCTGCGCGAATCGCCTGTGGCTACCCCCGCGCACATCGAGCCCGCGGTGCTGAGCGAGCGCGAGCTCGAGGTGCTGAAGCTCCTGGCGCACGGGAAGCCGAACGCGGTGATCGCGCGCGAGCTCTACCTGAGCCCGCACACCGTGCGGAACCACATCTCGAACATCCTCTCGAAGCTCCAGATCGCGAACCGCACCGAAGCGACGGCGTACGCGATCCGCAGCGGGCTCGTCTAGACCAAGCCGTGCTCGTAGGCGACGCGCGTCGCCTGCGTGCGGTTCTGGACGCCGAGCTTGCGGTAGACGTTCGTGAGGTGGAACTTCACCGTCTGCTCGGTGATCCAGAGCTCGTTGCCGATCTCCTGGTTCGAGAGGCCGCGGGCGAGCGTGCGGAGCAGCGCGCTCTCGCGCTCGCTCAGGCCCAGGTCCTCGTCGGGCCGGCGGTGCGGCTCGGGGGCGCCGTAGACCCGGAACTCCTCGTCCTCTGCCGCCATGCGCATCGCCAGCGGGATGTCGTCGGGATCGCCGGCCTTGCCGACGAACGCCCGCGCCCCGCGTAGGCGCACGGACTCGACGTCCTCCTCGTTTGCATCGCCCGAGCAGACGACCACGGGAAGCTCAGGGAACTGGTTCCCGAGCCGCTCGAGGCACATCAGCCCGTGGAGCTCCGGCAGGTTGAGGTCGAGCAGGACGATGTCCGGATCCGCCTCGCGAGCGCGAGGAAGGACCTGGCTTCCCGAGCGCGCCTCGGCGACGACCTCGAACTCGCCCGTCGCCTCGAGCACGGCGCGCATCGCCGCGAGGGCGAGCGGGTGGTCGTCGGCGAGGAGGACGCGCATCGGCCTCATCGTCCTTCGCGGCGCCCGCCTCCTCGATACCCGTTCGGCGGTTTCCTCCTAGCGAGGGGTCGAGACCTCGACCCCGACCTTCGGGGAGGGCCAGCGAGGTGCTGTCCGGTCGCGTCCGGACAATCGCCTCCACGACGTTCCGCCGGCCCCTACGACGGCTCGCTCAGACCCCGACTGATCGACCGGTCATTTCAGACGGACGCGCGGGCAACCCGCGCGTCCTGAGGGCGGCGCCCGCCGGCGGGCGCCTTATCGCGACGCTCGGGATCGCCGCCGCAGCGGTGGCGTTCGTCGCTCCTCCCGCAAATGCGTCCCCTTCTGCGGCCGACGGCGCCTGCGCAGCGACCGGTGCGCCGAGGTCGCCGGCCGCGATGCGCTGTCTCCTCAACGAGGCCCGCCGGCAGCGCGGGCTTCGGCCGCTCCGCCACTCGCGCGCCCTCGACCGCGCGGCCGAGCTGCGGGCGGCGGCGATCCGGCGCTGCCAGGACTTCTCGCACACGCCGTGCGGCCGCTCGTTCAGCTCCGTCTACGCCGCCTCGGGCTACTCGCTCTCGACGCACAGCGTGGCCGAGAACCTGGCCTGGGGCACGGGCTCGCTCGGCTCGGCCGCCGGCACCGTGAGGGCGTGGCTCGCCTCGCCGGAGCACCGGCAGAACATGCTCGCCGACGGCTGGCGGAAGTTCGGCGTCGCGGTCGTCTCCGCGCGGCACCTCGACGGCGCGCAGAACGTCACACTCTGGGTCGCGGAGTTCGGCGAGCCCTAGTAGCAGGACGCGCGGGCAGAGCCCGCGCGTCCTGACTGACTACTTCGTGGCCTGGATGACGTGCTTGAGGGTCGGGCCCGTCGCCTGGCCGTTTCCGTACGGATAGATCACGACCGTGTAGTCGGTGTTCAGCTTCGCCAGGTTGACGCTCATGTTGTAGATGTACGAGCCGTCGGTCGCGTTCGAGCGCATGACGCCGGTCGTGTCGGCCGCCGAGACGGAGCCCGGGGTGATCACCACGGCGTTGTCGTCGGAGATCGTGGTCAGATCGCCCGCGACGAGGCGGATCGCCGGGGCGAGGTTGTTCACGCCCGCGCCCGTGCAGTCGGTGATCTGGATCTTCACCGGCAGCACCTGGCCGTTCCGGAGCTTGTCCGTCACCGGCTGGTTCGTCATCGGAGGCAGGAACGCTCCCGTTCCGACGCCGACGGTGGTCGTCTTCGTGTCGAAGCCGCCGTCCTTGTCGGTGATCTTCACCGTCGCGGTGTGGTTGCAGCCGGCGGACGAGTACGTGTGCGTCTGGGAGAAGGCCCCCTGCGCGTTGTACGTCTGCGTCGCCGTTCCGTCAGCCACGCCGTCCCAGCTCCAGGTCGCAATCCACGGCTTGTCGAGCGTGCCGGGGTCGCTGAACGAACCATTGAACGTCGTCGGGACGAAGACCAGCGGCCCGAAGAGCCCGGTGCTCGTGCCGGAGAAGCTCGTGATGACCGGCGGGAGGTTCCCGACGGTGATCTTGAACGTGTTCTGGCCGGAGCCGCCGTCCTTGTCCGTCACCTTCACGGTTACCGTGTAGACGGCGTTGTCGGCATAGGTGTGAGACGCGGAGCCGAGCGAGCCGGCGGAGCCCTTGTCGGCCGGGTCGGAGCTCGAGCCGTCGCCCCAGTCCACGTGCACCTTCCACGGGCTGTCGGGACCCGGGTCGGAGAACGTCCCGAGCGCGAACGACTTCGACGCGCCCTCAGAGGCCGTGTCGTCGGCCGGAGCCGTGACGATCGGAGCGACGTTCTTCACCGTCACCGACGTCGTGTACTCCGTCGCGCCGTCGTCCTTGTCCATGATGCGTCCGCGCACGGTGTAGGTGCCGTTGTCGGCGAAGGTGCACTGCGCCGACGCCGCCGAGCCGGAGCCGGCATAGGTCGCCCCTGCGAGCGAGCCGTTGGAGCAGCTGTACGCGTAGTGGAAGCCGGCAGCCGTGTCCGCCGCGGACGCGTCGTGCTGGCCGCTGAACGAGACCGTGACGGGCGAGCCCTCGTCCACGGGCCCGTTGTTGCCGAGGCTCGCCGTCGGAGCGACGTTGGAGATCGTCACCTTGAACGACTGCGTATCGGAGCCGCCGTCCTTGTCCGTGATCGTCTCGGTCACCGTGTAGACGCCGTTGTCGTCGTAGGCGTGCGGAGCCATCCCGAGCGCGCCGCGGGACGCGTAGTCGTGGTCGTACGCCGCCGAGCCGTCGCCCCACGTCACGTGCAGGTGCCACGGGTTGTCGTTCGCGCCCGGATCCGAGAACGAGCCGAGGCCGAAGCTCTTCGACGTGCCCTCCACGCCGTTGTCGTCGGCCGGCGGGGTGAGCGACGGCGCCACGTTCCGCACCTGGACGGTCGTGTCGTACGTGCTCGAGCCGCCGTCCTTGTCGAAGATCCGGCCCTTCACGAGGTAGCTGCCGTTGTCGGCGAACGTGCACTGCTTCGAGGCGCCATCCGTCGCACCCGCGTAGGTCGTGGCGAGCGAGCTCGCCTGGCCGTTGCAGGCATAGCTGTAGTGGAAGCCGGCCGCCGTGTCGGCGTTCGACGGATCGTGCTGGCCGGAGAAGCTGACCGTCGCCGGCGAGCCCTCGTCGACCGGCCCGTTGTTGCCGAGCGAGGCCGTCGGCGCCGCGTTCGCCACGTTCACCTTGAAGCTCGCCGAGCCGGAGCCGCCGTCCTTGTCGGTGACGGTCACCTTCACCGTGTACGAGCCGTTGTCGTCGTAGCTGTGTGACGCCGAGCCGAGCGAGCCGGTAGAGCTCTTGTCGGCCGGGTCGGAGCTCGAGCCGTCGCCCCAGTCGACGTGCACCTTCCACGGGCTGTCCGGGCCCGGATCGGAGAACGAGCCGAGGTCGAAGCTCGCAGACGACCCCTCGTCCGAGGCCTGGTCGGCCGCGGCCGTGACCGACGGCGGCACGTTCTTCACGACCACGTTCGTCGTGTACTCGCTGAAGCCGCCGTCCTTATCGATGATCCGCGCCCGCACCGGGTACGTGCCGTCGTCGGCGAAGGTGCACTGGTGCGAGGCGGCCGCGCCCGAGCCGGCGTAGGTCGCGCCGCCGAGCGAGCCGTTGTCGCACGCGTAGGCGTAGTGGAAGCCGGCCGCCGTGTCCGCGCTCGACGCGTCGTGCTGGCCGCTGAACGAGACGGTCGCCGGCGAGCCCTCGTCCACCGGGCCGTTGTTGCCGAGGCTCGCCGTGGGCGGAACGTTCGCGACGTCCACCTTGAAGCTCGCCTGACCCGAGCCGCCGTCCTTGTCCTTCACCTCGACTGTGACCGTGTAGCTGCCGTCGTCGTCGTAGCTGTGCGGCGCGGTGCCGAGCGATCCCTGCGAGCTGAACGCCAGGTGGGTCTGCGGCGAGCCGTCGCCCCAGCTCACGTAGGCGTCCCACGGGTTGTCGTGCGTGCCCGGGTCGCTGAACGAACCGAGGCCGAAGCTCTTGGAGGAGCCCTCGTCCGAGGCCTGGTCGTTCGGAGCGGTCACGCTCGGCGGCACGTTGGCGACGGTGACCTTGAAGGTCTGCGTGTCGGAGCCGCCGTCCTTGTCGGTGAGCGTCTCCGTCACGGTATAGACGCCGTTGTCGGCGTACGCGTGCGGAGCCGGACCGAGCGCTCCCTGCGACGAGTAGTCCTGGTCATACGCAGCGGAGCCGTCGCCCCAGGTGACGTGCAGGTGCCATGGATCGTCGTTCGCCCCCGGGTCGCTGAACGAGCCCAGGCCGAAGCTCTTCGACTGGCCCTCGTTCGCAGTGTCGTCGCTCGGAGGACTGAGGCTCGGCGGGACGTTCCTGACCACGACCGTCGTGTCGTACGTCGACGAGCCACCGTCCTTGTCGAAGATCCGCCCCTTGACCAGATAGCTGCCGTTGTCCCCGAAGCTGCACTGGTGCGAGGCCGAGCTGCCAGCAGCGGCGTAGCTCGAGGCGAGGGAAGCGGCCTGGCCGTCGCAGGCGTAGCTGTAGTGGAAGCCGGCAGCCGTGTCGGCGCTCGACGGGTCGTGCTGCGCGGAGAAGCTCACCGTCGCCGGCGACGCCTCGTCCACCGGCCCGTCGTTGCCGAGGCTCGCGGTCGGCGCGACGTTCTTCACGTCGACCTTGAAGCTCTTCTGGTCGGAGCCGCCGTCCTTGTCGGTCACCTTGACGGTGACCGTGTAGCTCCCGTCGTCGTCGTAGGCATGCGACGCCGAACCGAGCGAGCCGGTCGCATTGCGGTCGGCGGGGTCGGAACTCGCGCCGTCGCCCCACTCGACGTGCACCTTCCACGGGTCGTCGTTCGCCCCGGGGTCGGAGAACGAGCCGAGATCGAAGCTCGCGGACGAGCCCTCGTCGGACGACTGATCGGCCGGAGCCGTCACCGTCGGGTCAACGTTCGCGACCGTGACCTTGAAGCTCTGTGTGTCGGAGCCGCCGTCCTTGTCCGTAAGCGTCTCCGTCACCGTGTAGACGCCGTTGTCGGTGTACGCGTGCGGAGCGAGGCCGAGTGCGCCCTGCGAGGCGTAGTCGTGGTCGTACGCAGCGGAGCCGTCGCCCCACGTCACGTGCAGGTGCCACGGGTTGTCGTTCGCGCCCGGATCGGAGAACGAGCCGAGGCCGAAGCTCTTCGAGGAGCCCTCGACGCCGTTGTCGTCAGCCGGCGGCGTGAGCGACGGCGGCACGTTCTTGACCGTGACCTGGGTCGTGTACTCGCTGAAGCCGCCGTCTTTGTCGATGATCCGCGCCCGCACCGGGTACGTGCCGTTGTCCGCGAACGTGCACTGGTGCGAGGCGGCCGCGCCCGAGCCGGCGTAGGTCGCCCCCGCCAGCGAGCCGTTGTCGCACGCGTAGGCGTAGTGGAAGCCGGCGGCGGTATCGGCCGCCGACGGATCGCTCTGGCCCGAGAAGGAGACAGTCGCCGCCGAGCCCTCGTCCACCGGGCCGTCGTTGCCGAGCGACGCGGTCGGCGGCACGTTCGCCACCGTCACCTTGAAGCTCGCCTGCCCGGAGCCGCCGTCCTTGTCGGTCACCTTCACGGTCACCGTGTACGAGCCGTCGTCGCCATAGGTGTGCGACGCGCTCCCGAGCGACCCGGCCGAGTTCTTGTCGGCCGGATCGGAGCTCGACCCGTCGCCCCAGTCGACGTGCACCTTCCACGGGCTGTCCGCGCCCGGATCGGAGAACGAGCCGAGGTCGAAGCTCTTCGAGGTCCCCTCCTCGGCGCTCTGGTCGGACTGGCCGCTGAGGCTAGGCGCGACGTTCTTCACGACGACGCTGCCGGTGTACTCGGTCACGCCGCCGTCCTTGTCCTTGACCTTGCCCTTGACCGAGCGCGTGCCGTCGTCGCTCGTGCCACAGTTGGCGCTGTTGCTCGCGCCGAAGGCGCCGTAGCCGGAGCCGTTTCCGCAGTCGAACGCGTACTGGAAGCCTGCGGCCGTGTCCGCGCTGGAGGGATCGGTGGCGCCCGAGAGCGTCAGCGTGAAGCTCTGGCCCTCATCGACTGGGCCGGTGTTTCCGAACAGCGCGGTCGGCGCGACGTTGTGCACCGTCACCGTGGTCGAGCCGGTCGCGGAGCCGCCGTCGCCGTCGGACACGCGCACGTTCACCTGCTTCGACCCGTCGTCGTTGAACGAGCAGGCGTGCGAGTTGCCGGCCTGCGGCCCGACCTCGAAGACGCTGTCGTTGTTGCAGTCGAACTCGTACGAGAGCGTGTCGGCGGGATCGCTCGCAGACACGGTGATGGTGGCCGAGCCGCCCTCGTCGATCGGCCCGTCGTTCGTGACGGACGAGATCGTCGGAGCCACGTTCTTGACGGTCACGGTCGTCGAGCCGGCAGCCAAGCCGCCGTCACCGTCGGAGACGCGCACGTTCACCTGCTTCGAGCCGTTGTTGGCGAACGAGCAGGCGTGCGAGTTGCCGGCCTGCGGCCCGACCTCGTAGATGCCGTCGTTGTTGCAGTCGAACTCGTAGGACAGCGGGTCAGCGGCGCCGGCCGGATCGGTCGCCGTGACCGTGATCGTGGCGGAGCCCCCCTCGTCGATCGGGCCGTCGTTCGTGACGGCGACGATCGTCGGCGCGACGTTGTTCACCGTGACGGAGCCGGTGTACTCGCTGACGCCGCCGTCCTTGTCCTTCACCTTGCCCTTGACCGACCGAGTCCCGTTGTCGGTCGTGGAGCAAGTCCTGGTGTTGCTCGCGCCGAAGGCGCCGTAGCCGGAGCCGTCGCCGCAGTCGAAGGCATACTGGAAGCCCGCCGCCGTGTCGGCCGAGGACGGGTCGGTAGTGCCCGTCAGCGAGAGCTGGAAGCTCTGGCCCTCGTTCACGGGCCCGTTGTTCGAGAAGGTCGCGCTCGGCGCCACGTTCGCGACGTTGAGCGCAGCGTTAGAGGCCGAAGACGAGGCGCCGTGGTTGTCGGTCACCGTCAGCGAGACGGTGAAGCTGCCGTTGTCGGTGCAGGTGATCGTCGGCTTCTGCGCCGTCGCCGAGCTGAAGGAGCAGGGCGCGCCCACGTTGACGCTCCACGCATAGGTGAGCGTGTCGCCCGCGTCCGGATCGGAGGAGCCGGAGCCGTCGAGCTGGATCGCCGAGCCTTCGTTGCCGGAGTAAGGGCCGCCCGCGTTCGCGGTCGGCGCGTGGTTGGCGGCGGCGACGTTCACGCTGAAACCTGCCGAGCCGGTCGCGTTGTCCTTGTCCTTCACGCTGACGGTGACCGTGAACGTGCCGGGGTTCGCGAAGGTGTGCGACTGGGCGGTGATCGTCCCTGTCGAGGTCTGGTTGAAGACGGTGTTCGAGCTGCCGTCGCCCCAGTTCACGGTCACCTGCCAGGGGCTGTCCGCGCCGGGGTCGGTGAACGCGCCAAGGTTGAAGGAGGACGACACGCCCTGCGTCGCGTTCTGGTTCGCCGGCGCCGTCACGGCCGGCGTGACGTTGCTGACGCCCAGGCTGAAGTTCGTGCTCGTCACGCCGCCGTGGCCGTCGTTCGCCGTGATCGTCACGGTCTGCGACTGCGTCGGCCCGTCCGTCGTCGCGTACGACCAGCTCCAAGTCCCCGAGGCATTCGTGCCCGACTTCGTGACGGTGCCGACCGAGGCGCTAAGCGTGACCGTGTCCCCTGAGTCTGCGTCGGACCACGTGCCGGTGTTCGCGGCGGTCTGTCCCTCAGTCACGTTTACGCTCGCGTTGGTGCTTGCGATAGCCGGCGAATGGTTCGTCGGGGTGAAGTGCGCGTAGAGGTCGGTGACGTTTCCGTTCGTACCGCCCGTGGCCCCCGAGATGCACGGCGTAGGCGAGCCCGAAACCGTGACACCGGAATCTGTCGTGGACGTACCCGTCGTCCACCTATCGAACGCGTAGCCGGCCGGAGTGGGCGTCACTGCGCCCAGACGGACCGATTCAAAGCTCTGGATACCGATGCTTGCCGTACCGCCGGCAGTAACAGTCTTCGGGCTTGCTCCCGGAGTACTCCCAGTCGTGGAGCAGGTGTTGTCCGGCGAGCCGTTCTTTCCGAACGACTGGTATGCGACGCTGATGCTGGTCGGCCCCTCAGTCGTCGAAAGGTGAAGGGTCAAGTTCCCGTCGGTGAATGACGTGGTGGCGGTCCCCGAGACGGGCCCGGTCGCAGTCACGGAATACGAGGCGATGAAGTAGGTAGGCAACTGGAAGACGTCTTTGATCGTGCCGTCGGTGGCAGCCGTTACGTCCGCCGTGTGCGACCAGGTCTGGCCTTGGTCGTCGTTCACGACGATGTGCACCGACTCGCCTGGCGCCCAGTTGTAGCCCGTGAGTGTGACCGTATCGCCCGGGTTGTAGTCCGGCTTGTCGCTCGAGATCGAAGGTGCGCTCGAGTAGAGATCGCGCGTAACGGACCATGCGTCGCCCGTGAATGTCCCTGCGGCGAGCGCGGCTACGAGCACCAGGAACGTCAAGAACGCAGACTTCGTCGTTCGCAAACCCTTTTCGGTGCTCATAGCCGCAGCTCCCCTACCTCTCCCGTAGACACCGCACAAATGACGCCTGCCGATGACGCCAGCTCGAAAGCTAGGAACGTCCGCTCCGAGTGCCCATGGCCAGAGGTCTAGGCGAACCCGGACCTCCGTCGAGCGGCAGGACAGCAGGGGAATCCCCCGCGTTGGCGTACGCTGCGTCCATGCCCGCGGACCGAGGCCGGAGGGACGCCCGCTTCTACATGACCGCTGCCCCGTCCTCGCGCGTGGAGGTCCCGACGCTCTACGAGCCGGGCGGTGTCCTGACCGTCCTCGAGGAGCCGCCCGCCCTACGCGCGCCGACCCACGGCTGGGATCTCTGGACCCTCGATACGCCCGAGCTCGTCGAGGGCCGGAAGGCGATCCTCGTGAACGGCTACCGCAAGCGGCTCGCGCTCTACAACGGCGGCTCGCTCGTCTTCGTCGCGAGCCTCATCGAGTTCCTCGCGTGGCCGCGGAGCCCCGCGCAGTTCGTGCACGATCCCGCGCTCAACGGGATCGGGCTGATCGAGCTCGCCTGCAACTTCGGCCTCACGTTCGCGGAGGTGCGGGAGCACATGGTGCTGCCGCCCGATCGCGTCCAGATCTGGAGCGGCTTCCGCGATCTCTCGCTCGCGAACGGCGCGCGCGTGTACCTCGAGGTCGGCCTCGGGGAGGCGGAAGACGCCGACCCGTACGAGGCGCCGTCGCCTGCGTACGACTCGTACTTCGCACTCGACTGGACGGACGACTTCGCCGCGTCCGTCGCCTACCGGCTCGTGGTCGAGGCGTTCTCGTGGTTCGGCGTTGAAACCGGAGCGATTCCGTTCGTCGACCACGAGCGAGGCGTGCTCGACCACGAAGCGCTGCGCGCCCACCTGACTGGCCGCGGCGGCTCAACCGAGCTCGCCGTTCCCGCCTAGTTAAAGGCCGGTGGACGGCACGGAATGCGGCCCGCCGCGCCGTCCACCTCACCCCGGCGCGATCCGGACGGCGGGGAGAGCATTCCGCCGGACCTTCCGCGGGGTTGACGCGACTGTTCGGCGCGCCTTGCCGGGCTCCTGCGCGCCTACGAGGCTAGCGGCCGCCGCGGGAGCTCGACCGTGAAGGTGGAACCACGGCCCGGCGCCGAGTCGACGGAGATGCGTCCGTCCATCCGCTCGACGAGCTCGCGGCAGACGTAGAGGCCGAGCCCGCTGCCGCCGACGCCGTGCGCCTGCTCCGGGTCGAGCCGGTAGAACTTCTGGAAGATCCGCTCGTGCTCCTCGGGCGGGATGCCGCTTCCCTCGTCCACGACGGAGAACGAGACCGTCCGCTCCCGCTCCTCGACGCGCACCTCGGTGCGGTGGCCGTCGGGCGAGTACTTGATCGCATTCTCTAGCAGGTTGTCGAGCACCTGACGGAGCCTGCCCGCGTCCGCGTCGATCGAGCCGACGCCCTCCGGCGCGAGCAGTTCGATCCTCGCTCCGTCGCCGGCTCGGGCACGCGCAGCCTCCACGGCCGAGCGGGCGACCTCGAGCGGGTCGACCTCCGCGGGCTCGACCCGCAGCCCGCCCGCGTCGAGCTCGCTCGTCAGGAGGATGTCTTCGACGATCGCCGCCAGTCGCGCCGCTTGGTCGGCGATCTGCGCGACGAGCTGGTCTCGGACCTCGTCGCGCCCAGACAGGTCCCGCCCGGCTAGCGTCAAGGCCGAGCCGTAAACGGCGGCGAGCGGCGTCCGCAGCTCGTGCGAGACGGTGGCGACGAAGTCCGACTTGAGCTGCTCGAGGCGGCGCTCCTCCGTGATGTCGCGGAAGGCATAGACCGCGCCTTCGGAGGAGCCGACGCCCGAGATCGAGAGCCAGAGCTCACGCCCGGAAAGGACCAACGGAACCGTCTTCGGCGGGGCAGGCCGCTGCCGCGGCGGGCGCACCGGAACGACGGAGGCGATGCGCTCCCAGTCCGGAAGCACCTCCCGTGCCGGCCGGCCGCGCACCTCCGCTCTCGACAGGCCCGTGATCGCCTCGGCGGCCGCGTTCCAGATCCGGATGACGCCCTCCTCGTCGACGAGGAAGACGCCGTCGGCGATCGTGGCGAGGGCGCGCGCGGCCTCGCCGCGCTCCTCGGCGTCGCGGTAGAGGCGCGAGTTGTCGAGCGCGAGCGCCGCACGGGCCGCGATCTCCTCGGCGAGCTCGAGGTCGTGCCCCGTGTAGTGACGTCCCGACTCGGCCGAGATGAACAGGATCGCGCCAATGGTGCGCTTGCGCGCGACGAGCGGCACGCACATCGTCGAGCGGACGTCGATGTCCGCGAGCGCCGACACGAGCTCCGCCGGCTGCTCGACGTCCTCCGCCAGCTCGGTCGGCGTCGTCTCGGCGAGGAGCTCCGAGCGGCCCGTTCTGATCACCCGTGGGACACCGACCGAAGCCTCCGGGTCGAGCTCGTGCTTGGCGAGGATCTCCCTGACGACGTCCTGCCGGCCGCCGCCGTGCTCGACCGCGAGCCGCTCGATCGAGCCGTCGCTTCTGACGCCGTAGACGAGACACCAGTCGGCGAGACGAGGCACCGCGAGCCGCGCCAGGCTCCCCAGCGTCTCGGCGTAGTCGAGCGAGCTCGAGAGCGTGGCGCTCGCTTCGGCGACGAAGGTCATGCGCCGCTGCGCCTCCTCGGCCGCCGTGCGCGTCGCCTGCTCGCTCCGGTAGAGCCGCGCATTGTCGATCGCGAGCGCCGCGCGCCGTGCCACCTCCTCGGCGAGCGCGAGGTCCGTGTCCTCGTAGCGGCGGCCCGATTCCGACCAGGCGAAGGTGAGAGCACCGAGCGTCCGGCCGCGCGCGACGAGCGGGACGGCGATCGCCGAGCGCGGATCGAGCCTCGTCATCAGCTCGAGGTGGCGCTCGTCGCGCGTCGTCGCCCTCAGCGACTCCGGCGTGAATTCCGGAAAGTGGACGGTGCCGCCGCGCTCGAGCGCACGCGCGGCCGGTTGCGGCGACCCCGCCCTCGGCGAGTAGTCGCGGGAAAGCTCCTCGAGCAGCGCCTGCTTCTCCGGTTGCGCCGCCGCGACGGCGACGCGCCGCATCGCCCCGTCGTCCTGGACCAAATCGACGATGAACCAGTCGGCGAGCCGCGGCACGACGAGCGAGGCCAGAGTCGAGAGCGTCGTGTCGTAGTCGAGCGTCGCCGCGAGGATGTGGCCCGCCTCGGCGAGGAACGAGAGCCCCTCCTCGCTGCGGCGCCGCCACTCTTCGGCGCGCTCCCGTGCGGTGACGACGGCGATGACGTTCGCGACGGCCCGCAGGAAGACGACATCGTCCATCCCGAAGGCGCGCGGCCGCCGGCTGTGCGCGACGAGCACGCCCACCGGCTGCTCCTCCCCGCGCACCGGGGCCGTCGCTCCGCTCGCGAGACCGAGCTCGACCAGGTGGCGACACGCGGCGAAGCGCTTCTCGCTCGCGAAGTCGTCGACGACGATCGGATCCTGCCGGCGGAAGGTCTCTGCGACCTGCGAGTCGATGTCGACGGCGACCGGCCTCAGCTCTGCCTGGGGCCAGCCGCGCGAGCTGCGGCAGACGAGCGTGGCGCCGTCGTGCGAGGGCTCGAGCAGCCCCACCCGATCCGCGCCGAGCCCTTCGGCCGCCGCTGCCACGGCCTCTTCCACCAGGCGCTCGAGCGGCGTCCCCGTCAGCGCCGAGCGACCGAGCTCGGCGACGAGCGCCTGCTGGCGCTCGCGCTTGCGCAGCTGGTGGGCAGGGTCGCGCCAGTCGCCTTCCTTCGGCCCGCCGAAGCCTGCGTCCAGAAGCTCGTCGACCCCCACGCCTTCCTTCCGATTGCCTACCACTCTGATCGTACGGCGTCGGGACGACTGAGAGCAGTGACGCTCCGCGAATGGCCTGCCACCGTACAGGCTCTCGCACCGTCGCCGCAGTCGCCGGCCTTCTCGGCCACGCAGGCCCATAGAGTCGAGATCGACGGCGCCTGCTGCTTCAACTACGCGCCGAAGCGCTGAGGAAGGGACCGAGGCTCAGGACGAAGAACAGTGACCGACCGTCAGCGGGAGCCGCGTCCCGTTCGGGCGCGGCTCCCGCCCGTCGACGTGGTTGGAAACCGGGACGGGAGCCCAGCGGTGAGCGCCTCGTGGGCCGGTGTGCTTTACGACTCCGGCACGCCGATCAGGTCATCCCGATACGCAACAGCGACCACCTGCGCGCGGCTCCGCGCGCCGAGCTTCCGCATGATGTTCTCGAGGTGTGTCCCGACCGTGCGGCGGCTGATCACGAGGCGGGAGGCGATCTCGGCCGGATCGAGACCCTCCGCGAGATGGCGGAGGATCTCGTTCTCGCGCGCCGTGAGCTTCGAAGCGACGGCGGGGGCGATCGGCGCCATGGTGCGAACAAGACGCCGAACACGCACGAGAAGCTCGTCCCGCGCAAATGGTTTGACGATGTAGTCGTCGGCGCCGATGAGGATCCCGGCGACGCGGTCGAATGGCTCCGTCCGGTCGCCTGAAACGAGGATGACGGGAAGCCCCTGCCCGAAATCCTCCTTGAGCTGGTGGCAAACCTCGTAACCCGACAGCCCCGGAAGCCTCACCTCGAGGACGACGAGGCACGGCGCCTCGCGCCGCACCGCGTCGATCGCGTCGTCGCCGTTGTCCACCTCGACGATCGAGTAGCCGCCCTTGCCGAGAACGGCGGCTGCGCGCGAGCGAGCCTTTGCGTCGTGATCGGCGAGGACGATCGTCCCCTTCCCGTTCGGGTCGACCGGCGAGCGTTCACGGTTGAACGTGGCCGCCGTCATACGCCCAGCTTCGCGAGGAGGCTGTCCAACCGCTCTTGCACGACGACCTGGCGCTCACCCAACCGCCGGGCCACGTCGCGCGTGCCCGCGCCTGCATGGAGGAGCCGCGCGAGCTCGCGCTCGTCACGTGTCAGCGCCGGCCCGTCTGCCTCGCGCGCGCGCCGGACGAGCGCGCGCACGCGGGCGAGCAGCTCGTCCGGGGCGAAGGGCTTGACGAGGTAGTCGTCACCGCCGACGAGCAGCCCCGCGACGCGGTCGTACGGCTCGACGCGCTCGCCGGAAACGAACAACACACGTGGTTGGTCGCCCTCGGCGCGCAGCTTCACGCATACCTCGTGACCCGACATTCGCGGGAGATGGACGTCGAGCACGACGACGTCCGGCCGCTGTCGCTTCGCGAGCTCGAGCGCCTCCTCGCCCGTCGCCGCCTCGCGCGCCTCGTAACCCGCGCGGCGCAGGATCATCAGCACCAGCTCGCGGAACAGCGCATCGTCGTCGACGACGAGGATCGAAGTCGAACGTCTGGCCGCAGACGCCACAGCAAGCTCTCCCGGTATTCCCCGACCCCGAACAATAAACGCACGGAGCGTGACGTAGGAGGTCCGCTACGCGACGTACGTTGTCGCGCTAGAGAAGATCCGGCTGCATCCCCGGACTCGCCCCTTAATGGTTGCGGGTACGGCATGTGTGGGAGAGCCTCGACGGATTGACCAGCAGCTCCACCGCAACTGAAAGGGGCGTGCATGGGCAAACTTTTCTGGGTCGCACTGATCGCGATTGCAGTGTCGGTGGCGTCCGCCGCGGATGCCGGCGCCGCGTCCTCGCTGCCGGCGATCGGGACGGCTCCAACGAGCATCGACCTGCGCTCGGTTCCGGGCGCAGCTCCGTACGACGGCGGCTACGCGATCCCGCTCAAGGCCGCGCGGCCGGCCTGGTACACGAGCGACATGTCCGCCCGCGCGAAGAAGTCGCCGGGGACGCCGGTGCCGGCGCCGAGGGACGCGCCGCTGCCGGGCATCGTCGGAATCAGGCCCGGCTCGTGGATGATCGAGCCGTACGGCTGCACGATGAACTTCGTCTTCTCGAGGGGGTCGAGGCTCGGGATCGGCACCGCCGGGCACTGCACCGACTACGTCCACCAGGACGTCGTCCTGCTCACCCTCACGCCGGGAAGCAACAACCCCGTGCTGATCGACGTCGGCCAGGTCGTCGCGCGCGAGGACAACGGCGTCGGCGACGACTTCGCCCTCGTCCAGATCTACCCGCAGCTCGACAGCTGGGTCAGCGCGACGACGGCGGCGATCGGCGGTCCCTGCGGCGCGTACTACGGCTCGGGACCCGAGATCGTCTGGCACTACGGCCAGGGGCTGGTGATCGGAACCGGCGGCACGCCGCGGGCCGGCCCGGCGCTCACCTGGCAGCAGGACGCCTTCGGCTGGGACAGCGCGGCGATCTTCGGCGACTCCGGAAGTCCCGTCCGCGTCACCACCGGCCTCGAGGCGGCCGGAGACCTCACGCACCTCGTCGTCGATACGAACTGGCTGCCGAGCTTCATTGCCGGCACGCGCATCGGGAAGATGCTCCAGACCGCTCCGGGCTGGCAGCTCGTCTCGAGCCCGCTGTGCCTGTAGCGATGTTCCCAACGGACGACACGAAACGGCCCCGCTCCACGACGGATTCGGACCCCGTGGAGCAGGGCCTCGCACTCGACCCCTCCGCGCAAACGCCTCGAGACGCTCCTCCGGAGGAGGTGGTGCTCGCGAGAGAGTAGCTCGCCCTTGAGGGGCCTGCTTCTGATTTTCAAGTCCTAGCTCTCGCTGCGGGGCGACACGTGCCGCGGCGAGGAGGAGGTATCGCTCAGATGAAACGCATGATCGTTCTCCTGCTGTCGCTGGGCGCGGCGATCGCGCTCGCGGTCAGCATGAGCGGCGTGGCGACGGCGGACGAGATTTCGCTCAGGGTCACGCTGAACAATCAGCAGTGCACGCAGAACGCGAACGGCTCCTTGACGTGTACCGGTTCGCTAACCGGACTCGGGGGCCAGTCGATCTCCGTCACCGTCACCAGCGGCTTCGCCTGCCTGAACCGGGGCGGGAACCAGCCGCCTGGCCAGGTGAGCGGAACGGAGAACAACATCCCGGTCAGGAACGGCAATGCCACGTTCAACGTCACGACGAGCGCAGCGTCGTGTCCGGACCAGATGCAGCCGCTCTTCACCGGCACCGAGCAGTGCGGCGCGGGGAATGCGCAGGTCGACGTAACGCAGTTCTTCAGCGGCGGGAGGACGAAGACCACGACCTTCTGCGTCCCGATCACGTAGCCCTGACCGCCGTTCGGCGGGGAGCCGCGTCCGGAGGGCGCGGCTCCCCATCCTCGCGATGGTCAAGGAAGTCGGACCAGGCTGCGGCGCGCGGAGTTTCAAGCCTCTCCTCCGGGCGGCGAGCTAAGGCTCGGTCATGGAGCAAGGTGGTGGCGCCACGAACTCGACTCGGTAGGCCTCTGCCCGTCGGTTCATCTCCTCGAGGTAGACGTGGATCTGGGTAGGCTTCGGCTCACCGGCGGCCGCTGGGATGCCCGCCTCGGCGAAGAAGCCCTCAAGTCCGGCGGGCGCGAGCGTCACCAGCGCCTGGGCCTGTTCGGATCGGACACGGTAGCGGCCGGGGCTCTCGTGGGCTGCTAGGAAACCAGACGTCGTAGACGCCCGACTCCCTGGGCAGGGACGTAGCCGCCATTCGCGAAGCCGCTCAGGACGCTTGCCGTGCCGGCGCAAGGCAAGTCGCGTTGTCGGTGCGGTTGTTCGAGCGCGATCGGTCTCACGCCTGGCGTCAGCGCGGCGCCCCGCCGCGAGCCAACGCCGCTCGTCGCCGGGCGTGGCCCGGCGGCACAGACTCCGTGCCGCCAACCCTCCTAGTGGCGTTCGTCGTTTCCCCCGGATGGGTGTCGCGCGGCAGCGGCGGAGCAGCGAAGACGTGTGTATGCGGCAACTGCGGCGCTGCGAGCGCGGTCAAGCGCTCGTGCTCATGGTCCTGCTCCTGGTCTCCATGCTCGGGCTGGCCGCGCTCGTGCTCGACGTCGGCTCCTGGTTTCGGTCGAAGCGGCAGCTCCAGAGCACGGCGGACGCGGCTGCGCTGGCGGGCGCGCAGGCGCTCCCGAACCGTCCGGGTGACGCGTCCTGGCTTGCGCAGCAGTACGCGAAGAAGAACGCTTCCAATCTCTCGTCGGCTGAGTACGCGATCGGGAGCGACCTCGTCCCGAACGACCAGATCAGAGTTCACGTGACCCGGAACGCGCCCGGGGTCTTCGCCAAGCTCTTCGGAATGGAGTCGGTCCAAATCGGGGCGACGGCGATCGCCCAGGCGAAGATGATGGCCAAGGCGAGGTACGTCGCGCCGATCGCGGTCAAGGACACGCAACCGATGCTTGCCGGACCCGGTTGCCCCTGCTTCGGGCCAGGATATGAGACGACCCTGCCGCTGCGGACAGGCGCGCCCGGCGGCTTCGCGCTCGTCGATCTGAGCCGCAGTGGGAACGGCACCACGAGCAACGAAGCGATCGCCGACTGGATCGTGCACGGCTACCCGGACTATCTCCCGGTCGGGGTGTACCTCTCCGACCCCGGCGCCAAGTTCAACAACTCGGCGATTCAAAATGCGCTCAACTCCCGGATCGGCAGCGAGCTCCTGTTCCCGGTCTACGACACCTACGAGGGCGGAGGCGCGAACGCCGGCTACCACGTGATCGGCTGGGCCGCCTTCCACCTCGTGAGCACCGCCCTCAGCGGCACCGGCATGCTCATCGGCTACTTCACCGAAGTCACCTGGGACGGCATCGGGACGACGACCCCCACCGGCGGCGGCCCTAACTTCGGCGCGCACACCGTCCAACTCGTCGGTTGACACGCCGGAGGCGGGCGCAGCCTGGAGCCGCCTGTGGCGTCCGGCACAGGGACAGCCTGAAGTAATTTCGCGGCCGTGACCGCGTGCCGATGACGACTGTCCGCCGCTGGCTCGAACGGGGAGTGCGTGCCGCCGCAGCGCTCGTCGCGGCCTCTTGGGCTCTCATTGCTGGCGCGCATGTCGATGACAGATACGCGCTCGACCACACCGCGGGCGCCTGGATGGCGCTCGCTCGATACGTCAACGAAGGCCTCGTCTATCCGCCGCTCTACGACGGCACGGTGTTCGGAGGGACGAGATTCATGCCGTTGCAGTTTGTACTCCACGGAGGAGTCGCGCGGCTGACGGGCGAGTACCTCGTATCCGGGAAGCTCCTCGCGTACGCCGCCGCGGCTCTGCTCTTGTCATTGACGTTCGAGCTCGCGCGACGTCTCAGCCGCTCGACGACGATCGCGCTCGGATTGGTCGCGGCGATCCTCGTCACGCCGGCCGGGTTGCTGGCGGCGACGTCGATCCGCGGCGATGCACTGCCCGTTGCTCTCCAGCTCGGCGCGGTCACGCTTGCGATCCGCCCGTCCCGACGAGCAACGACGGCCGCGGGATTGGTGTCCGCGGTCGCGATCCTGTGCAAGTCGAGCGCGCTCTGGGGGCCGGCGGCGATCGTTCTTTGGCTCTCGATTCACGAGCGGGGACGCCTGCCGCTCTTCATCGGCGGTTTCGCCGGCGCTCTCGGCGGCGGGCTCGCCCTCTTCGAGTCGCTCTCGAGCGGGCGCATGTCCGAGAACATCATCGGTCTCTCTTCCGCGGGTCTGGACGGCCCCCTCTCGATCGTCCAGGACGGGTCGCACAAATTCGTCTCCTACGCCGAGCGATACGCCAACGCAATGTGGCTGCTGATACCGCTGGCGCTCGTCGGTCTGCTGATCGCGCTCGTGCGGAGACGACCGACGGTCTATCACTTCTGCTTCCTCGTCGCGCTCCCACTCGTCATCGCCGAGCTAGCCGACACAGGCGTGAGCTGGAACCACCTGATCGACATCGAGGTCCTGACCGCGATCCTCGTCGCGGAGCTCTGTGGTAGCGCGACCGAGGGCCGACCGCTTGCTGAGGCGGTCGTCCTGGTCACCCTCATCTGGGGCATCGGGACGGCGTTCCAACTTCAGGAACGGCACGACGTCGCGGACGCCGCCCGAGCACTCGTCGGCAGGAGCAGCAAGTACGAGCCACGACCCCTCGCGGAGGAACTCGAAGGCAGCAACGCCATCCTCTCGGAGGACCCGTACATCCCGGTCTCGCTCAACCAGGACCCGATCGTTCTCGATCCGTTCATGCTCCTCCGGACCCTCCGCGACCACCCCCAATGGTCGGCAGACCTGCTGCGGAAGATCGAACGCCATCGCTTCACCTCGATCGTGCTCGTGCGCCGCCTCGACCCAGCCGACCGGTGGTGGCGCGACTATCACTTCGGAAGCCGCGTCGCGAAAGCAGTCGCGAACAACTACCGTCTCGAGCGCCAGACCGGCCGCTACTGGGTCTACAGCCCCAACAGCGCTTCACCCTGAGCGGGGGCTCCCGCCGGGCAGAGAGTCGACGGACACGCGTGGCCGCGAAACAGCGGATCTTTCGCTAGATGCCGGGGGCGGGAGTCGAACCCGCACGGCCCGAAGGCCACCCGATTTTAAGTCGGGCGCGTCTGACCGATTCCGCCACCCCGGCCGCGCGGAGAGTAGCTACTGGCCAGGCTGTAAGAAGCTCTTCGGGAAGTGCTCCGGCCCGTGGTAGCGGAGGGCGTCGCGGAACTTCGTGAACGCGTTCTTGTCGAAATGGGTGAGCGTGCCGAGGTACGTCCACGCCTCGAGCGCGATCTTGTTCCCGAGCTTCGGGAGCGGCGCGACGAGCATGGCGTTCGGATCGCTCCGATAGAAGGCGTTGATCTGGTCTACATCCGAGCGGGGGACCTTCGAGCCGTACTGGATGACCATCCCGCCGTGCTCGAGGTTGTGGATCGCCTGGATCTGCCGGACCGGCGTGTCGTAGTCCCCCCACAGGACCCACTGGAAGTAGTGCGGCCCGCTCGTCGGTGGGAACGAGTTGTAGTGGAACTTGTAGTTCAGCGGCACGTGGTTCCGCGACTGTGCCGGGTAGTGCTTGAACGTGCCGCCTGCCGCCTCGATCGCCTTCTTCGCCGTCGCCGCGTTCGCCGCACTGCCGCCGCGCGTCAGGACGAGCACCCCGATCACGATCGCGAGGGCGACGATCCCGGAGCCGCCGAGGGCATAGAGGATCAGCCGCTGCCGCCGCGCGTCGGGAAGCGTCGTGGGTGCGGTCGTCCGGCGGCGCGGCGCCTGAACCGGCCTCGGCGGGGCCGGGGTGCGGGATTTCTTCGCCACGAGCGGCGCCATGGTAGCTGCCCGTCCCGGACGCGGAGTCGCTCCAACCGTTCGGGTGTGGGATGATTCCTCACTCCAGCGGACGCTGGCGCTGAAGGACGAGAGGAGGACCGGATGGGTTGGCTCGACAAGCTTCTCGGGCGGGGAAAGAAGGCCGCGGGCGACATGACGGGCGACTCCTCGCTCAGGCGCGAGGGCGAGCACCAGGAGCAGGCCGCGGCGGCGACCGAGCGCGCGGAGCACTACGAGTCGATGGCGCAGGAGGAGCGCGGCGAGGCGGCCACGGAACAGGCCCGGCAGGAAGGCGAGTCTTCGTCGGCGCCTCCGTCGCCTCCGCCTTCGTCGTCTCCTTAGGCGGATCGGGGGCCGGCGCGACGTCGGCCCCACTCCGTCCGATTCCCTTCCTAGCGTTTGTAGGTCCATGATCGTTGCAGCGATTCTCGTCGTGCTCGTGCTCGTCCTGCTGGGAATCGGCGGGGCGCTGCTAATGCGTGTCCTGCGCGTCGAGTTCGCCGCGCAGCGGCAAGAGACGCGGGACGAGCTGGCGGCGCGGAGCTCCGAGATCAACCGACGCCTGGAGGGCCTCGACGGGCGGCTGCTCTCGACCCAGCGCAGCGCGGGCGAGACGGCGACGCAGATCGTCGAGCGGATCGGCGAGCTCGGCCGGACCTCGGCGCAGATGCTCCAGCGGGCGAACGACCTCGCGCGCCTTGAGCAGGCCCTGCGGCCGCCGAAGGCGCGCGGCGGCGTCGGCGAGCTGCTGCTCGCCAACGTGCTGCGGGATTCACTGCCCGCCGACGCGTACGAGCTCCAGCACACGTTCCGGAGCGGCGAGCGCGTCGACGCTGTCGTCCGGGCCGACAAGCTCGTCCCGATCGACGCGAAGTTCCCGCTCGAGAACTTCGAGCGCGTCGTCAACGCCGCAGACGACGCCGAGCGGGAGCTCTACGAGAAGGCGTTCGCGCGCGACGTGAAGATCCACGTCGACGCGATCGCGGCGAAGTACGTGCGGCCGGCCGACGGGACGTTCGACTTCGCCCTCATGTACCTCCCGTCGGAGGCGATCTACTACGAGCTCGTCTGCGGGAAGACCGGCGGCCTGTACGCCTACGCGCTCGGGAAGCGCGTCTTTCCCGTCTCGCCGAGCACCTTCCACGCGTACCTCGCGATCATCGTGCTCGGCCTCCGCGGGCTCCAGATCGAGCGGCACGCGCAGGACGTGATGGCCTACTGCGCGCAGCTCGCGAAGGACTTCGGGCGCTTCCGCGCCGACTTCGACGTCGTCGGCAAGCACATCGGGAACGCGGCCTCCAAGTACAGCGAGGCCGACCGGCGGCTCGAGCGGCTGGAGACGCGACTCGAGCGGGCGACCGAGGCGACCGAGCTCGACGAGCCGGCTTCGGCTTCGGCGCACGAGCAGCCGGAGCTGCCGCGCGCGCTCGACGCGGCCTAGGAGAGGGACGCGATGCGACAACCTCAGTAGGCGCGTCTATCCTCGCTCATAAGGAGTCGCGCGAGAGATGGACGGAGTCGAAGAGCTAATCGCCGCCCGCCGAGAAGAAGCTGTCGCATTGTTCACAGCTGGTCGTCAGGCTGTTGGCCTGACAGATCGCATCCTGGCCGTCAGCATTGCGGTCATCGCAACAGCTGCATCGGGTGCGTTGGGCAGCGGCCACGCGGAAGTCTTCCTAGCGGCCCCTCCAGCCTTCGCAGTGCTTGTCGCGTATCTAGCGATGGTTTACGCGGACGTAGCCGCCATGGGTGCTGCTCGCCAGTGGCTCGAACGAGAGATGGAGCGCGAACTCGGCGCTCAAGCCTTCATCTACGAATCGAGGGTGAGGCCGATCCGCGAAGGCAGCCGGAACTGGAGTATTCCGGCTGCTCAGGCGTTTCTTGTTCTCGCAGTGATTGCGACAGCGATTATCGGTTTGGTCATCGCCGTCGATCAGCCAGCCGGGGTGCTAGCGGCATACGTGACGCTTACGACATTCGGACTCGCAATCGCTGCCCTTGCCGTCGCTGACTTGCTGCGTACTTATCGGGATGCTGCGGCTGAGTTCGGAGCAGGTCCCGCGGCCAGTGCATCGCCGTGGGCATACGTATGGAATCTCTTTCGGCGCGTCAAGCCGCACGAGCGAAGCTCCATTCCGCACAGCTCCCGCGACAAGAGCGCAAGCGAAAGCATCGCTCGACCCGAGCAGCCTGCCGATCCCGTCGGGCCGTGTTAGTGAAGCTCCGAGAGCGCGGCTGCGGCGCGCTGAGCCCTAGACGCGCCGCAGCGCGCGGCGGGAGATGAACGTCGCCGTGAGGAGCAGCACGGCGAGCAGCAAGCCGCCGACTGCGTACTCGAGTGGGCCGACGCCGTGCCGGGTCACCAGCTCGCGGGTGAGCGCGGCGCTCGCGGCGACGAGCAGGACCGCGAGCACGAGCGAGCCGCGCTGCATGCCGGGCCGATGACTCGCTCAGAAGCGCAGCAACGCGCCGATGCCCTCGACCGGCTCGAGATCGTGGTGCTGCCGCACCGCCCAGGCCGAGCCGCCGTGGGTGAGGGTCCGGTGCAGCGCGAGGTCGAGGCCGTCGTCGCGCGCCTCGAACGGGATCCCGTCGAGCGGGCAGTCGCCCGGCTCGGCGGAGGCGCGTCCGCACTTCGGGCACTCCCAGGCCGGCCGCCGCGTCCCCTCCTGGAAGAGGAGCGTCTCGATGCGGCCGTCGGAGGCGGATTCGAGCGTCGGGCCCCAGCCTGCGGCCGCGCGCCCGCCGCGCCCGGCCTCCTCGCGCCAGCGCTCGAGCTTCTGCCGCTCGCGGCGCGCCCGCGCCTGCTCGAGGACGGGATTCACGACCCCGAGGAGCTCGGCCGGAGCCGCATGCGCCTCGGCCTGCGTCCAGCCGACGATCGCGCTCTCGACCTCCTTCGAGAGCAGCCGCGCGAACTCGGCGCGCGTCTCCTCCGACGAGACGACGACGACGTCGGCGCCGGTCCGCCGCTCGAGCGCGTCGAGCTCCTCGGCCACGCCCCGCAGGTGCCGGAAGACGAGGTTCTCGATGTGCCGCTGGTAGCGCGCCTGCGACCAACCGCCCTGGTCGTGGCGGCCCGGCTCGTCCTCGGTTCGGTCGACGACCTCTTGGAGACGGCCGGCCCGCAGGCGGAAGAGCTCACCGCGCTCGCGGCCGACGACGGCCACGATCGCCCCGTCGCCGCGCCCGACGAGCGGCGCGAGCGGCGCCAGCCTGAACGAGGGGCCGAGGGCGACGTCGTCCCGCACCGGATCGGGCAGCGGCAGCGTCCGCCAGAAGCCGTCGAGCCCCGCGACGAAGACCACGAAGCCGCGCGCGCCGTCGCGGTTGAAGTCCGTGTCGAAGAAGCGACGGATCCGCCGGAAGTCCGCCTTCAGCCCCTCCCGCTCCTCGTGGCTCAGGCGCTCGCGCTTCGCCCAGTCGTGCTTCTCCGCCTCGTCGAGAAGCGAGTTGATCTTCGTCGCCGTCTCGGGCGCGGTCGCGGCGAGCGCCGGATCGAGGTTGAGGAAGATGCTGATCGCGCAACCCTTGCGTGCGCGGAAGCCGGCGAGATCGCGAAGCTGGTCCCAGCTGACGGTATCCGCCACCGTCGACTCCTTTCCCGGAGCGGGCGATTTTAGCCCTACCTTGTGGCGGTGCTCGTCCATACGATCGGCCATGGGACACGCCCGATCGAGGAGCTCCTCGAGTGCCTGCGCCGGGCGCGCGTCGAGACCCTCGTGGACGTGCGGCGCTTCCCCGGCTCGCGGCGGAACCCGCAGTTCGGGCAGGAGCCGCTTCGCGAGACGCTCGCCGCAGCCGGGATGGAGTACCGCCACGCGGTCGAGCTCGGCGGGCGGCGAACCGGCGAGCCGGGCGAGGAGCGCTTCTCCTGCATCCGCACGCCCGCGTTCCGGAGCTACGCCGCCCGCATGGGCCGGCCGGAGTGGCAGGAGGCCGTGGCCGGGGCACTCGCCGAGCCTGCGCCGTGCTTCATGTGCGCCGAGACGCTCTGGTGGCGGTGTCACCGCAGCCTGATCGCGGAGCTCCTCGCCGCCCGCGGCCACACGGTCGTGCACCTCGTCCGGCCGGGCGAGCGGCTGCCCCACCGCCCCTCGGACGACGCCGAGTATCGAGGTGGAAAATTGTTTCTTTGCGGGCACTTCGTGGCCTGACGGGAACGTCCGACCGAAGCATTTCGTTGAATACGATGTGCGGGGCCCAAACCGGGCCCGCAGGATTTTTATTGGAGGAACTGTGGAAGAGAACGGTGTGCGCGAGGTGATCGTCATCGGCGGAGGCCCCGCCGGCTATACCGCCGCCCTCTACGCCGCGCGCGCGAACCTGAAGCCGCTCGTGATCGAGGGCTTCCAGTGGGGCGGGCAGCTGATGATCACGAGCGACGTCGAGAACTACCCGGGCTATCCGGACGGCGTCCTCGGCCCCACGATGATGGACGAGTTCAGGAGCCAGGCTGCTCGCTTCGGCGCCGAGTACGTGACCGACGACGTCACACGCGTCGACTTCTCCGAGCGCCCGTTCCGCGTGTGGGTCGGCGACGACCTCTACACCGCGGAGGCGGTCATCGTCGCGACCGGAGCGAGCGCGCGGAAGCTCGGAGTCCGCGGCGAGCGCGAGTACCAGGGCCGCGGCGTCACGTACTGCGCGGTCTGCGACGCCGCCTTCTATCCCGAGAAGGAGGTGGTCGTCGTCGGCGGCGGCGACTCGGCGATGGAGGAGGCGATCTTCCTGACGAAGTTCGCCCGCAAGGTCACCGTCGTGCACCGGCGCGACGAGTTCCGCGCCTCGCCGATCATGGTCGACCGCGCGCGGGCGAACGAGAAGATCGAGTTCGTCACGAACGCCGTGGTCGAGGACGTCGTCGGCGACGAGCGCTCGATCACGGCCGTGCGGCTCCGCTCGACGGTGGACGACCACACGTGGGAGCTGCCGGCGGAAGGGCTCTTCGTGGCGATCGGCCACGACCCGAACACGAGCCTCTTCCTGGATCAGCTCGGCCACGACGAGGCCGGCTACCTCGTCACCGAGCCGGGCTCGACGCGGACGAACGTGGAAGGCGTCTTCGCGGTCGGCGACGTCGTCGACCACACGTACCGGCAGGCCGTCACCGCCGCCGGGTCCGGGTGTATGGGCGCGCTCGACGCGGAGCGCTTCGTCTCGGAGCGGCACGGGCACGCGGAAGCGGCGCTGACGGCGCCGCGCGCCGAGGCGGCGGAGGTCTAACCGGCCCTGCGTCGAACCTCGGCCGCGTGGCCGAGTGGATCGACCTGCTCGACCCCAGCGAGGAGCGCCTGCGAGCGAGCCTCCCGGGAGCGCTGCACGACCGCGCGATGGAGCGGCTGCGGCAGCCGATCGAGCACGACGACGAGCCACGCCCGACGATCGAGTCGCACGGCGACTACGTCTATGCCGTGTTCATCGTCCCCGTCTGCCGGCGGCGCGAGGACGAGGTCTTCTACCAGGAGATCGACGTCGTCGCGACACACGACGTCGTGCTCACCGTACGCAAGACGCCCGAGGGCGACCGTCCGTTTGACGAGACGCCGATCCGGGAGGAGGTCGCGGCGCATCCCGATGCGCCGGCCGGAAGGATCGTCTTCTTCGTCGTCGATGCCGTTGCCGAGGCATACCTGCACGTCGTGGACGAGCTCGACGACGAGATCGACGAGCTCGAGGAGGCCGTCGAGACGCACGAGCCCGAATACGTCCGCATCCGCGTCTCGCACCTTCGCAGGCACTTCCTCCACATCCGGCGCGCGCTGTGGCCGACACGAGACGCCGCCGACCGAGTCGCCGACCGGCGCGTGGATCTCAAGGGCGAAGAGCTCTTCCCTGAATCCATCGAGCTCGACTTCCGCGACACCTACGAGAAGCTCCTCCGGGCGGGTGACGGGCTCGAGCTCTCGCGCGACCTGCTCGCGAGCGTGCGCGACTACCTGCAGGCGAAGATCGCCAACGACCAGAACGAGGTGATGAAGAAGCTGACCGTGATCGCGTCGATTCTCCTCCTGCCCACCTTCATCGTCGGGCTCTACGGCCAGAACTTCCAGCACCACTTCCCCGAGATCCACTGGCAGTTCGGCTACGCGTGGTCCTGGGGCCTGATCGTCGCCACGACGCTCCTCCAGCTCTGGTTCTTCAGGCGCAGACGCTGGATCTGAGGCCCGGTCGCCTGGCTACGATCGGCCCGTGCCGTTCTTCATCTGCCCGAACTGCAAGGAGCGCTCGGTCGACCACGACCGGCGCGAGGAGCTCGACGACGTGCCGGTTGCATGCCACCACTGCGGCTTCGGCTTCCTCTTCGAGCTGATGGACGACTACTACCCCGCGCCGAACGCGGGCCTCGTCGTCTGCGACCAGGACGGGCGCGTGCTCGCCTGCGGCCGCGGCGTCTTCGAGCTGACCGGCTACTCGGAGGCGGCGCTCCTCGGCCGCGACGTCGTCGACGGCCTCGGTCTGAGCGGCTTCGCGCCCGACCGGAACCCGGCTCGACTCGCGCTCGAGTGGGGCGTGCGCCGGCTCGGCGAGCAGCTTGAGATCGCGACCCGCTCCGGCGTCAAGAAGCCGGTGAAAGGCGACTTCTTCCCGGCCTACGACGCCGACGGAGGGCTGCTCGTCGCGCTCGCGCCGCGCTGAGCGGCCGGAGCGCGAGATACGCGACCACCGTCGTCCCGGCGACGGAGGCGCCGGCCGCGACATCGACGTAGTACGAGACGTAGAGGCCGGCGACGGCGCAGCCGACGGCGACACCCGTGGCGGCGAGCATCATCGTCGGCACCCGGCGGGCGAGGGCCCTGGCGGTCGCCGCCGGCCCGATCAGCGCTGAGAGCACGAGCAGGTTGCCGAGCCCCTGGACGCCGACGACGATCGCCGCCGCGATCGCCGCGAGCAGGCCGAGGTCGACGAGGAGCGGCCTCGTACCGAGGCTGGCGGCGCTCCCGCGGTCGAAGCCGACGGCGAGGAGCGGCCGGTGGAGCGCCGCGAGCGCGACGAGGCTCACGGCGGCGAGCGAGCCCGCAGCCACCAGGTCTCCTCGCGTCACGCCGAGGAGGTCGCCGAAGAGGAGCGCGTCGAGTCCCGGCGGCGAGGCGGGCGTGAGCGCCAGGAGCACGCCGAGCCCGAAGAGCGTCGTGACGACGATCGCGACGGCGACGTCGCGGCCGATGCCGGGGAGGCGCCCGGCGAGCGCGACTCCCGCGGCGGCGGCGAGGACGCCGCCCGCCGCGCCGAGCAGGAGCGGCAGCCCGATGAGGGCCGCCACGACCAGGCCCGGGAAGAGCGCGTGGGCGAGCGACTCGGCGCTGTAGGCAAGCTCGTACAGCACGATCCAGCACCCGAGCACGGCGCCGACGACGCCGACGAAGACGAGCTCGAGCAGGGCCCGCTGCATGAACGGGTGCGACCAGGGCTCGAGAAGCGGGTGCATCCTCAGGCACCGCTTGCGGTGCCGTCGTCAGGACGTGCGGATTTCCCGCACGTCCGTCTGAAATGACCGGTCGACACGCTGGATCCGATCATCGATCCGAGGTCACACGTGCTCGTGGTGGTGATGGTGCGGCGGGAGGACGGCCGCCGCCTCGCCGGGGAGCGCGACGATCTCGCCGCCGTAGGTCTGCTCGAGCACCGTCCGCGTGAGCGTCGTCGCGGGCGGCCCGAACGCGATCTGCCGGCGGTTGAGGCAGAGCACCCGCTCGAAGCGGCGCGTCTGCTCGAGGTCGTGGGTCGCGACGAGGAGGCCGCGGCCTTCGCGGACGAGGTCGTCGAGGAGCCGCTCGAGGAGCTCGGCGCTCGGCTGGTCGACCCCCGAGAACGGCTCGTCGAGGAGCAGGACCGGCGCGTCCTGGACGAGCGCGCGGGCGACGAGCACGCGCTGGCGCTGCCCCCCGGACAACTCGCCGAATTGCTCGTCGGCGAGCGCGGCGAGGCCGACGCGCTCCAGCGCCTCGAGCGCCGCCTGCCGCTCGCGCCGCCCGAGCGGTCGCCACCAAGGCAGACGGGAGAGCGTGCCCATCAGCGCCACGTCGAGCGCCGAAGCTGGATAGTCCAGCCGGGAGCGCTCCGTCTGCGGGACGAACCCCAGCCGCGCCGGGACGCGCAGCGTGCCCCGCAGCGGACGAAGCTCGCCGAGGAGGATGCGGAAGAGAGTCGACTTCCCGCCGCCGTTGGGGCCGAGGATCCCGATCCGCTCGCCCCGCTCGAGCTCGAACGTCACGCCGTCGACGACGACGGGGCCACCGTAGGAGGCGGCGACGTCGTGGGCCGCGAGGAGCCGGTTCACGGCGCGCACCGCAGACGGCCGCCGCTCAGGCCGCGCACGATCGCGTCGGCGTTGGCCCGCTCCATCCCGAGGTAGGTCGCACCGGGCGAGCCCGCCGGCCCGAGGGTGTCCCCGTAGAGCGTGTACCGCGAGGTCGCGCCCGTCTCGCGCGCGATCGTGTCCGCGACGCGGCGGTTGACCGAGCTCTCCGGGAAGACAGCCCTGACGTGCTCCCGCCGGATCAGCCTCACGAGCCGTGCGGTCGCGCCTGCGGATGGCTGCGCCTGGGTCGTCTGCGACGGGATCACGGCTCCGACGACGTCGAGCCCGTAGCGGTGCGTGAAGTAGCCGAAGGCGTCGTGGTCGGTGACGAGCTTCCGCTCGCTTCGCGGCAGCCGCGCGAAGCAGGCGGCGAGCGAGCGATCGAGCGCACGCAGCTTCGCCAGGTACGCCGCCGCCCGTCGCCTGTACCCGGTCCGGTGCGAAGGGTCGAGGGCGACAAGCGTCGCGCGGATGGCGCGAACCGCCGCCTCGGCGTTCCGCGGGTCGTGCCACCAGTGCGGATCGAAGCGCGAGGCTTCGGGGCCGGACGCCTCGCCCGGAAGCCTCACGGGAACGAAGACGCCGAGCTCGACGCTCAGCCCTTGACCGGCCTGCTCGATCACCTTGCTCATCCAGGAGTCGAGCCGGTCACCGTTCTCGAAGATGATCTTCGCACCGGCCGTCGCCTCGACGTCCTTCGGTCTCGGCTCGTACTCGTGGGGGTCGGTGTTCGGCTGGAGGATCTGGTGGACGTTGACGTCGTCACCGCCCACGGCCCGAACCCAATCCGCGACCTGCGTCGTCGTCGCGACGACCCGAAGGCCGCTTCCCCCCGAGCTCGAGCCGCAACCGGCCAGGAGGAGAACGGCGAGGAGCGCGAGCAGTGCGCGCGGGCGCGCGAGCCGAGCGAGCGCCAAGGCGACGAAGACGCCGCCGGCGAGGACGGCGATCGCGGGCCCGGGCGGAGCGTTCACCTCGACCGAGAGCCAGAGCCCCGCCACCGCCTCCGCTGCCGCGAGCCCGACGCTCGCGACCTGCCAGGCGGGCAGGCGGCGGCACCACAGCCTCGTCGTCGCCGCCGGGACGACGAAGAGGGCGGCCACGAGCAGTGCGCCGACGGCGCTCAGGGACGCGACGACGGCGAACGCGACGACGGCGAGGAGCGCGCCGTCGACGAGCGCCGAACGGACGCCGAGGCCGCGCGCCGTCTCCCGCTCGAAGCCGACGGCGAGCCAGCGGCGACCCAGGGTCGCGGAGAGGAGGACGGTGACGGCGGCCGCGATCGCCGCGAGGCGGACATCGGACGAGCCGACGAGCAGCAGGCTGCCGAAGAGGAGCGTCTCGACGTTGGCGCCGGAGTGGAAGACGTCGCTCGCGAGCACGACGCCGAGCGCGAGCGCGCCGACGAGCACGAGCCCGGTCGTCGTCTCGCGGTTGCTCTCGCGACGGCTCGCGAGGCTCTCGACGCCGAGCGTGTACGCGGTCACGGCGACCGCGGCCCCGGCCGGGCCGGGCCAGCCGAGGCCGGCCGCGAGGACGAGGCCCGGGAAGGCGGCCGTCCCGACGGCGTGCGAGAAGAACGCGAGGCCGCGGAGCACGATCCACGTGCCGAGGATCCCGGCCGGGATCGAGAGCAGGAGCGCCTCGAGCATCCCGCGCTGGACGAACGCGTAGTGGAACGGCGCGAACATGCCGCACTAGACGAGAATGATTCTCGGTCGCATCTCCGGCTAGGATAGGTCGGGTGACCGAGACGCGTCAACCGGGGCTGGGGCTCGGCGAGCGGATCGCCGCCACCGGCCTGCGGGTGACGAGGCAGCGGCTCCGGGTGCTCGAGGAGCTTGCGCGCGAGCCCCACGACCTCACCGCCCAGGATCTCTACCGCCGGCTACGGGACGCCGGCGAGCGGATCGGCCTCGCGACCGTCTACCGGACGCTCGGCAGCCTCGTCGAGCACGGCGTCGTCGACACGCTCGCGCACAGCCCCGCCGAGACCTGCTACCGCCTGTGCAGTGACGCGCATCACCACCACCTCGTCTGCTCCGAGTGCCACCGGGTCGTCGAGCTCGGCGAGTGCGGGATCGAGGCGTGGCTCGCCGAGGCCGCGGCGCGCGAGGACTTCGTGCCGACGGAGCACCGGATCGAGATCGTCGGCGTCTGCGCCGGCTGCCGCTAGCCCGGTACAGCGGGCGGCTGCGGCCATGTCCCGAAAGCCAAAACGCCTGCAAAGCCGCTAATGGTGACTGTCACGTGACAGTCACCGGGACACGGCTCGAAGGGCACAGGTCCGCCAGGACGCACGCTTCGCAGAGCGGGCGGCGCGCGATGCACACCCGCCGGCCGTGCCAGATCAGCAGGTGCGGGAAGCGGCCCCACTCCTCGCGCGGGACGATCTTCTGCAGGTCGCGCTCGATCTTGACCGGGTCGTCGTGGCGCGTCAGGCCGAGCCTCTGCGAGAGCCGTCGTACGTGGGTGTCGACGACGATCCCCTGCGGGTCGCCGAACTCCGCGGCGACGACGTTCGCCGTCTTCCGCGCCACCCCGGGGAGGCGGAGGAGGTCCTCCAGCCGCCGCGGCACCTCGCCGTCGTACTCCTCGACGAGCATCTTCATCGTCCCGCGCAGCGAGCGCGCCTTCTGACGGAAGAAGCCGGTGCGGTAGATGTCGCGCTCGAGCTCCTCGGGCGGGACGGCGAGGTAGTCCTCGGGCCGCCGGTATTTCCGGAAGAGCGTCGTCGTGACCTGGTTCACGTTCACGTCCGTCGTCTGCGCCGAGAGGATCACGGCGACGAGGAGCTCGAGCGGGTTCTGCTGCTCCAACGCGATCTTCGCGTCCGGGTGCGCGGCGCTGAGCCGCTCGATGATCGGCCGAATGCGGGCCCGCCGCGGGCCGACGCGCTTCCGCGCCTCGTGGACGTAGCTCCGCGGCACGGGCCGACGGTAGCGATACCGTCTCGCCCGTGCCCACGCTGCACTTCGTTCGCCACGGCGCGACCGACTGGAACCGCGAGGGGCGGATCCAGGGCGCATCCGACGTGCCTCTCTCGAAGCTCGGTCACGAGCAGGCGCTGGAGCTCGCGGCCGAGCTCGCCGCGCGTCCGATCGGCGCGCTCTACTCGAGCGACCTGCGGCGGGCGGTCGAGACCGCCGAGCCGCTGGCCGCGCAGCTCGACCTTCCGATCCTGACGACCGCTGCCTTGCGCGAGCGGGACTTCGGCGTGAACGAAGGTCGCATCGCCGCCGACGTGGCAGCCGAGCTCGGCAAGGAAGCCGGCACAGCGTGGCTCGGCCCCGACGAGCGACATCCCGGCGGCGAGAGTATGCGCGAGGTGTACGAGCGCGTCGCCGCCTTCCTCGACGAGCTGCTGGAGGACCCGCCCGCGGACGAGATCGCGCTCGTCACGTCCGGCGGGCCGATCCGCGTCGGCACCGCCCATCTCGCCAGCGAGCCGGTCGAGACCGTCGTCTGGCGCGCCGTCGACAACTGCAGCGTCACGACGGTCGAGGTCGGGCGGCAGCGGTAGTGGAGCTTCGCGAGATCCTGCGCCGCCGACGGATGGTGCGGGCGTACGAGCCCGAGCCGGTGCCGCGCGAGGCGATCGAGCGCATCCTCCGAACCGTCCGCCGCGCCCCGAGCGCCGGCTTCAGCCAGGGACAGCGGCTCGTCGTCGTCACCGAAGCCGCGCGGCGCCGCCGGCTCGCCGAGATCGTCGGTGAGGAGTCGTGGGTCGGAGACGCGCCCGTCCTGATCATCGTCTGCGTGCGGGAGGACGACTACCACGACCGCTACCGCGAACCGGACAAGCTCGCGCTCACCGGCGGCGTCGAGATCGAGTGGCCGATCCCGTTCTGGCACTTCGACGCCGGCGCGACCGCGATGCTGCTCCTGCTCGCCGCAATCGACGAGGGCTATGCGTCCGGCCTCTTCGGCGTCTTCGTCGAGGCGCTCCCGGCCTTCCGCGAGGAGCTCGGGCTACCGGCCGACGTCGCGATCGCGTGCTGCGTCACGATCGGTCGAGCGGCCGACGACGAGGTGAGCGCCAGGTCAAGCCGGCTCACCCGTCGCCGCCGGCCGCTCGACGACGTCGTCCGCTGGGAACGCTGGTAGCTGCCGAGGAATCGTCTCGGAATGACGTCCATCGGTTCGACCGGTCGTTTCAGACGGAGACGCAGGCGAAGCCAGCGTCTCCTGATGGTCGGCGCCGACGAGTCGACGCCTTACGCGAACGGCTCGCCCGTCTCGAGCAACGTCTTGAGACCGCTGAGCACGTACATCCAGCCACCTGCAACGCTCTCCGCCGTCTTCGGAGCGCCTTCGAGCTGGTCGTGCGTCACCGTGAGTCGCGAGACGCCGCCTTCCTGCTCATCGATCTCCCACGTCACGCGGCTTGTCGCTTCCTCGGCGAGCTCGGGGTCGTAGAGCGCCCGCCAGCCGTGCACCAGCCGGCGCGGCGGGTCTTCTTCGAGGATCGCTTCGTCGCCCCAGAGCTCGCCTTCCGGACCGAACGCGCGGCGCCGGCCGTTCGCGAGCTCAACACGGGACGCGTAGAAGTACTTCTCGGTGAAGACCGGGTTCGTGATCGCCTCCCAGATCCGCTCCGGGGGCGCCTTGATGAACAGGTGGTAGACCTGGGTCGTCGTCGCGGTCGCCGTCGTCATCCTCGTTCCCCAGTCGTGTCTTGAGCTCCGCGAGAGCCGATACGCGGTGCTCTCTGTACTTGTGGATCCAGCGGTCGTGGATCAGACGGATCGGCACCGGGTTCAGGAAGTGGTGCTTGTTGCGCCCCACCTTCCGCGCCGTGACGAGGCCCGCGTCCTCGAGCACGCGCAGGTGCTTCATGACCCCGAAGCGCGTCATCTCCAGCTCGCTCTCGAGCTCGGTGAGCGTGCGGCCGTCACGCTCGAAGAGCCGGTCGAGGAGAAGCCGCCGCGTCGGGTCGGCGAGCGCCCGGAACACGAGATCGTCGTCATCCGTCACGACGGCACGATAGGTGACCGAAAGGTCACATGTCAAGCAGGAGCCGACGCGAGCGCCGGCGCCGGCGCGTGCGGGAGCCTCGGCCCCGCGCAGACGACGTCGAGCGCGGGACAGCCGGCGCACACGAACTCGTCCGGGCTCGCCACGAAGACGCCGGCCTGGATCGTCGCGATCGCCTCCGAGAGCTCCGCCTCGAGCGCGGGGACGTCCGCGCGCGCGAAGCTCGTCGCGACGACCGCGTCCGGCCGTTCGAGGAAGTGGTAGACGACCTCGACCTCGTCTGCGCCGGCGCGGAAGCAGGCGAGCGCGTAGACGAGTCGCTGGAGACGGTAGTCGGCCTCGACGATCTCCTCGGGCGTCCCCTCGGCGAGCGAGTTCGTCTTGTAGTCGACGACGAGGGCCCGCGGGCCGTCGAGGTGGAGCACGTCCAGACGGCCGTGCAGGAGGACGCCGTCGTGCTCGAAGGCGAACGGCCGCTCCTTCGCCGCGCCCGGGAGCGCCGCGACGCGCCGCGCCAGGTCCGACTCGCAGTAGGAGGCGACGAAGCCGGCGATCTGGTCGAGCTCCTCGTCGGTCACGTTCCGATACCAGTCGCGGACCGCACCGATGTCGGGGGCGGAGGGTGCCGTGAGATCGACCGCCTCGAGGAGCCGGTGGACGGCGTCGCCGATCTCGGTCGCGGCCAGCCCTCCCTCCCCACCTCCCGCCGCCGCCGCCGCCCGCCGCTCGCGCAGGCCGGCGATCCGCTCCGCGAAGAAGCGGTACGAGCAGCGGTCGTAGAGGGCGAGCGCGCTGTAGGAGAGGCGACGCACGCGATAGACCGGAGGAGCCGGGACGGGCGCGAGCGGCGGCAGCTCGATGCCGCGCGGCGGCACCGTCGTCGGGAGCTCGTCGAAGAGCGCGAGCTGGCCGTCCTCCGTCACCGCGACGGCCGGCTCCTCGGCGGGCCGCGGACGGTAACGGTCGACGCGGACGAGGAGCCGCGCCAGGCCGCGCTCGAGCTCGATCGGCTCCTCGCCGGCGGCCGCGAGCTCCTTCTCCGCGGCGAGGCGCCGCAGCACCCAGGCGATCGGCGTCTCGCGCTCGCCTCTCGCCTCCGGATCGACGGCCCCGGAGACGATCAGCCGGTCGATCGCCCGCGTCATCGCGACGTAGTAGAGGCGCAGCCGCTCGGCGCGCTCCTCCTCCCGTTCGGCCTTCCGCACCGCCTCGTAGTCGAAGACCGGCTTCCGCACGCCCGTCGTCGGATGCACGACCTTGAACCCGAACCTCCCGTCGGAGAGGGCGAGGATCTCGTCCGGCGCGGGCGCGGGACCCTCGCGGCCCGCGTCGGCGACGACGACGACCTTGAACTCGAGCCCCTTCGCGGCGTGGATCGTCAGCAGCCGCACCGCGTCGGCGCCCTCCTCCTCGGCGACCGCCTCGAGCTCGCGTGCCCCGAGCTCCTCCTGTTCGCGCACGAAGCGGACGAAGCCCTCCACGTCCGGCCCGCGCAGCGCCTCGTACGAGCGCGCGAGCCGCATCAGCTTGCGGAGATTCGCGTACCGGCGCTTGCCGTCCCAGCGCGCGAGGACGGCGAGGTCGTAGTCGTGCTCGGAGACGATCTGCTCGCAGAGCCGCTCGAGCGAGAGCCGCTCCGACGCGGCGGCGAGCCGGTCGTAGCGCTGGCGGAAGGCGCGCAGCAGGCGCTCGTCCTCCTCGTCGAGGTCGGGCGGCAGCGCCCGCTCGAGCCCGCTGAAGAGCGGCCGCCGAGCCGCGTTCCGGCGCAGGAGGACGAGCGCGTCGTTCGAGACGCCGACGAACGGCGAGGCGAGGACGGCGGCGAGCGCGACGTCGTCGTAGCGGTTGTGCAGCAGGCGCAGGTACGCGAGCAGGTCGACCACCTGCTGCTGGCCGAAATAGCCCTTGCCCGTCGCGCGATAGGTCGGCAGGCCCGCCGCGCGGAGCTCCTCCTCGTACCACTCGGCGTCCGTACCGGCGGCGAAGAGGAGGACGATCTCGCCGGGTGCCGCGGCGCCCGAGTCGACGAGCTCGCGCACCCGCCGCGCGATGTGGCGTGCCTCGGCGCGCCGCCAATGCTCGCCCGTGTCGCGGTAGCTCGACTTGTCGGTGACGAGGAGCTCGACCGGGTGGCCGAAGACCGGGTCGGGGAAGTCGCGCGACGACGCGAGCGGCTGATAGCCGTCGCCGAAGTCGGAGCCGAAGAGCTCGTTCACGGCCGCGAGCACCTCCGGCCGCGACCGATAGTTCTGCGTCAGCGCGAGCAGCTGCGACGCCTGCTCGCGTCGCTCGCGGAAGACCTGCACGTCCGCGTGCCGGAAGCCGTAGATCGACTGGAACTCGTCGCCGACGAAGAAGATCTCCTTGGGCGGGCCGGTCGCCAAAAGATCGATGAGCTCGCACTGGAGGCGGTTCGTGTCCTGGAACTCGTCGACCATGATCAGGCGGAAGCGGAGCTGCTCGGCCTCGCGAACGGCGTCGTCGTCGCGGAGGACGTCGCGCGCGGCGAGCT
>DASQWB010000134.1:0-4631 GCA_035640455.1 Gaiellaceae bacterium | reverse complement strand
TACGGCAGGGGAGCCGAGCTTCCGCGAAAGGGGGATTCGCTTGCGGCTCTTGTTGGTCGACGACGATGCGGCGCTTCGGGCCCTCGTCCGAACCACGTTCGAGGTGGTCGATCTCGAGGTCGACGAGGCCGCGAGCGCCCGCGAGGCGCGCCGCAAGATCAAGACGCGCCGGCCCGACGTGATCGTCCTCGACGTCGTCATGCCCGGCGAGAGCGGGCTCGACCTCTGCCGCGCGCTCAAGGCGGATCCGAAGACGAGCTCGATCCCGATCGTCCTCCTGAGCGGCTCCGACGGCGGCAACCTCGTCGCCTCGGACTCGGCCGGCGCCGACGCGTACGTCCGCAAGCCGTTCAGCCCGCTCGAGCTGCTCGCCGTCGTGGAGCGCCTCGCAGGCGGCCTGTACGGGGTCCCGTTCCGGGCCGGGAAGAACAAGGATCCGGAGGAGCAGCTGCTGCTCTACGCGCGTGACCTCCGGCACCTCCTCGACCTCGAGCGGGGCCAGCGGGTGCTCGTGCAGGAGGCCTACCGCGAGACGGTCGCGGCGCTCGCGAGCGCGCTCGAGTCGAAGGACACGGGAACCCGCGCCCACTCGCAGCGCGTGCAGGAGTACGCGGTCGAGCTCGGGCGCGCCATCGACCCCGACCTCGTCGGGCAGCCGTCGGCCGAGTACGGCTTCCTCCTCCACGACGTCGGCAAGATCGGGATCCCCGACAGCGTGCTCCAGAAGCCGGGGCCGCTGACGCCCGAGGAGCGGCGCCTGATGCAGACGCACACCGTGCTCGGCGAGCAGATGCTCGGCGGCGTCGCCTTCCTGCAGGGTCAGGGGCTGCTGGTCGTCCGCTCGCACCACGAGCGCTGGGACGGCCACGGCTACCCGGACGGCCTCGGCGGCGAGGAGATCCCGCTCGCGGCGCGGATCTTCGCCGTCGCGGACACGCTCGACGCGATGACGAGCGACCGCCCGTACCGGCGGCGCGGGCCGTGGGAGGCGGCCCGTGAAGAGATCTTCACGGAGTCCGGCGGGCAGTTCGACCCGGCGATCGTGGACGCGTTCCGCGAGCGCGAAGGAGGGTTGCGGGAGATCTGCCGCCGCTTCGAGCTCGCCGCGTAGCAGCAAGAATGGGCTACTAGCGGCATTACGGGGCGAGGGCGGACGCCGTCAAGTCGGAAGCGGGCCTTAGACGACGGGGACCGTCGAGGTCGAGGCGCCGCCGGCGGGCACCTGGTGCCAGAGGACGATCTTGCCGCCGCGGATGCGGAAGACGGCCGCCGCCCGTTTGCCGGGGCCGTCGCACGGGCTCGTCTTGCGGTCGCCGAGGACGAAGGTCGCGCGGACGACGGGGCCGTGCGCCGACAGCGACACGATCTTCCCCGAGCAGGGCAGGTCGGTGTTCCACGCGACCGCGTCGGCGTGGGTGCGGAGCCTCGTGACGACGCTTCCCTGCACGACCTCCGCGTTCGGCGCGAAGAGGTCGGCCGCCGCGTCGTTGTCGCCCGCGTTCAGCGCCTTGCTCCAAGCGCGGACGACACTCGACGGCGAGGTCCCGCCGCTGCCGCAACCCGCCAGCAGAGCCAGGATGCAGGCCGCGGCAGCCAAGGAGCGCACGACGGCCGCGACTATACTCGCCAGTCCCATGGACTTCGGGCTCTCCGAGGAGCAGCGCGAGATCCAGGCGCTCGCCCGGGAGGTCGCGAAGGAGAAGATCGAGCCGCACGCGACCGACTGGGACCGCGAGCACCGCTTCCCGCGCGAGCTCTTCCCCGAGCTCGCCGAGCTCGGGCTGATGGGCGTCTGCATCCCCGAGGAGTACGGCGGCGCGGGCGCCGACTTCCTCTCGTACGTCCTCGTGCTCGAGGAACTGTCGCGCGCGGACGCGGGCGTGGGGGTGACCGTCGCCGTGCACACGAGCGCGGTGACGCTGCCGATCCTCACCTTCGGCACCGACGAGCAGCGCAGCCGCTTCGTGCCGCCGCTCGCACGCGGCGAGACGCTCGGCGCCTTCGCGCTCACCGAGCCCGAGGCCGGCTCCGACGCCGGCTCGCTGCGCACCGCCGCGCGGCCCGACGGCGACGGCTGGGGGATCGCCGGCTCGAAGCAGTGGATCACGAACGGCGCGCGCGCCGGCACCTTCCTGCTCTTTGCGCGCACCGATCCGGACATTCCCGGCCCAAAGGGCGTCTCGGCGTTCATCCTGGACGCCGACCACGTCCGCATCACCCGCGAGGAGGACAAGCTCGGGCTCAACTCGTCGGTGACGAACGACCTCGTCGTCGAGGACGCATTCGTCGACCGCGACCGGCTGCTCCACGAAGAGGGCAAAGGCTTCGAGGTCGCGATGGCGACGCTCGACGGCGGGCGGATCGGGATCGCCGCGCAGGCGCTCGGGATCGCGCAGGCCGCCTACGACGTCGCCCGCGCCTACGCGCTCGAGCGGCGGCAGTTCGGCAAGCGGATCGCCGACTTCCAGGCGATCCAGTGGAAGCTCGCGGACATGGCCACGGAGATCGACGCGGCGCGGCTGCTCGTCCACCGCGCCGCGTGGCTGAAGCAGCAGGGTCGGCCGCACGGCGAGGAGGGCGCGAAGGCGAAGCTCTTCGCCTCGGAGATGGCCCGGCGGCAGACGGCCGAGGCGATCCAGATCCTCGGCGGCTACGGGTACACGAAGGAGTTCCCGGTCGAGCGCTACTACCGCGACGCGAAGATCACCGAGATCTACGAGGGCACGAGCGAGATCCAGCGGCTCGTGATCGCCCGCTCTGTGCTCGGCCTGAGCCGGCGCGCGCTCGCGCAGGGCTGAGACCCCGCTTCGTTCGAGCGCGAAACGGGAAGAAGGCCGGTCATCTTCATCCGGGGGAAAGGTGGTGGGCATGCTCCCGCTTCGGGTATTTGCGGGTGCCGCGGTACTCGCGGTCGCCGTCGCAGCCACGTTCGCGCCGTCCGGCGCGGCCCAGACGGGGACGCTCTCCGGCGAGCTCTTCGTCGCGCCGGGGTTCCCGGTCGGTCCGATCAGCTCGGCGCCGCCGGCCGAATGCAACGCGGACGGCACGTCGACGGTTCACTTCAGGGCCGAGGGAATCGCTAGCGGTCCGTATCCGGGGACGTTCACCGAGACCGGCACGTACACGCTCGGGCCGCAGAACACGCCGTTCGGTTCGGTTCCGACCGGGCTCCCGGGAGTGCCGGGAACCGGGATGGTCGGCCCCGTGCTGACGTTCGAGGCGCAGTTCGAGATCCAGTCCGGCCTGACGGTCGTCACCGGGACGAAGACGCTGTCGGCAACGCTCCAGGGGGTCCCGCACCCAAGCTACGGGGCCTGCGCGGACTTCCAGAACTCGACGATCATCCAGCCGCCGCTCGGGCCGGGGCACGGGATCGCCTCGTTCTCGGGCACCGTCTACTCCGTCGACGCCGTCTCCCGGTACGAGGCGACGATCACGACGGGCAGCGAGTCGACGACCGACACCGGCGAGGCAGGCACGAACTTCAACGACGTCTACATCACCGAGTCGGTGTGCGTGGAGGGCGTCCCTAACTGTCCGAATAGCGGAGCGGCGTCGAATCCGTTCGTCGAGGGCTTCACGTCGACGCCTGTCGGGCCTCCGCCGACGACGGCCGGCTGCAAGGTCACGCTCGGTGGCTGGATCGCTCCGCTCGGCGGCGGGACCGGCTCGTTCGGAGGCGAGGCCCAGGCCGACGACCAGGGCCAGGCGCGCGGCGAGCTCGGCTACCACGACCATGCCGCCGATCTCCGGTTCAAGTCGGAGACGGTCGACTCGCTCTTCTGCGCCGGCTCGCGGGCGCAGATCTACGGGCAAGGCACCGTCGGCGGCCAGCCCGTCTCCTACGAGATCGACGTCACCGACGGAGGGTCGGCCGACACGTTCCGGATCCACTGGACCGGCAGCTCGACGTACCACTCTGGCGAGCAGCCGCTCGAGGGCGGGAACGTCACGATGCACTGATCCGGCCGGACGCGGGCAGGGCGGCGGTTGAAGCCGCCGCCCTGCCCGCGGGCCGTCGTGGAGCGCGAAGACGTACCATCTCGGCGCCCGTGATCGCCCGCGACAGCCGATGAGACGCCGGAGCCGGGAGGAGCCCGTTCGGCTCACCCGGATCTACACCGGCGGCGGCGACCGCGGCGAGACGAGTCTCGGCGACGGATCGCGCGTCTCGAAGCTCGATCCGCTGATCGCCGCCTACGGGGCGGTCGACGAGGTCAACTCGACCGTCGGGCTCGCCCTCGCCTCGGCCGAGCTGCCGGAGCGGTTCCGCCTCTGGCTGGAGCGCGTCCAGAACGAGCTCTTCGACGTCGGCGCCGACCTCTCCGTCCCGTTCGTCGCGGGAGACCGCGAGCGGCTGCGCGTCACGCAGGCGCAGGTCGAGGGCCTGGAACGCCTCTGCGACGAGGTCAACGCCGAGCTGCCGGAGCTGCGGAGCTTCGTCCTGCCCGGCGGCGGCGAGGCGGCGGCCCGGCTGCACGTGGCGCGCGCGGTGTGCCGGCGGGCGGAGCGGGATGCGCTCGCGGCGGCGGGCGAGCGGCGGGTCAACCCGCTCGTCGTCGTCTACCTCAACCGGCTCTCCGACCTCCTCTTCATCCTCGCCCGGTCCGCGAACGCCGCCGCCGGCCGCG
>DASQWB010000133.1:0-24080 GCA_035640455.1 Gaiellaceae bacterium | reverse complement strand
GAGCCGCTCGCGGCCCCGCTTGACGGCGTTCAGGAACTTGTCGAGGTTGACCTCGAGCGTCGAGAGGATGCCGTCGGCCCAGTCCTCCATCTCGAGCCGCGTCTCGCGGGCCTGGCGCCGCGAGTCGTCGACGATGTCCTGCGCCTGTCGCTCGGCGAGCTTGACGATCTCGGTCTGCGACGCCTCGCGCACCGCCTGCTCGCGCGCCTCGCCGAGGATCCGGTCGCACTCGCGCTTCGCCTCGGCGAGCATCTCCTGCCGCTCCTTGACGATCCAGCGCGCCTGCTTGATCTCCTCCGGGATCGTCGCCCGCATCTGGTCGAGGATGTCGTAGATCTCCTCGCGGTCGATCCGGACCTGGTCGGTGAGCGGGACGGCCTTCGCGTTGTGCACGAGGTCGTCGAGCTTGTCGATGAGGACGAGGACGTCCATGTCCGGCGGATCTTACTCCTGCGGGCTGACGGGAGCGCCGGGTCTGCCCTGCGGGAAGAGCTCCGCGAACCGGCGCGCGACCGGCTCGGGCACGAGCTCGTCGACCTTGCCGCCGAAGGCCGCGATCTCCTTCACGCCGCTCGAGGAGACGAAGCTGTACTGCGGGCTCGCCATCACGTAGACGGTCTCGACCTCGGGCGCGAGCGTGCGGTTCAGGTGGTTCATCTGGAACTCCCACTCGAAGTCGGAGATCACGCGCAGCCCTTTGACGATCACCTTCGCGTCCCACTTGCGCGCGAAGTCGACGACGAGCTCGGAGAAGCGGTCGACCTCGACGTTGTCGTAGTCGGCGAGCGCCTCCTCGAGGAACGCGACCCGCTCGTCGAGCGAGAACATCGGCTGCTTGTGCTGCGGCGCGCCGACCACGCCGACGACGACGCGGCCGAAGATGCCGGCGGCGCGTGTGATCACGTCCACGTGCCCGTTCGTCACGGGGTCGTAGGTGCCGGGGTAGATCGCGGTGATCACGGCTCGAAGAGCGTAATGCGGGCGGAGCCATAGCGCCGCGTCGTTCGCTTGGCGAGCGGAAGCTCCGGCTCGACCGCGGCCGCCGTCTCGAAGACGACGAGCCCGTCTTCGGCGAGCAGGCTCGGGAGGTAGCGGGCCAGAGCTCGGTGGTCGCGCTGGTCGTAGGGCGGATCGGCGAAGACGAGGTCGTAGCGGCGGCGCTCGTTCGCGATCGCGGCCAGGACGTTGCCGCAGCGGACGTCGCCGCGCAGGCGGAGCTTGTCGAGGTTGCGCTCGATCGTGCGGCACGCGGCCGGATCGGCCTCGACGAAGACGGCGCGGGCCGCGCCGCGCGAGAGCGCCTCGAGCCCCATCGCGCCCGAGCCGGCGAAGAGGTCGAGCACGCGCGCGTCCTCGACCCACGGCGCGACGAGGTTGAAGACGTTCTCGCGCACGCGGTCGGAGGTCGGCCGCGTATGGCGCCCGCGCGGCGCCGCGATTGAATGCCCTTTCCGGGAGCCGGCGATGATGCGCACGGCGCGAGGCTACAGCTCGATCACTCCGCGCCAGGCCCCTTGAGGCTACGGGCTCAGCTTGATGGGCGGGATCGGCTGAAGCAGCTCCTTGAAGATCGCCGTATAGCCGGGTCCGTGCTCGCGCATCCAGTCCTTCTTCGCGTCGCGGACGCGCGGCGTCTTCACCAGGCGCGGCGAGCCCGAAGCCGCAGGCGCAGCCGGTACGGGCTCGGCGCCCATCGATCGTGGAGCGGGCTTGGCGGGAGGCGGGACTGACGCGACCGCGGCCGCTCCTCGCCTTCGGACGAGCTCCCCACGAACTGCGTCGCGGCGGTGGCTGGACATCCTCGCGACAACATTCCACAGCACCAGGTCGCGGAGGACATCCGCGACTCCCGCATAGATCCCGGTCATCCGCGCGTTCCGCCATGCGGCGGCGAGCTCGTGAGCGACGGCGTCGACGTGGGGCTGCGTAAGGGTACGGCCGTCTAGCCAGGCACGGAGGCTCGCGTACTGGAGCACCATCGAGGACATGAGCGGCGGACGAATACTCCCCTCGACGACTTCGTCGCGCGGATCGGGAACCCAGCTCGCCCACGCAAACCGCCCCGCCGCCTCGGTAGCCCGGCGGATCAGCTCATCGACCTCGGCCGTGATATTTCGGGACACGCGCTTGCCGCGGCGTATCGTCGCACCTGCGCTCGAGCGCCGCAATCGGCGTAGGCTTCGGCGGCCCGGCTAACCGCTCACTCGCGATCGCGAGGATCCGCTCGAACTCGTCCGCGGTCGTCGTGGCGGGTCGGCGCTATGGCCGCACGAGCCACGGCCGAGCTTGGCGCCGCCCCTGGCGGCTGGAGCCGCGGCTTCAGCGAAGGCGTCACCGCTCCCGAGGCAGATCGTGGTCCGCGGAGCCCCGGAGCGGTCATGGCGCACCGATATGTCCCGCCTCCTGTCCGCCGCGCGTCCGCAGCGATCACGCGAGCCAGCAGCGGCAGCGCTTACGCAGCCGGTTCGCGGCTCTCGAAGACGCGGTCGACCTCGTCGCCGAGCGGGCCCGGCTCGCCGACGAGGGCGGCCGCTTCGCGCCGCGCGAGCTCCAGCAGCGGCCGGTCGGCGCGCAGGCGCGTGAACTTCAGGTCGGAGAGGCCCGACTGCCGCGTGCCGAGGAGCTGGCCTTCGCCGCGGATCTCGAGGTCGCGCTCGGCGAGCTCGAAGCCGTCCGTCGTCGCGACCAAAGCCTCCAACCGCTCGCGCGCGCCCTCCGTCAGCTCCTCCTTCGCCCGCGAGACGAGCAGGCAGTACGACTGCTCCGCTCCACGCCCCACGCGGCCGCGGAGCTGGTGAAGCTGGGCGAGCCCGAAGCGGTCGGCCTCCTGGACGATCATCACCGTCGCGTTCGCCACGTCGACGCCGACCTCGATCACGGTCGTCGCGACGAGGACGTCGAGCTCGTGCTCCTTGAAGCGCCGCATCAGCTCGCGCCGCTCGCCCGGCCGCAGCCGCCCGTGCATGCAGCCGACCCGGAAGCCGCGCAGCTCGGCCCGCGCGAGCCGCTCCGCCTCCTGCTCGGCCGCCCGCGCGCGCGAGGTCTCCGACTCCTCGACGAGCGGGCAGACGACGTACGCCTGCCGCCCCTCCCCGAGCAGCCGGCGGAGGCGGCGGTACGCCTCGGCAGCTCGCTCCTCGGGGATCCACCGCGTCACGACCGGCTTGCGCGCCGCCGGCGGCTTGGCGATCTCGGACACGGCAAGGTCGCCGTAGACGGTCAGGGCTAGGGTGCGCGGGATCGGCGTCGCCGTCATGTGCAAGACGTGGGGCGACCGCCCCTCCACGAGCGCCTTGCGCTGCTCGACGCCGAAGCGGTGCTGCTCGTCCACGACGGCGACGGCCAGCTCGCCCAGGTCGACTCCCTCCTGGATCAGCGCGTGCGTGCCGACGACGATCTGCGCGTCCTCCCCACGCCCTTTCACCGATCCCGTGAGCAACCCGACCCGCACCCCGAGCTCGGCGCAGATCGGCTCGATCGTGAGGAAGTGCTGCTCGGCGAGGGTCTCGGTCGGCGCCATCAGCGCGCCGAGCCGCCCCCGCTCGACCGCGCGCAGGAGCGCGTAGAGCGCGACGACGGTCTTGCCCGAGCCGACGTCGCCCTGGAGGAGCCGCTGCATCGGCGTCTGGCGCGCGAGGTCGGCGTCGATCTCGGCGATCGCGCTCCGCTGGTGCGGCGTCAGCTCGAACGGGAGGAAGTCGAGGTACCTCGCCACAAGCTCGCCGGGGGCGCCAAGCGGCGGCGCCTGCTCGGCCTCTCGCTCGCGGGTACGGCGCGCGAGCCCGAGCTGGAGGACGAGCAACTCGTCGAAGGCGAGGCGGCGGCGGCCGACCTCCGCCTCCTTCTCGTCGCGCGGCCGGTGGAGCGCCGTCAGCGCGTCCGCGAGGAGCGGCAGGCCGAGCCGGTGGCGCGTCTCGGCCGGCAGCGCGTCCGGGAAATCGCGGGCGTGCGGCAGGGCCGCCTCCACGAGGCCACGCAGGCGGCCAGACGGGATGTCCTCGCTCGCCGGATACACGGGCGCGAAGTCGGCTGTCGCAGAGGCCTCCCCGAGGTCGTACGAGCGAACGTCGAACCCGAAGCGGCCGCTCTTCCCGCGCAGGCGGACCCGCGTCCCGGGCTGGAGATGCGCCTTGAGCCACGGCTGGTTGAACCAGGTCGCAGTCGTCGTCCCGCTCTCGTCGGCGATCCGCGCCGTCAGGATCCGCAGCCTCCCGCGCCGCCGCTCGCCGACGCTCAGCACCTCGGCCGCGATCGTCACCTCCTCGTCCTCGCGCAGGTCGGCGATGCGTCGCTCCGGGACGGCGCTCTCGTAGCGGCGCGGCCGGTGCTCGAGCAGGTCGCGGATCGTCTCGAGGCCGAGCGCGGCGAGCTTTCGCCGCAGCGCCGGTCCGACCCCGGGCAAGACGTCGAGCGCCCGGTCGAGCCGCTCGGGCCGCGCCCGTCCGCGCGTCGGAGGCCAGGCCGCGGGCGGCTCCTCCCCGCCAAACCCCCGCGGGAGACGCGTCGATGCTGCGACCACGGCCAGGAGTTCGAGTATAGGAACGGAGCGCGACGGCTCCGGACGCCTATGGGTCGAAGAACCAGAAGAAGCCGACGGTGCCCGGCCCCGCGTGCGTGCCGACGACGGCGCCGAGATTCGTCACGACCTCGAGCTCCGCCTGCGGCCGCTCCGCCCGCACCATCTTGCGCAGCGCCTCGGCGCGCTCCGGCGCGTCCGCTTGCGCGATGCCGACCCGCAGGCCGGGGCTGTCGGTGGTGGCGCCGGTGAACTCGCGGACGAACTCCTGCATCGCCTTCCGGTTTCCGCGCACGCGCTTCACCGGCACGACCTCGCCCTCGGCGATCGTCAGGATCGGCTTGATGTTCAGGAGCTGGCCGGCCATCGCGCGGGCGGGCCCGATCCGACCCCCGCGCGCGAGGAACTCGAGCGTGTCGACGGTGAAGAGGAGCCCGTGCTCCTGCTTGTAACGGTCGATGAGCTTGTCGAGCTCGTCGTCGTCCGTCCCGGCCTCGAGACGGCGCTGGATCGCGAGCCCGAGCATCGCGATCGCGGCGGAGGCGGTCTCGGTGTCGACCATCCGCACTCGCTCGCCGCCGAGCTCCTGCGCCGCGATGCGCGCGCTCCCGAACGTGCCCGAGAGGCGGCTTGCGATGTGGAGCGAGTAGATGCGCTCGTAGCCGGCGAGCTCCTCGTAGGCGGCGAGGAAGTCCCGCGGCGTCGGCTGCGAGGTCGTCGGCAGCTCGGTCGCGGTGCGAAGAAGAGCGTAGAACTCCGCGGGGCCGAGCTCGACGTAGTCGCGGTAGCTCTCCCGACCGAAGCGGACGTAGAGCGGGACGACGCGCCAGTTCGGGAAGCGGCTCGGCGCCTCGGGGAAGTCGGCGGTCGAGTCGACGACGACGGCGGTGTTCTCGGCCGTTAGGGCCACGTCACTCGGCGGGCGCGAGGCGGCCCGCGGCGCGGTGGATCGCGCCGACGATCTCCTCAAGCTCCTGGTCCTTCCGCAGGCACTCGACGGCGCCCGCCTCGTAGAGGGCGTCGATCTCGCGGCCGCTCGCCGCGCCGGTCAAGCAGACGACGCTCGAGCCGGGGCAGGCGACGCGGAGAGCCGCGGTCGCCTGGACGCCGTCGATCCCGGGCAGGCGGAAGTCCATCAAGACGACGTCCGGGTGGTACTCGCGGCACGCGGGAACCGCCTCCGTCCCGTCCCCCACGGCGGCGACGACCTCGACGTCGGCGCGGAGCCCGAGCAGCAGCTCGAGTGCCTCGCGGAAGACCTCGTTGTCCTCGACGAGAAGAACCCGGACCGGTTCCGCCAAGCCATCGACTTTAGCGCTGCGCCCGGAAAGCGCCTATTCCGCGGAAAGGAGCAGCGCGTAGTGCGGCTGCCCACCTTCTTGGACGTCGATCTCGAGCTCCGGGTGGCGGTCGGCGAGGTCGGCGACGAGGGCGCCGAGCTCCGGCGCGTCGGCGCCGCGGAGCAGCGTCAGCACCTCGCGCGGCTCGGCGAGCAGCCGCTCGACGACCGCGCGGGCGACCTCGTCGAAGCTCTCGCCCTCGGCGACCGGGTCGTCGCCGGCGAGGCCGAAGTAGTTCCCCTTGCGAACGGCGAGCCCGTTCAGCACGGCGTCACGCGAGGCGATCGTCACCTCGCCGGTCGCGACCGCCTCGAGCGCTTCCTGCATCGCCGCGGCGTTCTCGGCTGCCGGGAGGGCGCCGTCGAAGACGACCATCGCGGCGAGACCGGCCGGGATCGAGTCCGTCGGCACGACCTCGACCGGCTTCTCCACTGCCCGCGCCGCCTGCTCGGCGGCGAGGATGACGTTCGAGTTGTTCGGCAGCAGGATCGCCGCGGGCGCGGCGACCGATTCGACCGCGGCGACGAGATCCGCGGTCGACGGGTTCATGCTCTGCCCGCCCTCGACGACGCGCGCGGCGCCGAGGCTCTCGAAGATGGCCCGGTTCCCCTCCCCCGCGACGACAGCGACGACGTCGCTCGCGTTCTCGACCGCTTCGAGTAGGCGCTCCTCGCGGCGCTCGGTCTGCCGGTGCATGTTCGCGATCTCGACTCCCTCGATCACACCGCGGGCCGCGCCGAGGCTGAGCGCGGCGCCGGGGTCGTCTGTGTGGACGTGCACCTTCAGCGCGCTCGCGTCGCCGACGACGAGCAGCGAGTCGCCGAGCGGCTCCAGCTCGCACTCCAGCCGGTCGGCGTCGAGGCCGTCCCCTTCGAGCACGAAGACGGTGCAGTAGCGGTAGCGGGAGAGCTCCTGGTGGATCGCCTCGACGGCGAGCTCCTCGGTCGGCGGTGCCTCCGGAAGCTCCTCGCCCGTCACCGCGGCGGCGATGCCACGGACGATCTCGGCGAGGCCGGCGCCACCGGCGTCGACGACCCCCGCCTCGCGCAGCACGTCGAGCTGCTCCTGCGTGGCCGCGACGGCTTCGTCGCCGCGCCGGACGAGGTCGACGAGGAGGTCGAGAACGGGCGGCCGGGCCGCGGCGCGCACCTCGCCCTCCTCGGCCAGCGCGCGGACGACGGTGAGCATAGTCCCCTCGACGGGCCGCCGTACGGCGCGGTAGGCGGCGTCGCTCGCGGCGCGCAACGCACGGGCGATCGTCCCCGCGTCCACGTCGTCGACCTCACCGAGCGCCTCCGCGGCGCCTCGGACGATCTGCGACAGAATGACCCCGGAGTTGCCGCGGGCGCCCATCAGCGCGGCGCGGCTGACCTCGCGGACGAGCGCGGCGCGATCCTCGGCGCGCGAGCCGTCCAGCGCCTCGACGATCGCGCGCACCGTCAGCACGAGGTTCGTGCCCGTGTCGCCGTCGGGCACCGGGTAGACGTTGAGGTCGTCGATCCGCTTCCGGCTCCGCTCGAGGCTCGTGAGCGCCACCCGCGCCAGGTCTCGAACCTGCTCCAGGTCGCTCATCCGCTCGCCCGGACGTCCTGCACGTGCACCTCGACGGCGGCGACCGAGAGCCCGGTCAGGCGCTCGACCTCGTAGGCGACGCGCGAGCGGATTGTCGCCGCGACCTCGGAGAGGTTGAGCCCGTACTCGACGACGACGTAAAGGTCGATGCGCAGGCCGTCCGGGCCGCCGGCGACCGTGATCGCCTGCTTCAGCCGGTCGAGCGGGAGCAGCCGCCCGACCCGCCCTCGTGCCGCCATCCCGACGACGCCATAGCACTCCGGCACGGTGTGGCCGACGATCTGCGCGATCGCGTCGCTCGAGATTGCGATGCGACCAAGACTGGACGAGACGGCGTGGCCGGCCTCCATACCGCGATTAGACCCGATCCCGAAGGCGCCGGTTGCTACACCTCGGGGCCAGAGATGCGCCTGACTGCGATCCTGGCGGCCGCCGCGGCCGTTGCTCTGACACCTGCGGCGGCCGCACCGTCCCGCGTCGTGCTCGTCCGGCTCGTCTCCCCTTCCCTCGGCTTCGTCGCAACCTCCACCGGCAGCCGGACGCGCCTGCTCGTCGGCGACGGGCGGAGCTGGCGAGACGTCACGCCGCCGCACGTGCGCTTCCAGCCCGAGGACCTCGTGTTCCTGGATCGGCGGCACGGCTGGTTCGTCACGAACGACTGCGTCGCCGGGCGCGCGATCGTCGACCGCACCGTCGACGGCGGCCGAACGTGGACATCCGCGCGTGTCCGGCCGACGAACTGCGCCGCCGGCTCGGCGCTCGCGCTCTCGTTCGCCGACCGGGTGCACGGCTGGCTCGTCCGGACGTTCGAGAACGCGCCCGGAGCCGAGCTCGCGCGCACGGTCGACGGCGGACGCACGTGGTCGCGCGCCCGCGAGCTTCCGCTGCTGGGACGGGTCGCGTTCCAGACGCCGCGAGACGGCTGGCTCGGGCGGAGCGACGTTCGCGCCGTCTCGAACCTGTTCGTCACCACGGACGGCGGGCTGACGTGGCGGCCGCGGACGCTGCCGCGCCCAGCCGGCTGGCGAGACGCCCAGGCGCTCCCCGACGTGCCGACGTTCTTCGGCGCGCATGGCGTGCTCCCGGTGTCGCTCTTCACGCCGCGGCGGTCGGGCGTCGCCTTCTACGTCACGAGCGACGGCGGGCGGAGCTGGCGTGCGCAGATCGTCGTGAGCGTCGGCTTCAGGACGCTGCTCCGCCTCAATCCGTTCCCGCGCTACGTGCCGACCGCGGTCGCCTCGCCGAGCGGCTGGTGGGTCGTCTCGAGAATCGCGACGCCGCGCGTGCTCGTGACGAGCGACGCCGGCCGGCACTGGAGAGCGTCCCGGCCGGGTCTTGCCGGCGCGCGGTTCGCCCGGATCGACGCCGTCGGAACCACGTCCGCGTGGCTCACGCTCGGCACCTGCGGCGGAGGCACACGGCTGCTGGCGACCCGTGACGGAGGTCGCTCGTGGCGCCGGCTTCGCTAGAGCGCCTTCTGGACCTTGCCGCCCCTGAGGCAGCGGGTGCAGACGTAGGTGCGGGTGGGCTTGCCGGAGAGGAGGACGCGGACGCGCTGGAGGTTCGGCTCGAACCGCCGCTTCGTCGCCACCATCGAGTGGCTCCGGTTGTGCCCGAAGGAGGGCTTCTTGCCGCAGACCGCGCAGACCTTGGACATGGCCGCGCAGTGTAGCCACTCAGAACGTCTCGGCACCTCCAAGCGATCGACCGGTCATTGCAGACGGACGCGCGGATGAACCGCGCGTCCTGCATGTCGGCACCGCAAGCGGCGCCGACGGCTACCGGCTCACCTCCTGCGCCTCGAGAGACGCCGTCACGGCCTCGTCGAACGCGCCGGCGATCCGATCGGCCGCCGCCCGCTCCTGCGCCAGGATGCGCTCCACGACCCGCGCCGTCTCCTCGTCGCCGGCGCGCTCGGCCACCCGCCGCAGCTGCTCGTAGCCGCCGATCTCGAGGTGCTCGAATGCCCGCGCGAACGCCGCCAGCTTGCCCGGCGTGTCGGGATGGCCCTGGAAGAACGCGCCCCAGTTGAGCGCTCCGAGCCGGAGCGCCGCGTCCTTCAGCGTCGAGGGGTCTCCGCCAAGCGCGTCGAGGCGCGCCTCGATCGCCTCCGCGTGGTCACGCGTCTCGTCGAGATGCTCGGCGTAGATGTTCGCGAGCGTCGAGGACCCTGCGAGCTTGGGGCCGCGCTCGAGGAGCGCGATCGCCTGCTCCTCGATCGCGTGCGCGTCGGCCAGGTACTTGCGCAGCCGCTCGCGGAGGTCGTCGCGCCCGACCTCGCGCAGCGACGCCTCGACGGCGCGGTCGAAGCCGCCCTCGAGCCGCTCGATCATCCGCCGCTCGTCGCCGCCGATCCGCTCCGCGGCCTCCGCGACCTCGGGCTCGTCGGCCCGCTCGGCGACGCGCCGGAGAAGCTCGTACGACGACAGCTCGAGCGCCTCGTACGAGAACGCGTGCGCGTGCAGCTTCCCCGGCGTGTCCGGCTGGAGCCGCGCGAAGAGCAGGAAGCCCTTCCCGCCCACCGTCATGACGACGTCCTTCGTCAGCGACGGCTTTGCGCCGCGGGCCTCGAGGAGTTCGCGCATGGTCCGCTCGTGGCCCTCCGTCTCCTTCAGGTGCTCGCGGTAGCCGGCCGCGAGCTCGGGGTCGCCCGCGAGCTCCGGCGCGGTTCTGAGCTGGGCCAGCGCCTGCTCCTCGATCGAGTGCGCGTCCGTCAGGTACTTCGTGAGTTGTTCGTGGATCTCGGTCATGGGCTCGGGCGTACCCAAAGGGCGCGCGCGTACTCCCGATGAGACGATTCGCCTCGATGACTCGCTTGGCGCCGGCGCTCGGCATGACGGCGGCGCTTGCCTGCTCCGTCGGCGGCGGAGCGACGGCCTCGGACGCCGAGCGCGTGGCCTTCATCCGCGGCGACGGACGGCAAGCCGTGCTGGTGACCGCCGGCGAAGACGGCACGGGCGCGACCGCGCTCACCTCGGCCCGAGACGGAGGAGTCATCGCGTATTCGTGGGCACCCGACGGGCGGCGGATCGCCGTCGTGCAGTGTCGGCGAAGGGACTGTCGTGCATACGTCGACGGTCGACGTCGCGACCGGTAGCCGGCGGCGTTTCTCCCCGCCGGGACTCGCCGCGGCGCCGGGCTCGCCTCGACTGTCACCTGACGGGCGCCGTTTCCTCCACCTCGCGCGGCCGTACGGACGACTGCTGCCGTCTCCCCCGGGCTCCGCGCCCCATCATGCGAACGCGCGCAACTGGCTCATCGTCACCGACCTGAGGAGCCGGCGCTCGCGCCGCCTGACGAGCGAGCGGGGTTGGTACGTGCTCGGCGCCGCGCCCTGGTCCGCAGATGGGACGGCGATCACCTTCACGCGGAGGAAGACGCTGCAAACCACGACGGGAGGCGTCTACGTGGCGGGAGGTTCCGCAGGCGTGCGGCGACTGGCAGGTGGTGCGCGTGAAGCCGGAGCCTGGTCGCCTGACGGCTCGAAGGTCATCTTCAGCAACGCTTCGTGCCGCATCCGCGTCGTCACGCTCGGCGGCACGATCTCCACGCTTCCCTTTCGCGGCTGCCTGCCCTCGTGGCAGCCGTGAACGGACTCGCAACGGCTCGCCGGTCGTAGTCACTGCGTGCTCGCGCTGGTCGGACTCGTGCTCGCGGGCCACCTGAGCGGCGGCGGGCTCTCGATCGCATTGCCGGCCGGGTGGGACGGCCGCGTCTCGCTGCTCCGCAACCAGGCGACGTTGCGCGCAAGCAACGGCGAGCTCGATCTCGAGCTCGCAGAGCTCGGCAACCGGCCCGGAACCTCCGGCTTCCTCCCCGTCCGCCGCCTCGCGCTACGCCCGCAGGACTTGCGGACGCCGCAGCTCGCCGTCCGTCGCGTCGCCGTCCACGGCCGCTCGTTCCTCATCACCGCCGATCTGCCGGATGCCAGCCGCCTCGGGAGCGCCAACGACGTCCTCGCGCGGGTGCGGATCTCGTGGCCCGCCGGCCTGGCGCCTGCGGCTCGACGGCGGTTCGAGCGGCCGCTTCGGCTTCCGCGCGTGCGCCACGGAGCCCGCTGCCCGACCTCGCGCGTGTCGCGGGCAGCCCGCGGCGTCGGCGCGACGCTCGGGCGCGGCCCCGCGTACCCGGTGCTCGGAGGAGCAATCGCAGGTGCCAACAAGACGCTTTGGGCGGTCGCGCCGCGCTACCGCGGCGCGCTCCTCATCCGCGGCCGGAGGCTCGACGGCCGTGGCGTCCTCCGCTTCTGGCCCAGCCGCACGTCTCGGATGTGGTGGCGCGGCCTTTGGCAGGAGGAGCGGCCGAGGTGGCGTTACGGCCCGTCGACAACCCTCGTTCCCAGCCCGGGCTGCTACGCCTTCCAGGTCGACGGGACGACGTTCTCGAGCCGGATCGTCTTCGAAGTGCGGTCGCCCTAGCGCGTCGCCGCAGCGGCCGAGGTGCGCAGCTGCGCGAAGAGATCGGCCATCTCGAGCGCGCTCCGGACGGCCTCCGCGCCCTTGTCTACCCGAGCCTCGGCCTGCTCGGTCGTGTCGCATGTGAGGACGCCGAAGGAGACCGGCACCCCGGTCTCGAGCGCGGCCAGCTGCAGGCCGCTCGCCGCCTCGCCCGCCACGTAGTCGAAGTGCGGCGTCTCGCCGCGGATCACGCACCCGAGGGCGACGACGCAGCCGTAGCGGCGCGTCTTCGCGAAGGCCATCGCGGCGAGCGGGAGCTCGAACGCGCCGGGCACGGGGACGACGGTGATCACGTCCTTGCCCACCCCCGCCCGCTCGAGCTCGGCGAGCGCGGCCTCGAGGAGCCGCGTCGTCAGCTCGCCGTTGAAGCGCGACACGATCACCGCGACCCCGCGACGGGCGCCGTTCGGCGATCCCTCGAGAACGCCGTACTCGTCCGGGACGACGAGCTCGCCGGGAGCGTGCTCGCGCGAGACCGCCGGCGCGAGCTCCTGGTCGGCCTCCCCGTCGGAGGCGGCCGCGACCGGCAGCTCGGCCCCGAACGGGTAGCCCTGCTCCTCGGCGGTCTCGCTCACTCGGTCTCCGGCTCGGGATCGAAGCGGACGTTCTGGTGGTGCAGCTTGTGGCCGAGCTTCTCGCGCTTCGTCGCGAGGTAGGCCGCGTTCTCGAGGTTCGGCTCGGTCTGGATCGGCACCTGCTCGACGACGCGCAGGCCGAAGCCTTCGATCCCGGTGACCTTGCGCGGGTTGTTCGTGAGGATGCGGATCGTCGAGAGGCCGAGGTCGGCGAGGATCTGGTTGCCGATCCCGTACTCGCGCGCGTCGATCGGCAGGCCGAGCTCGATGTTCGCCTCGACGGTGTCGAAGCCTCCCTCCTGCAGCTCGTACGCCTTGAGCTTGTTCAGGAGGCCGATACCCCGGCCCTCCTGCGACATGTAGAGCAGGACGCCGCGCCCTTCCGCCTCGATCAGCGCGAGTGCCTGCTCGAGCTGCTCGCCGCAGTCACAGCGGAGCGAGTGGAAGACGTCGCCGGTCAGGCACTCGGAGTGGACGCGGACGAGCACGTTCTCCTCGCCTGCCACATCGCCCTTCACGAGCGCGACGTGGTGCCGGCCGGTCAGCTTCTCGCGGAACGCGACGGCGGTGAACTCGCCGTAGTTCGTCGGGAGCCGGACGGCGGTCGTGCGCTCGACGAGCTTCTCGTGCCGACGGCGGTACTCGATCAGGTCGGAGACGGCGAGCATGCGCAGGCCGTGCTCGCGGCAGTACCGCGTGAGGTCGGGTACGCGGGCCATCGTCCCGTCGTCGTTCATCACCTCGCAGACGACCCCGGCCGGATTCAGGCCCGCGAGCTGGGCGAGGTCGACGGCCGCCTCGGTCTGCCCCGCCCGCCGGAGCACGCCTCCGGGGCTCGCCTGCAGCGGGAAGACATGGCCTGGATGGACGAGGTCGTGGCGGCCCTTGCTGGGGTCGATCGCGACCTGGATCGTGTGCGAGCGGTCGTGCGCCGAGATTCCCGTCGTAACGCCCTCGCGGGACTCGATCGTGTCCATGAAGTTCGTGCGGTATCGGCTCTCGTTGACGGTCGTGGCCGGGCGGAGGCCGAGCTCCTCGCAGCGGTCCGGCGTCAGGCACAGGCAGATCAGCCCGCGCGCGTGCCTGGCCATGAAGTTGATCGCCTCCGGCGTCGCGAACTGCGCGGCGATGACGAGATCGCCTTCGTTCTCCCGGTCCGGCGCGTCCACGACGACGACGAAGCGGCCCTGGCGGATGTCCTCGATCGCCTCCTCGACGGTGGCGAACGGCGTGACCTCGTGCAGCGCGCTCATGCGGCCAATCGTATCCGGGTCATTCGCCGATCGGCTCCCAGACGAGCTCCGCGACCTCGAGCACGACCTCTCGGTCGCGGACGGCGCCGGCAACGACGCCGAGGACGTCGTTCAGCCACGCGTGCTCGCCCTCGGCCGTGTGCAGGACCGCCGCGACGACGCGTCCTTCCGGCTCGGCATACGGCGCTCCGTAGCCGACGAGCGTGAGCAGGATCGCCGCGCCGTCCTCGGTCTCGATCGCGCCGTTCAGCGTCGGGAGGTAGCTGCCGTCGGGGCGCCGACGTGCGCGGTTCGCGGCTTGGAAGCGGCCTGTGACTCGTCCGTGAGCCTCGCCTTCGGCGAGCAGCAGCCGCTCGTCGCCGGCACGGTAGGACTCGGAGTAGCGAAAGCGCAGGACGTAGAGCGGCTCGAGCCTCACCCGGCGGGGAGCAGCCGCTCGACGTACTTCGCGAGGACGTCGGCCTCGAGATTGACTTCGTCGCCGGGCCGGACTCGGCCGAGGGTCGTCGCCGCGAGCGTGTGCGGGACGAGGGCGACATCGAAGGCGTGGGTTTGGAGGGCGGCGATCGTCAGCGAGACGCCGTCGACGGCGATCGAGCCCTTCTCGACGCAATAGCGGAGGAGCTCGGGCGGCGGTTGGATCCTGAGGCGGCGGCCTTCGCCTTCTGCCTCGACGGCGGTGACGCGGCCGACGCCGTCGACATGGCCCTGGACGTAGTGGCCGCCGAGCGCCTCGCCGGCCCGGAGCGCCGGCTCGACGTTCAGCTCCTCGCCCGGGGTGAGGCGGTCGAGGGTGCTGCGCCGGATCGTCTCCGGCACGGCGTGGAAGGCGATCCGGCCGTCCGCGACCTCGATGGCAGTGAGGCAGCAGCCGTCGAGCGCGATCGAGTCGCCGACGGCGGTGGTCGCGGCGGTCTCCGGCGCCTCGACCTCGAGGAGGACGCCTTCCGCGCCCCCGTCGCGCCGCACGAGGCGCCCCCGCTCCCTCACGATCCCGGTGAACACCGCCGCGAAGGCTACTCGCGTCATGGTGTCTGACACCGGGACACGGCCCGGCGGGACGCATCAGCCGAGCGCGAGCGCCTCGAGCGTCTCGCGGACGAGCATCTCGTTCCGGCCCCAGTCGGGGCCCAGCTCGGCGAGGAGCTCGCGAACCGCCTCCGCCTGCCCCGGCGAGAGCTCGCCGGTGCCGATCGACTCGACGCCTCGCCTCAGCCCCTCGTCGTCGATGTGCCGCGCGAGCCACTGCGAGAGCAGCGTGACGATCCGGTCGTCGGCGCGTTCCGTTCGCTCGGTCGTCTCAGGGCTCGTGGACATAGCCGCTCAGGAGCAGGTCCTCACCGACCGCCGTCGCCGTCAAACGGCCCAGCGGGCGGGACGCAGGGAGATCGCCGAGGAATCGCCGGCCGGCGCCGCCGAGGATCGGCGCGACGAAGACGAGCAGCTTGTCCACGAGGTCGGCGTCGAGAAAGGCGGTGGCGAGCGTCGGCCCGCCCTCGAGGAGAAGCGACTGGACGCCCTCCCGAGCGAGCGCCGCGAGCTCCTCGTCGAGCGGCCCCGGCCGCAGCTCGAGCTCCGACCCCTCCGGCAGCGGGCCGCGGCCGAAGGCGAGCCGGCGCGGCTGCCGCGCCGCACCCACGTCCCGGGCCGTGAGCAGGGGCGCGTCGGCGCGCACCGTCCCCATACCCACTGCCACGGCGTCGGAGGCGGCGCGCAGCTCGTGGACGAGCCGCCGCGACTCCTCCCCCGAGACCCAGCGCGAGCCCGGGACCGCGACGCGCCCGTCCAGCGTCACCGCGACCTTGTACGTGACGAACGGGCGCCGGAGCCGGATCCACGTCCGCCAGGCCTCGTTGAGCCGGCGCGCTTCGAACGAGTCGACGAGCTCCACGTCGACTCCGGCCGTCCGCAGCCGCTCGAGCCCGCCGCCGGCGTCCAGGTGCGGGTCGAGCGAGGCGGCGACGACCCGAGAGACGCCCGCCGCGACGACCCGGTCGACGCACGGCGGCGTCCGCCCGTGGTGGGTGCAGGGCTCCATCGTCACGTACAGGGTGGCGCCGCGCGCCCGCTCGCCGGCGGCCTCGAGCGCAACGATCTCCGCGTGTGGCCCGCCGGCGTGCTCGTGCCAGCCCTCGCCGACGACCGCGCCGTCGCGGACGAGGACGGCGCCGACGACGGGGTTCGGATGCGCCGTCCCGTGCCCGCGCTCCGCGAGCTCCAGCGCGCGCTCGAGGCTCATGCTCCGCCCCGGAACGCGAACCGCCGCACCTCGTACCACCGGTCGGGCGCGCTCTCGGCCAGCAGCGCCGCCTCGCGAAGCTCGAACGAGACCGGGAGCAGCGGGTCGGCGGCCGCCCGAACGGCCGCAGCCACGTCCGCCTGCGACTCGCCCTCCGGCACCTTGCCCACCGTCGCGTGCGGGATCGGCTCCGGAAACTCACCGCCGTACGGCGGCCACTGGCGAAAGCGCGCGTAGAGCTCCAGGATCCGCGCTCGAAGCTCGTCGTCGGGCTCGGGCGCAAGCCACAGCACCGCGGGGAACTCGGCGACCCGCGTCAGCGAGAACCCGAGCGGGCTCCAGCTCGCGAAGAACTCCTCGACGCCGTCCTCGTCACGCCCGAACGGAAAGAGCAGCGTGATGTGCAGCGGGATTCCCATCGCCGTGCCGATCGGGTCGAAGCGTGCGCGGAGCTCCGCGAGCCGCGCCTCCTCGAGCGGCAGCACGAGCGCCGCCCGCAGGTTCACGCCAGCGCCCGGACGAGCCGCCGGTACGCGCGCGGTAGATCCTCGCGCCCGAAGATCGCCGTGCCGGCGACAAAGAGCGTCGCGCCCGCATCGCGGACGACGCCGATGTTCTCGTGCTCGATCCCGCCGTCGACTTGGATCGGCACACCTTCGCCGAGGACCTCCCACAGGCGGTGGATGCGCGGGATCGCCTCCGGCATGAACGGCTGGCCGGAGTAGCCCGGCTCGATGCTCATGCAGAGGACGAGGTCGAATCCCTCGGCGCCGGCGGCCGCGTCCTCCGGGGACGTCTCCGGCTTGAAGGCGAGACCGACCTGCAGCTCCTGCTCTCGCGCCGCCCGCACGACCGCCGGCAGGTCCGGACACGCCTCGTAGTGGACGGTGACGCTGTCGCCGCCCGCCTGCGCGACGGCCTCGAAATGGCGCTGCGGCTCCTCGACCATGAGGTGCACGTCGAGCACGCCGCCCAGCCGGTGCACGAGCGGAGCAATCGACTGGAGCACGATCGGCCCCATCGTGATCGGCGGGACGAAGCGCCCGTCGCCGACGTCGAAGTGGAAGACCCGCGCGCCTGCGCGGAGCAGCACCTCGCACTGCTCGCCGAGGCGCGAGAGGTCGGCCGCGTAGAGCGACGGCTCGACCTCGACGGTTCTGATCCAGTCCTTCCAGGGCACGGCCGAACCCTAGACCCGCAACCGCGCGACGAAGAACCCCGACGTGCCGTGCCGGTGCGGGAGCGTGAGGAGGAACTCGGGCCGCCGCGGGTGGCGGTAGGCGGGCCACTCGTCCGCCAGCGACATATCCACACCGAGCCCGGACGCGTCCACCACGGCCTCGTTCTCGTCGGCGTTCAGCGTGCAGACCGCGTAGAGGATCGTGCCGCCGGGCCGCACCCGCTCGGCGGCGGCGCGGAGCAGCGCGAGCTGGAGCTCCGGGAGCGGCTTCGCGCGCCAGCGCAGGTCCGGGCGCTGCGCGAGCACGCCGAGGCCGGAGCAGGGTGCGTCGACGAGGGCGCGGTCGAAGCCGGTGAGCTCGGGCGGCAGGTCGAGCGCGTCGGCGTGGACGACGCGCGCGCTCGAGGCGCCGAGGCGGCGGACGTTCTCCTCCAGCTCGCGGGCGCGGCCCTCGTGGAGCTCGACGGCCACCACCTCGCCCGCGAGCATCGTCGCCTTGCCGCCGGGAGCGGCGCAGAGGTCGAGCACGCGCTCGCCCTCGCGTGAGCCGACCGCGAGGCCCGCGAGCTGGGAGCCGCGGCTCTGCGGCCAGATGCGCCCCTCCGCGAGCGCGCGGTCGTCGACGCGCGCGACGCGGACCGCGCCCGGTACGTCGGTCGGCTCTCCCTCGACCTGCCCGCGCACGACCCGCACGACGGTCTCCGGCGGCTCGTTCTGCGCTCGCATGAGCGCGAGCGCTTCGTCGCGGCCGAGGTCGCGCTCCCACACCTCGGCGATCCAGTCCGGGTACGAGTGGTTGAGCGGGCCCTCCGGCAGCGAGTCGAGCAGCGGTCGGATGCCCTCGGCGAGCCGCCGCATCACGGCGTTCGTGAAGGCGACCGCGCGCTCGAGGCCTGCCGCGCGGACGAGCTCGACCGACTCGTTCGCTGCCGCCCGCGCCGGGATCCCCTCGAGGTAGGCGAGCTGGTAGGCGCCGAGCCGGAGCGCCGCGCGGACGGGCGGGTCGAGCTTGCGCACCGGCCGCCGGCCGATGGTCTCGATCGCGTGGTCGAGCGCCCGGACGCGCTGCACGGTGCCGTAGGCGAGCCGCTGCGCGAGGGCGCGGTCGCGCGCGTCGAGCCCCGCGGCGGCGGCCGCGAAGGCCCGGTCCGCGTAGGCCTCGTCCTCGAAGACGCGGCGCACGACCTCGTACGCCGCGCGCCGCGCCGGCGCGATCACCGCAGGCCGCGGAGGAACTCGTCGTAGCTCATCCGCCGCCGCCCGTCCGGCTGCACCTCGACCGGGACGAGGCGGCCGTCGTCGAGCCGCGCCTTCCACACCGTCACGGGCCGGCCGTGCAGCTCGCCGCGCGCGCCGACGTGCGGCGACAGCGCTCGGATCCGGTTCAGGAGTTCCTGCGGCGGCCGCGACCAGTCGAGCTCGCGGTCGGCCGGGGTCAGCTTCGGCGCGTACGTCGCGCCCTCCTCCGGCTGGGGCACGAACGCCGGCTCGGAGGCGAGGACGTCGTCGAGGAGCTCCGCGGCTACCTCGGCGGCGCGGGCGTACACGGCGCCCGCGTCGTCCTCCGCGCCGATTGGGAACGCGCGCTGCGCCGCGATCGGGCCCGCGTCGAGCTCGGCCGTCGTGCGGTGGATCGTGACGCCAGTCTCCTCCTCGCCGGCCATGATCGCCCGCTCGACCGGCGCCGCCCCGCGCCACCTCGGCAGGAGCGACGGATGGACGTTGAGCCAGAGCGCGCGGTCGAGCAGCGCGTCCGGGATCAGGGCGCCGTAGGCGACGACGACGATGGTGTCGGCGGGAAGCTCGAGCGACGCGTCGAGCCGCTCGGGCTGGAGGACGGGGATGCCGAGGCGCTCCGCCGCTTCCTTCGCCGGCGGCGGGCCGGGCCGGCGGCCTCGCCCTTTCGGCCGGTCGGGACGAGTGAGGAGCGCGGCGACGTCGTGATCGGCGGCCAGTCGCTCGAGGACGTCGGCGCCGAAGGGAGCCGTCGCGGCGACAGCGAGGGGCACTCAGCCGAGCCGCGGCCGCAGGGCGCCGAGCGCCTCGCGCCGCGCCTCGTCGGTCGTCCGGTCGAGGATCAGCGTGCCGTCGAGGTGGTCGACCTCGTGCTGGACGACCCGCGCGGGGAGCTCCTCGAGCTCGTAGCGCACCGGGTTTCCGTGCTCGTCCGCGCCCTCGACCGTCAGCCGCGTCACCCGCTCGACCGGCACGAGCACCCCCTGGAGCGAGAGGCAGCCCTCGTCGTCGACCTCGGTCTCCTCGCCGCGCTCGACGATCGTCGGGTTGACGACCGCGAATACCCCCGGCTCGGCCTCCTCGTCCTCCTCGTTCCTCGCGCGTTGGAACACGAACAAGCGCCGCAGCACACCGACCTGCGTGGCCGCCAGCCCCACCCCGGCCGCGTCGCGCATCAGACCCTTCATGCGCTCGACGAGCCGGAGGAGGTCGCCGTCGAAGCTCTCGACCTCGCGCGCCTTCATGCGGAGCACCGGGTCCGGGTACTGCCGGATCTGCGCCAGCGCAAGCCGGCGCCGCGCCTCCTGCTCGGGGTCGCGCTGCTCCTGGGTTGTGACCTCGCCGGCCTCTGCCACGGTGACAGTCTAGGTTCGCCGAACCGGCACACTACGCTCATGGACGAGCGCGAGCGGAAGGCGATCCTGGGCCAGGGCGCGACGCGTCCCGAGACGCCCCGCGACCGCGTGGTGCGGCGGACGCTCGAGACCGATCTCCCGGGCAGCCCGGTCACCGGCCGGCCGCTTCGCCGCCGCCTGCGGCACTTCCGGCCCGACCCGCACACGTACTTCTCCGCGCTCGGCGGCCCGCTGCCCTGGATGGTGCGCCTGCGGGAGATCGATCGCCTGGTCGCCGAGCACGAGCGGCTCCTCGAAGACGCGTGGCGCGAGCTCTCGGACGCGCTCGCCGGCCGGCCGGAGGAGTTCGCGCGCCGCTGGCTCGGCCTTGCGCGCAACTGGCGCTTCGACGAGACGAACGCGCTCATCGAGCGCCACAACCGCAACTACCCGGCCGAGGCGCGGCTGCCGATGGACCCGCGCACGGGCGACTTCGTCCTCGTCAACGGCAAGCCGTACCGCCGCGAGCCGCTCGACGAGAGCTGGATTCTCGAGCGCTTCCCGCTCGAGCCGAGCGACCGCGCCGCGTAGTAGTTACAGGCTCTGCGGGTCGACGTCCACGACGGCCGTCAGGCCGGCGCGGCGCATCGCCGGCGCGGCCGCGGCGAGGAGGCGGCCGGCCCGACCCGCGACCGCCCGCGGCTGCTCCGTCTTCGCGACGAGCTGCGCGCGGTGCCGACCGCGCAGCCGCAGGAGCGGCGCTGGGCCGAGCACATCGACACCCTCGGGCAGGCCGCTTCGAAGCTCCTCGAGCGCCCGCAACGGCGTCTCGGGATCGGGGCCCGCGACGACCACGCGGACGAGGTGACGGAACGGCGGATAGCCAAGTGCGCGCCGCCGCTCGAGCTCGCCGGCGAGGAACCGAGCAACGTCGTGGCGCGCCGCCAGGGAAACAGGCCGCGCGTCCGGCTGGAAGGTCTGCACGAGGACGCGGCCGGGCGCGTCGCGGCCGCTCCGGCCGGCGAGCTGGGTCAGGAGCTGGAACGTGCGCTCCTCGGCGCGGAAGTCCGGCAGGCCGAGGCCCGTGTCGGCATCCACGACCGCCGCCAGGTCGACGCCCGCGAAGTGGTGGCCCTTGGCGACCATCTGCGTCCCGAGGAGGACCGCACCCCGTGCCGCGGCGAACCTTCCCAAAGCGTCCGCGAGCGCACCGGGCCGCTCGACCGCGTCGGCGTCGAGCCGGATCCGCTCCAGCTCGGGCACGCGCACGGCGAGCTCCCGCTCGAGGCGCTGCGTGCCCGCGCCGAGCCGCGCGAGCTCCGGCGAGCCACACACGGGACAGGTCGCAGGCGCGGGTTCCGACCACCCGCAGTGGTGGCAGCGCAGCCGCCCGTTGCCGTGGAGCACGAGCGAGACGTCGCACGAGCCGCAGCGCGGCGTGTGGCCGCACGCGCGGCAGTGGAGCGCAGGCGCGACGCCGCGGCGGTTCAGGAGCAGGATCGCCTTCCCGCCGCGCTCCGCCACCGCGCCGAGCTCAGCGAGGAGCGGCGCCGAGAGCGGGTAGCCCGCCTCGCGCCGGAGATCGACGATCCGCACGGGCGGGAGCGTCCCGCCGAGCCGCCCGCCGAGCTCGAGCCGCTCCAGCCGCTCCCAGCTCTCCGGGCGCGGCGTCGCGCTGCCGTAGACGGCCACAGCACCCTCGAGAGCCGCGCGCTTGGCGGCCACGGTGCGCGCGTCGTAGCGCGGGTCGGAGTCCTGCTTGTAGGACGCGTCGTGCTCCTCGTCAACGCAGACGAGGCCGAGCCGGGGCACCGGCGCGAACACCGCCGACCGCGCACCGACGACGATCGGCGCCTCGCCGGCCGCGATCCGCTCGCGCTCGTCGCGGCGCTCAGCCTCGGTCAGCGCCGAGTGCAAGAGCGCGACGCGATCGCCGAAGCGGGCGCGGAAGCGGCCCAGCGTCTGAGGCGTGAGCGCGATCTCCGGCACGAGGACGATCGCGCCCCGGCCGCGCTCGAGTGCCGCCGCACACGCCTGGAGGTAGACCTCGGTCTTGCCGCTCCCGGTCGCCCCGTAGAGGAGGACGTTGCCGCCCTCGCCGCCGTCGAGGAGCCCCGTGATCCGCCGAAGCGCACGCGCCTGCGCGTCGCTCAGGCGTTCGGGCGCGGCCTCGCCGGCGAGCGCCTCCCGCGCCGCCGGCTCGGCCCGCTCGCCGCGGCGCGTGCGCCGGAGCGGCGCGACGAGCTGGAGCGCCCGCGCGGGCGTCGAGCCGTAGTACTCGGCCAGCCACAGCGCGAGCTCGACGAGCGCCGGCGAGAGGCGGTCGACGACCTTCCCGGCCCGCACCGGCTCGATCCCGGGCGGCGCCTCCTCGTCGAGCGAGACGACGACGCCGCGCCGCCGCGCGCCGTGCAGCCGCACCTCGAGCACGGCGCCCGGCTCGACCCCCTCTTCCACCTCGTACGTGAACGGCCGCGCGAGCGCGCGTGCGGTGACGAGCGGGTAGACCGAAGCGAGGGGCATGCCGCTGAGCGTAGTCTCGAGCGCCGATGAGCGAGTTCGAGTTCAAGCCCGAGGGCTACCTCGAGTCGATGCTGACAGAGATCCACGACTACGTCGAGCTCCAGAGGGAGACCGCACGCGCGACCGCCGGCCTCCGCGCCGAGCGGATCCTCGAGCTCGGCATCGGCACGGGCGAGACGACGAACCGCGTGCTCGAGCTCCATCCCGGCGCGCACCTGACCGGGATCGACGCGAGCGCAGCCATGGTGGCCCGCGCGCGAGAGGTCTTTCCGACCGCCGACCTGCGCGTGGCGCGGCTCGAGGATCCGCTGCCTGAGGGCCCGTTCGACCTGGTGGTCTCCACGCTGGCCGTGCACCACCTCGACTCGGCAGGGAAGGCCGATCTCTTCCGCCGCGTCGCCGCCATCCTGCGCCCGGGCGGCCGCTTCGTGCTCGCCGACGTCGTCGTCCCGGAGCGGCCAGAGGACGCCGTCATCGAGTGCACGCCGGGCTTCGATCTCCCGGACCCGGTGCCGCTGGAGCTCGAGTGGCTTCGCGCAGCAGGCTTCGAGGCCCGCGTGATGTGGGCGCGCCTCGACCTAGCCGTGCTCGCCGCGGACCGTTAGCGGCCGGACGCGAGCGAGGGCAGCGGTGCGGCTGCCGACCTTGAGCTTCGCGTAGACGTTCTCGAGGTGCGTTCGCACCGTCGTCGGCGAGATCCAGAGCTCGGTAGCGATCTCCGCGTTCGTCTTGCCCTCGTCGACGAGCCCCAGGATCTCGCGCTCGCGCGGCGTCAGCAGCTCGACGCCGTCGCCCGGAACCGCCTCTTCGGTGAGGAGCAGCGTCTGTGGTTCGTCGCGCAAGCGTCGGACGACGAGCCGGTGCGCGCCGCGTTCGATCGTCAGCGGCTTCCCGGCCGGCGGCAGAGAGTCGCCGTTCAAACGCGTGTGCTCGTGCCAGAGCCAGTCCTCGAGGAGCTCGGGAAGCCGGGTTCCGCCGCCGTCGGCGTACGCGGCGAGCAGGACTCGCGCACGAGCGGTCGCGAAGCCAATGCTTCCGCGTCCGTCGAGGACGACCAGTTCGCCCGGCGCATCGGCCCCGGCCGCGAGCGACGAGGCGAGGCGGCGCATCTTCGCGTTCTCGTAGAGGTGGACGAGATGCGGCCTGAGCAAATCGACGAGCAGACAGTCGCGCTCGGAGAAGTCGCGGCTGCCGGAGTCGAAGAGGAAACATTTCGTATGCGACAGCGGCGCCGGGAGGCCGACGCAGATCTCGTATTCGATCTCCATCGGCTGGAAGTAGTCGGCGTAGATCTCGAGCCGGTGCAGCTGACGCCGCGTCAGGAAATCCGAGAGCTTCCGCGCCTCGAAGCGACAAGTTCGATCCTGCCAAGAGCACACGGGATGCTGGTGCCTGAGCCGCCAGAAGACCTCCCCGGCATTGGGCGGCACGTCCTCAAGCTCGTACCAGCGTGCGCAGCCGTCGGCGAAGAGCAGCCGCTGCCGCATCCGGTCGAGCTCGATGAAGCCTGCCCCCTCTGAGCCAACGAGGTCGCGGAATCGGTCGAGGAGCGCCGACGGAAAAGCATTCGGGCCGTCGACGGCCTCGGCCTCGCGAAGGAAGTCGAGCGCCGCCTCGAGATCGGACTGCCGCAGCCTACCCACAACGTCTCGAACGATACGAAGTTGATCTTCGCGACACAAGGCGCGGCCAAAGATCCGACAAACGTCGTATTTCGGCCGCGGACCGAGCCGCGCATGCTGGCGCCAGTTCGAGAGGAAGGAGGTGCCGGCAATGCTCCCTTACGACCAGGCAGGCCGGCTGCAGCTGTGCCGCGAGCGGGCGGCGGAACTGGCGGAGGACTACCGGCGGGCTC
>DASQWB010000132.1:0-18047 GCA_035640455.1 Gaiellaceae bacterium | reverse complement strand
CCGCCGAGGCCCGCCTGGCCGTTGTCGTGAACGTAGTTGTTCCGCATCCTCGTCGCGCCGTCCATGCCGGCCCCGTGGTTCAGGCGTGCCTCGACGCCCTCGACGAGCCAGCCACGTCCGCCGTGAATCGCGGCGGACTGGAGGCTCGTCGCGAACTTCTCGACCGTGACCCCCTTGATCACGACGTCGTACGCCCCCACGCCGATCCCTTGCCAGGCGAACTTCGTCACAGCGACCTCGACCTTGTGGTTCCTCGGATTCGAGCCGACGTAGATCCGGCGACTCGCGTGGTCGAAGTAGAACGTCCCGGGCCCGAGCCGTCCGAGGCTCATGACACGCCGCAGGGCGCGGTCGTCGTAGTAGACGTCGTTGGCGTCGCGGCACCCCGCATAGGCCGAGGGGGTGCACGTGCCGGAGCGCAGGACGTCGTTCTCGCCCTGTCCGTCGACGTACCAGATGTGGCGTCTGTACGACCGCCAGCCGGTCAAGAGCTTCGACCCGTTGATGACCGTCTTCGGCCTGCCGACGAATACGTCACCCGTCTTCGGGACGATAGGCGCGGCGAGCCGGTAGACGCCGCCCTGGAGGCAATAGGTCGTCCTCGCGCGGTGTGCGTCGACCGCATGCTGGATCGTGCGGGCGCCCGGGCGCACCTTCACGCCACGGCAGCGGAACTTCGGCCGCGCCCACCGCTCCGCGCGCCTGGGCCCGAGACCCGGCGCGTTCCTCGTCGATGCCGGTTTCAGGGCCGATTCACCGCGCTCTCGCGCTCGCGTGTCCGCGCTCCCCGTGGCGCCCGCCGTCGCCGCAGCCGCTGCGCCTGCGAGGAGCGTGAGGACGAGCTTCGATGCACGTGTAGACATCCCTCGGCGGGGGTACGGATTTCGATGCGTCTGCGTCCCAGATGACCGTGGGTTTCCACCCGCAAACGTTTCAGCCCGGAGGAGGAGACATGCTGAAGACCGGCCTGCTTCATATCGACGAGGAGGCCTTTGCAGACGCATTCGCGCGGCGGTCGATCTTGGTCCAGCACTCGCTCGTCGACCATCGTCTTTTCACGATCGAGGCGATCGCCGAGCTCGCCGACCGGTTGCCACGCCACTCGGTGCGACGTGAGCGCGGTCAGCTGCCCGTCGGCGAAGCGCACCGCTACGTGGATGTGGGTGAGGGACCACCTTCGGCCAGCATTCTCGACGTCGAGCGAAACGGCTACCGGATCTCCCTACGCGATATCCAGCAAGTTCCCGAATACGCCGAGGTCGTCGACGAGTGCTTGGATCAGGTGGAGCCGCTCGTCGCCGCCCGGGAGGGCGGAATGCGGTTCCGGTCGGGCTACCTGTTCATCTCTGCCCCGGCCTCGACGACGCCGATGCACTTCGACGCGGAGCACAGCTTCCTCCTCCAGCTGCGGGGGGCGAAGCACGTCCATGTCGCCGCGTTCGAGAACGATCAGGCAAAGCTCCGGCACGAGCTGGAGCGCTACACCGACGGCGAGCAATGCGACTTCCACGCGATGGAGGCCGTCGCCGAGACGTTCGATATCGAGCCAGGTCTCGGCGTCTACCTGCCTTCCTACATCCCGCACTGGGTCGACACCGAAGCAGGCGTCTCGGTTTCGTTCTCGATCCCGTTCTACACCCGCTTCACTCAGCGGGTCGAGGGCGTCTACCGGGTGAACAGCTGGTTGCGGAAGGCAAGGCTGTCGCCGCGGCCGCCTGGTGAACTCGAGCCGCTGGACGCGACGAAGGAGGTCGTCTTCCGGTCGCTGCGTACGGCGCGCCAGAAACTACCGGTGTAGGCGCCCTAGAATGAATGTCTCCGTTCTGGAACCGCGGCCGACCCCGGCTGCTGTGGGCACGCGCCCCGCAACCGTTCGGTTCGAGCTGGTCGATCGCCTGGAATCGCTCCGCGAGGAATGGACGAACCTCGCCGTGCAGGGACAGAACGTCTTCGCGACCTGGGAGCTCGCGACGACCTGGTGGGAGCACTTCGGCGCCGGCCGGCGGCTCGTCACGGTCGGCTGTCGTGACTCGGGCGGCGAGCTGTTCGCTGTCCTGCCGCTGTATTTCTGGCGGCGTCGGCCGTTACGCGTGCTGCGCTTCCTCGGCAATGGCGCGGGAGACATCCTGGGTCCGGTTTGCCGGCCGGAATGCTCCGACGACGCGGCCCGCGCGCTGCGCCGGCTGCTCGAGGTGGCACCCTGGGATTGGGACGTCTTCGTCGGCGAGAATCTCCCGGGAGAGCAGGACTGGCCGAAGCAGCTGGGCGGGCACCTCATCCGTCGGGAAGGCAATCCGGTCCTTCGGGCGCCCGATGGTTTCGAGCGATTTCTCGCGCAGCGGACGCCCAACTTCCGAAGCGCGGTGCGCAGAGGCGAGCGGCGGCTGGCGCGCCGCTATCACGTTCGATACCGGCTGAGCGACTCGGCGACGCTGGATGCGGACCTCGATGCACTCTTCCGGCTGCACCGAGCGCGCTTCGGCGAACAGTCGACCTTCGGAGGCGGTCGCACGGCCTTTCACCGCGCGTTCGCACGGCGGGCTCACGAGCGTGGCTGGCTGCGCCTCTGGATCCTGGAGCTCGACGGGCGGCCCGTCGCGGCTCAGTACGGCTTCCGGTTCGGCGGTGTCGAGTCGTTCTACCAGTCGGGCCGCGACCCGGAGCTTCGGCGCGAATCTCTCGGCATGGTGCTGCTCTCGCACGCGATCCGCAGCGCGGCCGACGAGGGTGTCCAGGAGTTTGCCCTGCTGCGCGGGCACGAGCCGTACAAGTACCGGTTCGCAACCGACGATCGCGGGCTCGACAGCGTCTGTGTGGTCCGCGGCCCCGCCGGCGCGGCCGCTCTCGCCGTCATGAAGGCGGTACGTTCGTCCCCGACCGCGCGGAAGCTCCTCCGCGGGCCGCTCGACATATGAGCCTCGCGACGCCGCCAGGCTGGGTGGCGCTGCCGAGGCCGGGCCGGGGAAGTCCGGCGCCGAGTGCGCCGCATTACGTTCCGCAGCTGATTCTTCCCCGCGGCCCGCGGGCGGCAGTCGCAGCAGCGCTCTACGCATATCACCCGTGCACGAAGAAAGCTCGTCTCGCGTGGAAAGCCGCTCGTCGCTTCGGCGGGCTGGGCGGTTTCCACCTCGTGCCACGCCGCGGTGCGCCGCCCGCGGAGGTCATGGAGCGTCTTGCTCCGTATCTCTCTCCTCGCACCACGATCGCCGTGGCCGAATCGGATCATCCGGGCCGGTTCGTCGCTCTGATCATCGGGGAGCAGGGGAACTGTCACGGCCTCGCCAAGATCGCGACCGATTCGACGGGCCGACTCGCACTCGGCAACGAGGCGAGGGCTCTCGACTCGCTCGCCAAGCTCTTGCCGCTGCCACTCTCCGCGCCCCGATTGCTGGCTCGAGACACCGGGCTCCTCTTGCTCGAGCCCGTCCGGTGGGTTCCGCGCCGAAATCCGGCGGACCTTCCGGACGAGGTCGCACGGGCGATGGGAGCGTTCTTCGCTGCGCACGGGGCCGGCGACCAGATGGGCCCGACACACGGAGACTTCGCTCCCTGGAACCTCCTCGAGACCGGGGGCGGCTGGGTGCTCGTGGACTGGGAGGAGGCGCGCGACCGAGACCGCCCGTTCTTCGATCTCTTCCACTATCTCTTCATGGCTCACCAGAATCTGGCTGCGTTCTCTCGACAGGACTTCCTGGACGGCCTCGAAGGGAAGGGACGGATAGGACGCGCGATCGCCGCCTACGCCGAGGGCGCCGACCTACGCGACGTGGATCTGCGAGAGCTCCTGATCTTCTATCTGCGCTCGAGCAGTGAGCGGCTGAACCTCGCATCGCCGGACGGCCGCTCCGACTATGAAGCGCGCCAGCGCCTGCTCGAGATGCTCGGAACGTGACGCTGGCGCGTCTCTGGCGGGGCGGGAAGCCACCCAGGGCGCGGAAGCAGTGCCCGGCGAAGGCCTGAGGCGGCTGCCGCAGCCCGGCTTCGTCGGGTGAACGTCGCGGCTCGCGAGAGACGCAGGCGCAGCCTGGCTCCACGATCGATGTCTCGCAGGCCGAGACGCGGCCGGCGGAGCGGCTCGTCGGGCCGGTGGGCGCGGCTCAGCGTGAACGCGGCGAGGTAGCCGGCTTGGGCGGCGGCTGTGGCGGTCCGCTCGTCGGCGCGTCCGTACGGATAGGCGAGCGTCTCGCACGAGCCGAGCCGCTTCTCGATCGTTGCCCGGGACTCGACGAGCTCGCGCGCGACCGCGGCCTCGCCGAGGTCGGGCAGAAGCGGATGGGACGCGGTGTGTGAGCCGACCTCCCAGCCGGCCTCACGGAGGAGCTCGAGCTCCGGCCACCGAAGCGGGAGGAGATGGCTCTCCTCTGCGTGCTCCATGCCGGGCCACCGAAGCGGCTCGCCGGACTCGACGAAGCTCGTCACGGCGAAGACGGTGGCCGGAAAGCCGATCTCCTCGAGGATCGGGCGTGCGCGGAGCACCGACCGGAAGCCGTCGTCGAAGGTCACGACGACCGCCCGCGCGGCCAGCGTGCCGTCCTGGCGCCTTCGCTCGGCCTCGGCCGCGGTGAAGCCGACGTAGCCGCGGCGGCGCAGAAGCGAGAGCTGGGCACGAAGCGCTTGCTCGGGAATCGCGAGCGCGGGCGACCAGGCGCCGATCGCGTGGTAGGCCAGGAGGAGCGGCCGGCCGTTCATCGACCCTCCACCGCCGCGAAGCGAGGCGAGCTTTGTCGTGCGTCCCGCGTGAGACCGGCGACGAATCGATACGCCCGCTCCAGGTGTGCGAGGCCGCGCTCCGGCGAGTAGCGGTCTCTCCAAGCCGTCCATGCCGCTTCACCCATGCGCTCGGCCTCCCCGTCGTCGAGCAGCCGCTCGGCCGCCGCCGCGACCTCGGTTGCTCCGAGCGAGGGCAGAAGCAGACCCGAGACACCGTCCTCGACCAGCTCGGGCACGGCGCCCATGGAGCGAGCGAGCACCGGGACTCCCGCCGCGAAGGCTTCGAGAATCGCGCGAGGCGCGCCCTCGTAGGCGAGGCTCGGGAAGACGAGCGCCCGCGCGGAGGCGAGCAGTTGGGGGATCTCCTCGGGCGGCACGGGCGGCCGCAGCTCGACGTTCGGCGGCAAGGACGACCGCAGGCGCTCCGCCTCGGGTCCGTCTCCGACGAGCACGAGCGGAGCCGGCACGGTGCGCCACGCCTCCACGAGCTGCCGGATCCCCTTTTCGGGCACGAGTCGTCCGACGTAGAGGAACGTGTCGCCGGGGCCGCGGCGCCGCTCGCTCGGCCAGACGAAGTTCGGCTTGACGCGGATGCGCGTGCGCGGGAAGCCGCCCTGGACGTGCTTCTCGCGGACGAACTCGCTGACGGCGAGGTAGAGGCTCACGCGGTCGAACGAGCCGATCGCGCGATGCAGAGCCAGGGAAAGCGCGAGCGGCGTACTGGCGGCTCTCGAGCCGCGGTAGCAGCCGTAGACGGCGCCTCGCCACGGAATGCGTCCGAGGCAGTCCTCGCAGCTTCGGCCGTCGCGGACGAACGTCGCGGGCAGACAGAGGAGCCGGTAGTTGTGGAGCGTCACGACTACCGGCGCATCGCCGCTCAGCTGCCGCAGGACGGCCGGCGAGAGCAGCGGGAACAGGTTGTGGCAGTGGACGACGTCGGGCCGATAGTCGTGCACCGTCTTGGCCGCGGCCCGCGACCACACCGCCTGCATACCTGCGCGAAGCGCGCGGGCGCCGCGCAGCCCCTCGCCGGAGGGCGCCCACACCCGGACCTCGTGGCCTGCCTCGCCAAGCAGACGCGCCTCGTCTGCGACCACCCGGTTCTCGCCCGAGAGATGACCGGACGCGTAGCGCGAGTGGAGGACGAGGATCCTCATGCTCGCGGCCCCACCGCCGTGCCCCGCCGCAGCGGGACGCGAACGAGCCCCGCCGCGTCCGCCGGCCGCCGCTCGGCCAGCGCTCCGAGGAACTGGCGCCACCACAGGCCGAGGCTGAGCCAGGTCACGGCCGCGATCGCCCACGCCGTGCCCGGAGCTCCCGCAGCAGCCGCTCCAGCGATCGTCGCCCCGACCATGAACGGCGTGACGAGCACGCGCGACAGCAGGCTCCGCCTCGCCGCAGCCAGTGCGCGCAAGCCCACCACCGCGCCCGTCACCGCTCCAGTTCCGGCCATCGCGAGGCTGAGCGGCACCATAACGTGCCTCGCCTCGCCCCAGGAGCGGCCGACGAGCGACTCGCCGAGCGAGGGCGGGAGCAGGGTCAGGAGCGCACCCCACGCGAGCGCCACGCTTGCGAGTCCCGCCGAGAGGCGCACGGCCGCAGCACGCGGGCTCGACCGCGCGTCTCGGAGCAGGCGCACTCCCTCCGGCACGGCCGCGAGGCGAACGCCCAGGAAGAGCACGCGCAGCGGCCCGACCAGGATCTGGCCGGCGCGCAGCGCGCCCGCCGCGGCGAGTCCGGCCAGACCGGCGACGCCGAAGAGCGCCGCCTCGCCGGCTCCGAGGGCGGCGAACTCGCCGAGGTACGGGAAGGCGAGGTCGCGCTGGTCGCGGATCCACCTCAGGCCGGCGATCGGCGTGGGCACCAGTCGCGCCTGGAGCGCACCGACGAGCGCCGCGCACGTCCCGGCAGCCCCCCAGGCGAGGACGAAGAGGCCGACCATGTGCGTCGTCTCCGAGAGCGCCGCGAGCGCCGGGAGAGCGCCCGCGGCGGCGAGGTCGTTCACGAACGCCTGCCGGCCGCGGCCCGCGGCGAAGAAGGCAAAGCGCCACGTGTCCTGGAGGACGAGGCCAGGCAGCACCACGCCGAGCGCGAGCAGCGCCTCGCCGAAGACGCCGCCCGAAGCGAGTCCGGCGAGCACGCAGCCGACGCCGACGAAGATCCCGAGCCCGAGCGCCGATCCGGTCGCCGCCCGGGTCGCCGAGCGCCACTCCTCGTCATCGCGCGCGCTGAAGCGGACCACGAGCGGCTCGGCGACGAGCGCGCGACATGCCCCGAGCACGATCAGGTAGGTCGAGAACGCAAGCCCGAAGGCCCCGAAGGACGCCGGGCTGAGCGCGCGGGCGACGAGGGCGCCGACGGCGAGGTTGACGACGCTCGACAGCGCCTGGTCGGCCACGCCCCAGCCCGCCCGGACCGCGGCCTGCTGGGCACGCGCGGAAAGCATCATGGCCGAGCCGGGAGCGCGACGCGTTCGGGCGGCACGATCACGCGCTGCGTTCGCCGCTCCGGCGCGAGGGCGAGGGCGAAGACGACGAGGAGGAGGACGCCGATCCCGAGCGACTCGACGCTGCTACCCGTGAAGCTGCGGACGATCAGCGAGACCGCCAGCACGGCCGGCACGACGCGCCCGTTCCGCCGGAGTGCGTCGGCGACGCCGCGGTAGAGGAGGAGGACCAGCGCCGCCGCGAGGAGCGCGGTGCCGACGAGCCCCGTCCCGACGAGCGTCTCGATCCACGTGCCGTGGATCGTCGCCGTGTTCTGCAAGCCGATCGACGGCAAGACCTCGAGCCGGGTCGAGGTCAGGAGGCCCCGGCCGAAGATCGGGGACTCCTGCCAGAACGGTATGGCCGCGTGCCACATCGCGAGGCGGCCCGAGAGCTGGCTCGCCCGCTCGGGGGTGTCTCCGCGAAGCAGGAGCGGCTCCGTGCTCGTGCCGAGGGTGGCGAGTCCCCAGTACATGGCGACGGCCGCGAAGAGGCCGATCGCGGCGGCAAGCGTCTTCCTCCCGCGGAAGGCGAGGAGGAGCGCGACGCCGGCCCCGAACGCGGCGTAGCCGGTGCGGTATTGCGCAGCCAGGAGCGTCGCCACCCCGAGCGCCGTGAGCGCGATCGCGGCCGGGCGGCGCATCCGCTCGCGCGGCGACGTGCTCACCAGGCGCGCGAGCGACCAGAGCGCGAGGATGACGCCGAGCGTCCCGACGCCGTTGCTCGCGATCATCGGGTAGACGCCCTGGATCTGCGACGGCAGCGGGCTGGCGGGCGTCGGGACGAGCGCCTTCGACTTGTCGACGACGACGCCGGCCCAGACGGAGAGGACGAGCGCGACCGTCGCGCCGTACAGCAGTCGCTCGATCCTCGCGACCGCCACCTGGCCGTAGCGGCGATACGCGCCTGCGACGACGACGACCGCGGCCGCGACCTCGAGGCCTCGGAAGGTGGTCAAGAGCGGGTCGACCGATGACCAGACGCCGAAGAAGACGACGACGACGTAGAGCACGAACAGCCGGAACGGCGCGTTCGTGGGCCTCGGTGCGGCGGTGCTCGTGGCGAACGCGAGGCCGCCGATCAGGATCGCCAGGCCCACGGCCACGAGCTTGGCCATGCCTCCGGCGTCGAGGGGGTTCCCGGCGAGATCCGTCGCCGTTCGGGCGTGGGGGTAGTAGACGTCCAGGAAGAGCAGGAGGAGGATCGGGAGCTCGACGACGAGGAAGCTGCTGCTCACGCGGACGGCATGCCGACGAGCGCGGGCGGCGGCGGCGAAGAGGAGCACCGCCGCCGCCGCGAGCTCGGCCCACGGGTGGCCGAGCGCGATCGCCCAGCCGACGAGCCCGGCGGCCGCCGCGACGACGGCCGCCTCGCGGGCGCGGACGCCCCGCGCGAGCCGAGGCGCGGCCGTGTGGCCGGTCAGCATGGGCGGCCTCCAGCGGCAAGGCCCGCGTCGGCGAGGAGCTCATGGAGCCGTGCTTCGATGCCGGCTGTCGAGAAGTGGCGCGCCCGTGCTCGCACCTGCTCCTCGCTCGGCAGCTCATCCTCGAGCAATCTGGCGAGCGACGAGGCGACGGCTTCGGGATCGTCCTCGACCGGAGCCGCCAGCGCCGCGTTCCCGGCGAGCACAGGAGGACCGCCGCGGTCGAGGCAGACGACGGGGATTCCCGACGCGAGGGCTTCGACGACGATCCAGCCCGCCTCCTCGCGCAGGCTCGGGAAGAGCAGGACGTCGGCCTCGCTTCGCATCAGGCGCAGCACTTCCTCGCGCGGCTGCTGCCCGAGAAACCGCACGCGCCCGTCGAGGCCGAGCCGGTCCGCGAGCTCCGCGATCTGCCGCTCGTCGCGACCCGCGCCGCAGACGAGCAGGCGCCAGTCTCGGGTGCCGGCGATCGACTTCAGGGCGAGCGCCGCGCCTTTCCAGGCGAGCAGCCTGCCGGCGAAGAGAGCCGTTGGCGGATCGCCTCCCACGCGTTCCCGCTCGAGCATCGCGTCGAGGACCGGGTTGGGGAAGACGCTGGCCTTGCCGCGATGCCGCCGCGGCAGCCAGCTTGCGGTCTCCGGGTTCTGGACGAGCACGAGGCGCGCGCGCGCCCAGGCGAGACGGGCGAGCGGGTTCACGTACCGGCCGAAGCCCTTGGCGGCGGCGCGTGCCAGCTCGAACCGAAGTGCCCGGCCGCCGAGCATCCGGACGAGCCGGCGGGGCGGCATGCCGACACCGCCGCCGACCGGCCCGTAGACGAAGGGCGGCCCGACGAGCGGCGCCAGCGAGCCGAACCAGGCATTCGCAAAGGTCAGGTGCCACACGAGTGTGAAGCGGACGTCCCTGTGCAGCCGCCTGGCGGCGCGGAGCGCGGCGATCTGCCAGAGCAGGTAGTAGACCCTGATCCCCCGCTGGCCCTTCTTCCAGAAGCGCGCCCACGGAGGGAGGTCGACGAAGACGAAGTGGAGCCGGTCGCGCTCCGGAGTCACGCGGAGCGACTTCTCGATCGGGACGCGGTTGTTCGCGCGCGTCACCACCCAGGTGTCGCCGAGCCGGGCGAGGATGCGCGCCCACGCCCAGCCCGCTCCCGGCTCGGAGCCCTCCCCGGGCTCGCACGCGTAGTCGAAGGCGAGAATGCGCGCGGCGCTCACCGGCGCACCTCCGCGAGCAATCGCCGGCGCGCGGCGAGGTCGGAGCCCGAGCCGCGGATCTCGACCTGGGCGTCCGGCGCCCGCCGCTCCGGCTCGATGCTCCACTCGAGATACCGGGCCAGGAGCGGCGCAGCGGAGGCTGCCGGCACGCCTGCGCCCTCGGCGTAGGCGCCGATCACGGCGCCGATCCAGCCCTTTCCGGCCAGGCCGTCGAGGATCTCCTCGCCGCGCGGCCGGCCGAGCGTCGCGAACGAGTGCACGAGGTAATGGAAGATGTCGTGGAAGGGCGGCGCCGTCTCGGTCGCGTTCTCCCAGTCGACGAGGAGCCAGCCGGTCGGCGTGCGCAGCAGGTTCCACGGCACCGCGTCGCCGTGCGCGGGGCCGAGCGAGGAGTCGTCGCCTTGCGAGAAGAACTCGCCGAGCGCCCTCGCGACCTCGGCGGGCATCCGGAGCGGGCGCCGTCGCGGACGCCAGTGCTCGACAGCGAAGAGCAGGACGCCGTCTCCCCGCGCCAGAACGGCCGGCGCCACGAGCGGCGGCGGCAGGTGGCGACGGAGACGCGCGAGGTTCGCCGACTCGCGGGCGAGCGATGCGCGAGCCTCGTCGCGGAGCGCGATCTTCGCGAGCGCCGCCGGCCTCGCACCGCGGTCGAAGCAGACAGCGAGGAACTTCCCGTGCTGGTTGCACCTGCCGAGCGCGAACACGAGCTCGCCCGGCGGCTCGAGGCCCGCCTGCTCCAAGGCGTCCCGGACGCGCGTCTCGATCGCCTGCGTCACCCCCGGCGGAGGCTCCTCGCAGCACGGGAGCAGTCGGCCGAGCCCGGCGCCGGCAAGGAGCCACGCCGCCTGCCGGACGGCGAGGCCCTTCGTCGTCACGGGGTGGTAGAGCAGAAGCCCGTCTCGGATTCCTCGGCGCGAATCGCGAGGAAGCCACCACCGCGGCTCGCCGAAGGCGTGAAGGCCAGCTTGCCCGCGATTCGCGCCCGGCAGCCTCGCCCAGCGCGGCCCGCCTCGAGCGAGGGCGACCCGGACAGCCGCAACGGACTTTCCCAGGACCGCTTCCTCCGGCTCACCGGCGTCGAGGAGGACCTGCCGGTGACCGGCGCGGGTCTTCCGCCAGAGCACGTTCTGTCGGGCGATCTCCGCGGTCGCCAGCTCGCCCTTCCGCACCGAGAGCACGCGCGGATCGCCGTGGAGTACGAGGGCGAGGTCGGGACGTGGTAGGAGGTAGGCGAGCGTCCTCACGACCGCAGGCGCGACGGACAGCCGGTAGCGGCGGCTGTCGATCGCGACGTCCCACCAGCCGCGCTCGACGACCACGAGCCCTCCGCGGCGCCTGATCGCCTGCTGGTGCAGCCAGCCGCCGAGCAGGAAGTCGAGCCAGTAGTAGCCGAGCAGGCCGAGCGAGACAACGGCTCCGTGGGGGGTCCGAGCATGTGGCCGCGCGCTGTCGGCCGCACCACGCCCGCCCACGAGCGCGCGCGGGTGCGGCAACAGCCCCGGACGCCAGTGCGTGTGTACGACGCGCGTGACCTCGGTCGCGAACTCGTCGATGAGCCGGCGCGCGACCGACGACTTGCCGGCGCCGTCGGGACCGGCGACGAGCACGACCAGACCGCGCGGGTGCGACCTCATACCCGTGTCTGCTCGAGCCTCCGGACCGCCGGTGCGAGCACCCGTTGCTCTTGCGCGCGGCCGCCCAGGAAGGCGCTCGGCGAATAGATCTCGGCGAGGAACTCGACGATCCTCGCCCGCAGGGCAGCCTGCGCCCGATCGCGCCGTCGGCGGTTCAACTCGAGAGCGGTCGTCGGGAGGACGCGGTGTAGGAGCGCGGGCCCCGGACCGTCTCCCGACGGTCCTCCGACGACGACGGTTACGACGAACTCGGAGACGGGCGGCGCGCGCCACACGACGACCTCCGCGGCGGTCCGCCGGAGGCGCGAGCTCGGCATCTCCGTCGGGCGCAGGTCGACGAACATCCGTCTCGCGTCGCGCGCCAGCTCCTGCGCCGCTTCCAGCACGACCTGTGGCTGAGGGGTGGCGACGAAGACGCACGCCGCGGGGTTCAGGAGGCGGCGGCGGACGCGGCCCGCGACGGCGTCGCGGATGCTTCGCGTAGCGGCGAGCGGATGCGAGCGGGCCCACCGACGCTGGAGGCCTCGCAGCGACACTGCGAGCTCGCCGGGCGACGCTGCGGTCGCGAGCGAAGAGGCTCCCGCTTCGCCGACAAGCTCCTCGAGCTGCTCGCGCTCGATCGGGTGCGGCGGCCTGACGGGCAGCGACCACTCGCGGCCGGCGGCGACCCGGGAGAGGTCGCCGCAGAGCAGCGGACGCACGCAGGATTTGAGGAACCGCCCCTCTTCGGAGACGGTGAATGGCCCGAGCCGGTCGTCGCCGGCCGTGATCCGCTCGAGCTGCGGCTCGTCCACCAGCTGGATCGCCTTCGCGCGCCACACGTCGGTCGTGCAGAGGAGGTCGAGCGCGAGCGCGACGGATTCCTTCGGGTCGAGGAGCGCGAGCTGGTAGAGGCCCCAGTGCGACCAGCGGAAGAGGACGGTCCCGTACCCGTGGTCGCGCCCGCACGCGACGGCCGTCTGGACGGCCTCGGCAACGCTCTCGCGCCCGATCGCGACGTCGAGGTCGCGGCCGATTCGCATTGGGTACCGCTCGAGGCCGTGGACGACTGCGTACTCGATCGACCGCTCGCCCCAGCTCGAGACGATTGCCTCGGCGAGCGCCACTCGCCTCCGCTCAGGCGGCCAACGCTCGCTCATAGAAGCCGTCCATCCGGCTCACGACTGCCGCCGGAGCACACTCGGATCGCACCCAGGCCCGCCCCCGCGCGCCGACGTCGTTCAGCAGGTCGGGGCGGGCGAGCGCGTCGGCGACGATCGCCGCCGCGCGGTCGGGTTCCATCGGGATCTCCATGGCGGCGCCCGCGGCCGCGAGGGTGGGGGCGAGCGCGGCCCGCTCGCTGACGAACGACGGCAGGCCCACGCCCATCGCCTCGGCGAGCGAGAGCCCGAAGACCTCGAACCTCGAGTACTGGAGGTAGACGTCGTGACCGGCCATCCGCGCGAACCGCTCCGGGCCGCCGACGAAGCCGTGGTCGACGACCGGGACGTCGCCGTAGGCGGCCAGGAGCCGCCGTACCGCGGCGGCGTAATCGTCTGCCGCCCCGTAGAGGTGGAGCTGCCCTTGGACGCCGCGGCCGCGCAGCGCCCGCAGCATCGCCAGCGCGAGGTCCAGCCCCTTGTGCCAGATGTCGTACCGGCCGAAGTAGGCGAACCTCGGCCGGCGGAGATCCACGGGCCCCGGCCACAGCGGCGCGTCGTCGGGGATCTCGAGGATGTTCGGGACGACCGCGTCCGCCGGCCTGACGATGCCCCAGGCGGCGCGGTAGTCGGCGCGCTCGCCCTCGGAGACGAAGTGCAGCCCGACCGCGTTCGCGTGGATCCACTTCTCGATCGCATGCCAGTAGACGAGCTTGCGATAGCGCCGCCTCAGCATCTCCGTCGAGTCCATCCCGCCGTGCAGCGAGACGACGTACGGCACGCCGCGCTGCTTCAGCAGCCGGGCGACGTAGAAGAACTTCGGAACTCGGACGTAGAAGAGGTGCGCGAGATCAGGCCGAAAGTCCTCGAGGATCTCCGCTAAAAACCCGCTGTCGTCCTTCCAGAGGGCCCGCCAGCGAGGACACGGGAAGCCGAGGAGCCGGACACCGGCTTCCCGGCCGATCTCCACGTGCTCCGGTGCGACGGGCTTTCCGACCCGCACGATCGAGACGTCGTGTCCCGCCTCGGCCTGTGCGCAGGCGAGGGCCCACAAGGCGTTGAAATGCCCGGACGGTCGGCCGAGCCGGAAGGGGCCGATGTGAAGAACCCTCATACGCGCACCACGAGCAGGAGGACGATGAACGCGACGACGACGAGGACGTAGAGCGCGAGCAGCAGCGTGCGCGCCGAAGCGATCAGCGGGAGCCGCCTCGCCTCCCGCTCGGCGGATGCGAGGGCCAGAAGTCGTCCGAGCTGCACCTGCTCGATGTCCTCGAAACGGGTCGACTCGGAGATCCACGATTCGAGCTCACGCACACGCCGGCGGAGCTCCTCCGCCTCTGCTTCGGCGGCGGCCCTTCCCTCCGCCTCGGCGGCCTCCGCCGCGCGCTCGAGGCGCTCGCGGAGCTCGGCTGCCGGCTTCGACGCTTCGAGCGGGACGACCTCGCCGCGGTCGCTCACGGAGCGCCGTCCGGCGCCCGCCGCGCGCACGCTGAGCACCTCGTCGAGATCGACGAGCCGGCGGCCGCGGCCGGTCTCGAGCCGGTGGGCGATGCGCCCGGCGTGCTGCCAGCGGTTGACGGCCGACGCCGAGACCCCGGCGACTGCCGCAGCCTCGGCGACTGGCATCCAGCGCCGGGCGTCACGGCTATCGAGCGGGAGCTCGGTCATCCCTGCACCCCCCGCATGACGACCGGAAGCGTCCGCAGCAGGAGGAGACAGTCGCGCCAGAGCGACCAGTTGGTGACGTAGAGATAGTCGAGGCGCACCATCTCCTCGAACGGGATCGCGCTCCGTCCGAGCACCTGCCAGAGCCCTGTCATTCCCGGCTTCAGGTCGAGCCGCCGGAGCGCCCAGTCGCGGACGTGCTGCGCCTCCTCCGCGATGAGCGGCCGCGGCCCGACGAGTGACATCTCGCCGTTGAGCACGTTGATCAGCTGCGGCAGCTCGTCGAGCGAGTACCTGCGGAGGAATGCTCCGACCCGCGTCACACGCGGGTCGCAGTCGATCTTGAACATCCGCGCGTCCCCGCCCGGGCGCGCGTGCCTGTTCAAGTGCGCGAGCCCGTACTTGCGCTCCTCGGCGTCGCGGCACATGGTGCGGAACTTGGCCATCCGGAAGACGCGGCCGCCGGCGCCGACCCGCGCCTGCCAGAAGAGGGCAGGCCCGCACGAGTCGAGCCTGATGAGCAGCGTGACGAGCGCGAAGACCGGCGCGAGCAGGACGAGCCCCAGCGCTGCGACCACGAGATCGAGCGCACGCTTCAGCACCCGCGCGCGGCGCGAGAGCCTGAGCGGGGGCAGGCCTATGAGCGGGATCCCCTCGACCGTGAAGATGTCGGCGGTCGGGCCGACGAGCTCATACAGCCGCGGCACGATGTCGATTTGGACGTCCAGGTCCTTGATCGAGCGCACGACTGCGACTGTCTGCTCGCTCGGCTCGTCCGAGAACGCGAAGATCACCCGCTCGACGCCATAGCGGCGGACGATGTCCCGGAGCTCCGCCGATCGCCCGAGGAGCGGGAGCCGCCGGAGGCCGGGCAGCCGTTCGCGCGGCCTCACGTCCACCAAACCGACGACGTTCACGCCGTACTCGCGGTGCTGGAGCAGCTTTCGCGCGACGACTTGCCCGACAGTGCCCGCGCCCACGATCACAGTGTTCTGGACGTATTCGAGCCGTCGCCGGCAGAAGGCCCGCGCGCCGGCGCGCGCGGTCGTCACGGCCACGATCGCCGTCGCCCAGAAGACGAAGAGCTTCGGGATCGTCGGCGAACCCAGCCTCGTGAGCCACATGCCGCCGAGGAAGAGCCAGGTCCCGAGCGTCACGAGCTGCATGACGCCGACGAGGTCGTCCGCGGTGGAGTGGTCGGTTCGCTCCTCGTCGCGCTTGTAGAGCCCGTGCAGGTCGGCGAACCCGATCCAGAGCGGCAGCATGACGAGGAAGAGGAGGAGCTCGGACGTTCCGCTCCAGGTCCCGTTCCGACCGGCTTCGTTGACGAGGAGCTCGGCCAGCGCAAAAGCCATCGTGAGGCCGACGACGTCGGCGAGCGCGAGCATCCTCCGGACGAGCCAGCCACGCCGCTTCCGGACCGAGGTCACCGAGCGGCGGACGGCGGCGGCGCCGTCCAGGACGGCTGGGCTCGTCGGCCGTGTGGGCGCCGCGACGGGCGCGGACGCGGCTGCCATCCTCGCTCCCCTCAGGCCGCCCGCTCCTTCGCGCGCGGGTAGCGGCCGGTTCGGTGCTCGTAGAAGCCGCCGTAGTGGTCGTCCTGCGTCTCGTCGACGCCGGTGGCGACGAATCCGAGGACGCGGGTCGGACACGCGTCGAGGACACGCCGCAGCTCCTCGAGCATCGGCCTGTTCGCGAACTCGAGGTTCGTGACGAGGACGAGGGCGTGGACGGTCGCGCTCAAGGTCCTCGCGTCGCCGACCGGGAGCAGCGGCGGCGCGTCGACGAGCACGAGGTCGGCGCGCTGCTCGAGCGCTTGGAGAACGTCCTGGACGGCTCGGGAGCCGACGAACTCGCCGCTGTCGAGCGGAGCCGGGCCCGCCGGGAGCACCTCGAGGCTGCCGCGCGGATCGAGCGGCCGCTCGAGGGGGGTACCGAGATCGCTCTCCGGACGACCGCGAAGCGCGACCGGAGCGAGCGCGTCCTCGAGATCGACGTGGCCGAGCGCGACGTCGGTGAGACCGGGCCGCCCGTCGAGGGCGAAGAACCGGCCGATCGACGGGTGCCGCAGGTCGAGGTCCGCGAGAACGACCTTGCGGCCTGCCAGGGCGCAGGCGACCGCGAGGTTCGCCACCGTCGTCGACCTGCCCTCGCCGTCGACCGCGCCCGTCAGCATGATCACGCGCGCGCTGCGGTCGACGTTGGCGAAGTCGAGGTTCGCGCGCAGGATGCGGAACGCCTCCGCCTCGCGTCCGTACGGATCGGTCTGCATCACGAGCTCGCCCGCGCCGCGCCGGCTCGGGGCGCGGACGCGGCCGAGGAGCGGCAGCGTGAGGAGGTCGCGGATCTCCGCGACGCTGCGAACGCGCGTGTCGAGGGCGTCCCAAAGGGCGGCGAGCCCGATGCCCAGGGCGAGGCCGAGCATGACGCCGAGGACGATGTTACGCACGGGATGCGGCTGGACGCGGTCGGCGTCGGTTGCGCGCCGGAGGACGAGCGGCTGGCTACCGGTCGATGCTTCGGCGCTCAGGAGGTCGTGCTCCCGCTTCACGAGCGGCGCGAGCGTCGCGGCCCCGGCGCCGCGCGCCCTCAGCTCGTCGAGCCGGCGCTCGACCTGTGTTCGCGCCCGCTCGAGGGCATTCAGCGTCAGCCGGCTGCGGAAGGCGACGAACTGATTCGCATAGCTCGTCGCCAGAGCCTCTGCGCGGGAGGCGCTCTCGTCCTTGACGCGGAAGTCGAGCACGTCCGAGTTCGTCCGCGGCGAGACGCTCGACCGCTTCAGCAGGTCGTCGACCGTCACGTTCTCTGCTCCGCGGACAGGGGCGATCGCGTTGCGGAGCACCTGCGGTGTGCGTGCGATGTCCGCCTGCGTCTGCGCGATCCGGTCGGCCGAGGCGCTGTCGGCCGCACCGGCGAGGACGGCCGCGACCGTCTCGTCGCCGAGCAGCACGCTCGCCGTCGCCTGGTACTGCGGTTGCTGCCGCAGCGAAAGGAACGCGGCGGCGAGCGGCGTGAGGATCAGCGCCTGGAGGACGATCCATTTCCGCCGCCGCAGCGTCCGCAGGTACTGCTGGAGCGCGGATGTCTGCTCTGGTGGCTCTGCTGTCGGCCAGGCGGCCGCTCGATCCGCCGGCTCTCGTGTCACGTCGCTCAACCGCATGTGTGCACCCCCAGCTTCTTGTGGCGCGCGATGAAGACGACCTTCGCGATCCTCTGGTTCTCGAACCGAACCACGAGGACCTTCCGGCTCGTCAAGATCGTCCCGTAGCTCCCGGCGAGCGGGCCGATCTTTCGGCAGTCGAGGGCCGGGTAGCCGTCCTGCTGCCGCACGATGCAGCCGATCGGCGCGCCGGTCACCTTGACGATGTCGCCGTGCGTCAGCGGGATCGTGGAACCCTGGCTCTCACGCCATCCGAACGCGCCGGCCGGAACGACGAGCATAGCCAGAGCCGATACGAGCACGACCAGTCTGCGGCGGTGTGGGCGGCGGCCGTCGGGGTCGCCGCCGCCCACCGCCATCTCGGGTGTCGATGGCGCCGTCACGAGTGGAGCCTCCGCCGGTACCGCTGCAGGACCCGCTCGCGCTTCTCACGCTCGAGCGCTGCCGCCGCGGCGAGCAAGGCGCTCAGCGCGGCGAGGATGCTCACGACGAGGCGAAGGAGCATCTGCCCGCTCACCGCGGCCGGCCGGGCAACGAGACCCGCGGCGGCCGACGATCGGCTGCGCGTCCGGGCGGCGAGCGATGCCGTCTGCCGCGGCTCCGACCGCTGGCCGGA
>DASQWB010000131.1:0-29481 GCA_035640455.1 Gaiellaceae bacterium | reverse complement strand
GGCTCGACCCGCCGCTCCGGAATCAGCGAGGCGCCGAGTGACGACGCAGCTGCGCACGCTGCTCCGGCCGCAACGCGGCCCCGCTTCCAGCGCCCTGACGACACAGGAGGTATGAGATGCGAAGGAAGAGAATCGTGGCTCTGGCGCTCGTGGTCGCGGCGGGCGCGGCAGCGCTCGCGGCGTACGCTGCACTGCCCTCGCGGACGGTCGATCCGGCCGGCGTGCCGCTCGGAACGCTCGCCGGCGCGTCGTCGGTGAACGTGCTCTCGGTGGACGCATTCACACGGGCGATCAAGCAAGCGCACGGAACGAAGGGCGTCCTCCAGCACCTGCGTTTCGCACCCGGGCAGTCGACGCTCTGGCACACGCACCCGGGGCCGAACCTCGTGCTGGTCGTCGGCGGCAGCCTCACCCTCACCGATGAGCACTGCCACGTCACAACGTACATCGACGGCGAGGGCTTCGCGACGGGACTCAAGGTGCATCTTGCGACGGCAGGCCCCGAAGGAGCGGACTTCTACTCGCTCTACTTCCTGCCCGCCGACGCGACGGTGCTCCGGGAGCCGCCGGCCGGCGAAGGCGCACCCCCGCCCACCTGTGCCGCGTAACAACCGACCGCGCATTGCCCACCGGAGGCCCGCAGCAGCGGGCCTCCGCGGCCTCAGGCGCCGGCTGCGACGAGGATGAAGTCGGTCCCGAAGCCGAGCACGAGCCCGAGCAGGATCCCGAGCGTCGTCGCCTGCTTCGAGCCGAACGCGCGGCTCACGTTCAGGAGCTCCATCACGACGTAGAGGATCGAGCCGGCGGCGAGGGCAAGTACCGCCACCGAAAGGCTCTCGTTCACCCATGCCTGGCCGAGCAGCGTCCCGAAGAAGGTGGGCCCGCCGCCGACGACACCCAGCAGCGCGAGAAAGCCCCAGCTGGGCGCCCCTGGCTCGGTCGCGAGCGGAGCGACGATGCCGAAGCCCTCGGTGGCGTTGTGCAGGCCAAAGCCGATGGCGAGAACGAGCGCCAGGCTGATCTCGTCGCGCGCCGCCGACTGTCCGATCGCGAGCCCTTCCGAGAAGTTGTGCAGACCGATGCCGGTGGCGATGAAGACGGCGAGCCAGCGGGCCGGCGAGAGGCCCACGAAGTGGTGCTCGTAGTCCGTAGCGGCGGCGGCCCCCGCGCTGACGAAGGTCTTCCGCCGCCGGCGCTTCATCCAGGCGTCGTATGCGACGAGCGACAGAAGGCCGACGAAGAAGCCGGCGGCGAGCAGGGTGGCGAGCCACGCGAACCGGCCGTCTCGGCCCGCCTTCAGAGCCTCCTCGACCGGCTCGACGGCACCGCTCAGGATGTCCCACAGCAGGAAGAGCAAGATGCCCGTCGCCGTCGAGCTGAGGAAGCACTTCAAGCGCATGTCGAGCGCGTGCATCCGCCCCACCGGAAGCCCGATGAAGATGGTCAGCCCGGCGATCGCGCCGAGTCCTAGGATCTGGGCGGTCGACAATGTAAGGGTCACCTTACAGCAAGCGGAATTATCATGGCCGCCGGAGGTGAGCGATGGCACAGGGCCACTCGATCGACGAGTACCTCGAGACGATCTACTTCCTGGCCTTCCCGATCGGGGAGTACACGCCGAAGGCGGGCGGCGCGCTCCCGCTCGCCTCACGCGTCGCGGAGATGCTGCACGTCTCGCGCGCGTCCGCCGGTGAGATGCTCAAGCGGCTCGAGGCCGAGGGCCTGATCGAGCGCGGCCGGCGCAAGGAGGCGCTGCTCACCCCGACCGGGCAGGAGCGGGCCGAGCGCGTCGTGCGCAAGCACCGGATCATCGAGCGCCTGCTCACCGACTTCATGGGCTACACGGCTGCCGAGGCGCACGTCCACGCCGACGAGCTCGGCGACACGTTCTCAGACGACATGATCGAGCGCATCGACCGCCGGCTCGGCGGCCCCGACCGCTGCCCGCACGGCTGGCCGGTCAACCCGGCCGTCGAGCAGGCCGAGAACCCCGAGCTAGCACCACTGACGGAGCTCGAGCCCGGGGCGCGCGCGACGATCGTCCGCCTCGCCGAGCACGACGGCGAGCTCCTGCACTGGTTCTACGACCAGGGCCTGACGCCGGGCGCCGAGATCGAGATCCACGAGGTGCAGCCCGCCGCCGGGCAGTTCACGGTCCGGCTGAACGGGTCCCTGCGCGCGGTCGGCGAGAAGGCGGCGGCGGGGCTCTTCGTGCGCCGCGCAGCCTAGTCAGCGCCTTCATCCCTCGCCAAAGCCGCCCGAACGGCTTCGAGCATGATGCGGCCGCTGGCTACCGCGTCGGCGACCTCCAGCTCGCTGATGAACTCGTTCCGTACTCGGAGCGGTTACGGCGTCTCCGCATCCGATCGAACGGAGCGAAGGCTTCGCCGATCTCGTTCAACGCGTAGCGACCGGTTGTTGCGTGCGCACCTGGTCGATTCGTCACACGCAGACCACGAGCGAGCATGTGGGCGGTCGCCGCCTTTCGAGCCGCGTCATATGCGAGGTGCGCCGCTCGGATCCTCCGCGGCGATCTGTTCTGCAGAAGAGAGGTGTCGCTCCGCCTCATCGAGTCGGAGAACGGCGTCCTCACCGTGTGGTTCGACTTCCTCCAGCAGCCCAGCCTCCAAGAGGTGCTGCAGCGCGTCAGTCATCGCGGGCCAAAGCGACCGGCACCAGGGGCCGCTTCTTGATCGTGCGCAGAAGGGGGGATCGCGCCGCGTCCCATTCCGATGGTGAGACGACGGTGGGCTGGACTTCGCGTCCGAGGCTCGCTTCCGCCTCCCGCACCGCCGCGTCGAGCGCGTCAGGATCCGGATGACCGACGACGAGCAGGTCGACGTCGCCCGGTGGCGGGCCAGGTTCTCCCGCGAGCCGCCCTGCCCAAGAGCCGAAGACGTAGACCGCTTCGATGCCTCGAACTTCGCCGAGAAGCTGCCCGAGGATCGCCGCCGGGCCGTACGCCTTCATCACGAGCGACCGCAGGTCCCCGAGGTACGGGTTGTGCTCGTCCACGCGCACGAGGCGAGTCTGCGCGAAGCGCCGCGACGTCACGATGCCATACCGCTCCAATCGGTCGATCTCCCGGTGGGCGGTCGAAGACGGGGCATGCGCCCTGCGACCGATCTCGGCAATCGTGAGGGGCTCGTCCGATTGGCCCAAGAGAAGCGCCGCGAGGATGCGGCCTTGGCTCGGCGACCGAAAGAGCGGCGTGAGCTGATCTTGTCTTCCCATTATTCGGGAAGAATATCCCTGAAGGTGGGAAAGAAGGCGATCCGGATTAGGCGTCGTGCACGTCGTAGGCGGCGAACGGCGCCGCGGCGTCGGGGCCGAGCTCCCGCTCGGCCGCCACGCGCGGCTCCAGGCCGGCCGCCTTCCGGAGCGCCTCGGCGCGGTCGACGCGCTCCCAGCTGAAGTCGTGGTCGTCCCGCCCGAAGTGGCCGTAGGCCGCCGTCTTCGCGAAGATCGGCCGACGCAGATCGAGGTCGCGGAGGATCGCCGCCGGGCGGAGGTCGAAGTGCTCGCGGACGAGATCCTCGATGCGGTCGGGCGGGATCCGCTCCGTCCCGAAGGTGGCGACGGCGACCGAGACGGGATGGGCGACGCCGATCGCGTAGGCGACGTTCACCTCGCAGCGGTCGGCGAGCCCGGCGGCGACGACGTTCTTCGCCACGTAGCGGGCCGCGTACGCGGCCGAGCGGTCGACCTTCGTCGGATCCTTGCCCGAGAACGCGCCGCCGCCGTGCCGCGCCGCGCCTCCGTACGTGTCGACGATGATCTTGCGGCCGGTGAGGCCGGTGTCGCCCATCGGGCCGCCGAGGACGAACTTGCCGGTCGGGTTGACGAAGACGAAGTCGCGCTCGCCGAAGCGCCGCTCGTCGTAGAGGTCGCGCGGCAGCACCGGGTGGAGCACGTGCTCGATCACGTCCTCCTTGATCGTCTCCGGGTCGATGCCCTCCGCGTGCTGGGTGGAGACGAGGACGCGGTCGATCTCGACCGGGCGCTGGCGGCCGAGGTCGTCGACCTCGTAGCGGACGGTCACCTGCGCCTTGCCGTCGGGCCGCAGGTACTTGAGCTGCTCCGACTTCCGGACGCCGGCGAGGCGCCGGCACACCTTGTGCGCGAGCATGATCGGCAGCGGCATCAGCTCGGCCGTCTCGTTCGTCGCGTAGCCGAACATCATCCCCTGGTCGCCGGCGCCGACGCGGTCGAGGGGGTCGTCGTCGCCCGGGTCGTGCTGCACCTCGTACGAGGAGTCGACGCCCTGCGCGATGTCGGGCGACTGCGGATCGATCGCGACGACGACGCCGCAGGTGGTCGCGTCGAACCCGTACTCGGAATGGGTGTAGCCGATCCGGCCGATCGTGTCGCGGACGATGTTCGAGACGTCTACCCACGTCTCGGTCGTGATCTCGCCCGCGACGACGACGAGGCCGGTCGTGATGAGCGTCTCGCAGGCGACGCGCCCGGCGGGGTCGTCGCGGAGCACGGCGTCGAGGACGGCGTCGGAGACCTGGTCGGCGACCTTGTCCGGATGACCCTCCGTGACCGACTCGGAGGTGAACTGGAACTCGCGCGCCACCGGCTACTTGAGCTGGAGGAAGACGCTGAACTTGCGCAGGTCGCCGTCCGTCGTCGACCAGGCCGTGAACGACTGGAGCGGCCGCAGGTTGTCGGAGACCTCCCGGGGCGCTTGGACGCCGCCGAGCTGGACGAGGCTCTCGAGTAGCGGGATCGCGTCCTTCAGGTCGAGGTAGACGAACCCGTTCGTCTGGTCGGGCAGGCCGGAGGCCTTCTTCGCGTCCTCGAAGGTCGAGTCGTCCTTCAGCTTCGAGCCACCGCTCTCGAGGTCGGAGACGGCTCGCTGCGCGTCGGTGAGGACGACCTTGCCGTCGACGGCGCCGTAGAAGAGCGAGACGTTGCCGAGGTTCAGCTCCTTGAACGGGGCGCCGGCGATCGTGACCGGCCGCGGATGGAGCGGCAGGCCGAAGCTCTTCCCGAGCGAGGCGACGAGCTTGTCGATCGTGGCGACGCCCTGGCTCGTGTTGTCCGGCTGCGTGACCAGCGTCACCTCGGGGATGAGCGCGCCGCCCGCCCGGACGTAGAGCGCGTTCTCGTGCGCGAAGAGCGGGGCGAGCTGCTGGAGGAGCCGCAGGAACGGGAGCGCCTGCGGCGACAGCGACCCGGCGCCGGAGCGGAACGCCTTCTGGAGCTGCGACTGCGCCGCGCTGCCGTTGAACGAGAGGTACAGGATCGCGCCGGACGGAACCTCGCCGAGGAGCTTGGCCTCGTACGGCTTGGCTTTCGACTTGCTGTGCGTCTTGACGTTGCCGTCGAAAGCCACCCCGTCGTCCTTCGCAACGAGCTCGGCGGCGATCCAGTCGATGCTCGACGCCCCCGACGAGGCAAGCTGCGGAAACGCCTGCCGGAACCGGTCGAAGATCTGGCGGCCGTTCGCGTAGATCTTCACGAGCGCCTTGTCGGAGAGCGAGCCGGTGGCGTCCTTGAAGGTCGAGTCGTCGGCAAGCTTCGCGCCCGAGCCGGCCTGCTGCTTGAACCGGTCGAGCTTCGCCTGGCTGTCGGCGATCACCTTCCAGCCCTTGTAGTCGAGGACGTAGATCTTGTCGCTCGGCTTCTTCGCCTCGGCGTTCGTCTTCTTGACGAACCGGTTGAAGGCGTCCTCGTCCTTCGGCTGCAGGAAGCCGACGACGTTCCCGGCGGGATCGAGGTCGAGGGCGGCGACGTCGAGCTCCGAGCCGAGCGCCGGCTTGACGTCGTTCTTCCACGTCACCTTCGTGTCGCTCTCGAGCGACTGGCGGAGCTGGGTCAGCAGCTTGTCCTTGCCCGGAAACTTGTCGAGCAGCGAGTTGAGCGCCTTCCACTGGTCGGAGGAGAGGCTCGTGTCGATCGAGGCGTAGAACGGCGCGTTCGCGGAGACGAGCGACGCGGCGCCCGAGCTGCCGGTGGCTCCCGACTTCGAGCCGCCGCCGCACCCGGCGCCGACGAACGCGAGGGCTGCGAGGAACGCAGCCGCGGCGAGACGCCTCATGGACGGCATCGTACTCACTCTCCCGTCGGTTTCCTCCCCATCAGGCCGGCGACGAGCTCGGCGAGGCTCTTCCCCGCGAGGACGCTGCAGACCCCCTCCGTGATGGGAAGCTCGATCCCGAGCCGGCGCGAGAGGTCGCGCAGGACGGGCGCCGTCGTCAGGCCCTCGACGACCATGCCGATCCTGGCCGCGGCCTCGGCGGGCGTGGCACCCCGCGCGATCAGCTCCCCCGCTTGGCGGTTCCGGCCGTGGCGGCTCCAGCACGTGACGACGAGGTCGCCCATGCCGGCGAGACCGGCGAAGGTCTCGGGCCGGGCGCCGCAGGCCTCGCCGAGTCGCGCCATCTCCGCCAGGCCGCGGGAGATGAGCGCCGCCTTCGCGTTGTCGCCGAGGCCGAGGCCGTCGACGCCCCCCGCCGCGAGGCCGATCACGTTCTTCGCCGCCGCGCAGAGCTCGACGCCGACGAGGTCCTCGTTCACGTAGACGCGGAAGACGAGCGAGTTGATCGCGTGCTGGAGCTCCTCGGCGAGCGCGACGTCCTCGCTCGCGATCGCCGCCGCGGTCGGCAACCCTTCGGCGACCTCTTCGGCCATATTCGGACCCGACAGGACGGCGACCGGCCGGCGCTCGACGAGCGTGGAGAGGCGCTTTCCCGTGCCGGGGTCGAGACCCTTCGTGAGGCTGAGGACCGGCGCCGCTCCGGACAGGGCGCCGACGACCTCGGCGAACGCGCGGCTCGGGAGCGCGAGGACGACGAGCTCGGCTTCGGCGATGGGGGCCTCGGCGATCGGCGTCGCCGGGATGCCGCGCAAGTCGACGATCCGGAGGTAGCGCGGGTTCCGGCCCGTCTCGCTGATCGCGCGCGCCTGCTCCGGGTCGCGGCAGGCGAGCGTCACGTCGTGCCCTCGGTCGGCGAGCAGACGCGAGAACGCGGTTCCCCACGACCCGCCGCCGACGACGACGATCCTCATGCGCCTAGCTTCTCATGGGTGCATCGGGCTGTTTCCCTCTCCCGAGCGAAGCGAAGGGACTAACCCGGCCGCTGAAAATGCGCCAGCATTTTCAGCGTGAGACAAAATCGATCGAGACCGGCACGCCGTCGAGCTCGAAGCGGCGCCGCAGCTCGTTCTCGACCCAGTAGCCGTAGTCGCGCGTCACGAGGCGCGGGTCGTTCACGTGGATGCGGAAGCGCGGCGGCCGCGTCCGCACCTGCGCGCCATAGAGGAGGTTGAGGCGCTTGCCGTTCCGCGACGGCGGCTGCCGCGCCTCGCGGAGCTCCCGCAGCACGCGGTTGAGCTCCGCCGTCGCGATCCGCCCCGCGTGCCGCTCGAAGAGCCGCTCGACCTCGTCGAGGAGCCGCTCGACGCCCCGCCCGGTGACGGCCGAGACGGCGATCAGCGGCGGGCGCTGACGGAACCGGCGGCGTATCTCGCGCCGAACGTCGTCGATGCGGACCTGTGACACGTCCCATTTCGACAGGACGACGAGCGTCGAGCATCCGGCCTTTCGAGCCACATCTGCAACGGCCAAGTCGCCCTCGACGAGCCCCTCGCTCGAGTCGACGAGCACGAGGGCGACGTCGGCGCGCTCGGCGGCGTGGAGCGCCCGCAACTCCGAGTAGTACTCGATTCCCTGCCGGTGCCTGCGCTTGCGCCGCAGCCCCGCGGTGTCGACGAGCACGAACGTCGTCTCGTCGCGCCGCAGGACGGTGTCGATCGCGTCGCGCGTCGTCCCCGGCACGTCCGAGACGATCACGCGCTCGCGTCCGAGAAGCGCGTTCAGGAGGCTCGACTTGCCGACGTTCGGACGGCCGAGGATCGCGACCCGGATCGCGTCCTCCCCCGCCACCTCCGGCGCCGTGCCGGGTAGCAGGGAGACGATCCGGTCGAGGAGGTCGCCGGTCCCGTGCCCGTGGAGCGCGGAGAGCGGGATCGGGTCGCCGAGGCCCAGACGATGGAACTCGAGCGCGAGATCGTCCTGCGCCGGGTCGTCGATCTTGTTCGCGACCAGGAGGACCGGTCTGCGCGCGGCGCGCAGGATCTGCGCGATCTCCTCGTCGCCCGGCGTCACGCCGGCCCGCGCGTCGGTCATGAACACGACGAGATCCGCCTCCGCGACCGCCTCCCTGGCCTGCGCGGCAATCGAGCGCGTGAGCGGCGACGGGTCGGCGACGTCGACGCCGCCGGTGTCGATCAGGACGAAGCGCTTGCCGGCCCACTCGCAGACGAGCTCCTTCCGGTCGCGCGTGACGCCGGGCGTCTCGTGGACGACCGCGGCGCGGCTCTCCGTCAGCCGGTTCACGAGCATCGACTTGCCGACGTTGGGGAAGCCGACGATCGCAACGGTGCCGACGAGCGGCGGCTCGGGCGCCGCCTCCGTCATCTGGGCGGCACGGCGACCGCCGGGCGGCCGGCGGCGTGCGCGTCCACGAGGAAGTCGAAGAGGTGGCGAATCCTCCGCTCGATCTCGGCCGAGGCTTCCCGGTACCCCTTCGCGTTCCGCGGCAGGTCTTCGAACTTAAGCGGCTCGCCCCACGCGACGGTGACCGGGGCGAAGTTGCCGAGCCGCCAGTGCTGCGAGCCGTAGATCGTCCCCGGCACCACCGGCACGCCCTCGTGCAGCGCGACCATCGCGGCCCCCGGCTTGACCTCGCCGGGGACGCCGCTCCGCTGCCGCGTCCCCTCCACGAAGAGGCCGAGCGCCTTTCCCTCGGCGACGACGCGCCGCATCGTCCGCACGGCCTCACGGTCGGACTCGCCGCGCCGCACCGAGAACGTCCCGAACGCGCGGATCAGCTGCCCGAGGCCCGGCGCGCGGTGGGCCTCGATCTTCGCCATGTAGTAGATCGTCCGCGGGCACATCGCGCCGAAGGCCGGCGGGTCGATCCATGAGAAGTGGTTGAGCGCGAGGACGACGCCTCCGTGCCGCGGCACGCGCTCGGCGCCGTAGACCCGCAGCGGGGCGACGATGCGCGTCGCGGTGCCGATCGTGGGCCGGCCGAGGGCCCACACGAGTTCGGTCAGCTCCAAGCGGGGCGCCTCGTCCCGGCTCACGCCGGCTGGCGCGCGCGCACGAGCTCCTCGATGCGGCCGACGACGTCGTCGACCTCGAGGTCGGTCGTGTCGATCGTCTCGGCGTCGGCGGCCGGCCGCATCTGCGCCGCGTCGCTCTCGTCCCGCAGCCGGAGGTCGGTCGCAAGCGCGTCGGCACCGATGCCCGGCCGCTCGGCCATCCGGCGGCGAGCCCGGACGGCGGTCTCCGCAATGAGGTAGATCTTCACGTCCGCATCCGGCAGGACGACGGTGCCGATGTCGCGACCCTCGATCACCGCGTTGCCGATCTCGCCGAGCTCGCGCTGCCGCACGCGCATCACCCGCCGCACGGCCGGGTGCCGCGCGACGACGGGGACGAGCCGGTCGATGCGCGACTCGCGGATCGAGGCCGTTACGTCCGTGCCCGCGATGAAGACGCGGCCGCGCTCGTCGAAGACGACCGGGTTCTCCGCCGCGAGCTCGGCCAGCAGCTCTCCCTCGGCGAGCGGGACGCTCCGCTGCATAGCGAGCCAGGTGAGCGCACGGTACATCGCGCCCGTGTCGAGGTACCGGAAGCCGAGCCGCTCCGCGAGCTGTTGCGCGACGGTGCTCTTGCCGGCCCCGGCTGGGCCGTCGATGGCGACGATCATCGGTCGGTCACGGAGTCGAGGAGCTCGAAGAAGCCGGGGAAGCTTATAGCGACCACCTCGGCGCCCCCGACCTCCACTCCCTCGCGCGAGACGAGGCCCGCGACCGCGCCGAGCATCGCAATCCGATGGTCGCCGGCGGCGCTCATTCCCCCACCCTTAGGGCGGGTGGGAACACCCCTCACCCCGAAGCCATCATCGCGTTCTCGAATCCGAATTCCAAGGGCACGCAGGGCAATTGTCACTGTCTCGACACGGTCCGACTCCTTTACGCGCAGCTCCTGTGCGCCGCGCACTTCGCTCTCGCCGCGCGCGCACCCGGCGACGAGGGCGAAGAGCGGCAGCTCGTCGACGAGCCGCGGCACCTCCTCCGGCTCCACCGCCGTCGCGACCAGCTCGGCCGACCGCACCTCGAGGTCGCCGACCGGCTCGCCGCCCGCGCTCCGGCGGTTGAAGACGGCGATGCGCGCGCCCATGCGCTCGAGCACGTCGAGGAAGCCCGTCCGCGTCGGGTTGAGGTTCACGTCGTGGATCCGCAGGTCGGAGCCGGAGAGCAGCGTCGCCGCCGCGACGAACGGCGCCGCGGACGAGAAGTCTCCGGGGATGTCGAGCGAGAGCGGCGGGAGCCACTCGACCGGCTCGACCGCGATCTCGCGACCTCGGCGGCGCACGCGCACACCGAGCGAGGCCAGCAACCGCTCAGTGTGATCGCGGGTCGGCACGCGCTCGACGACCCGCGTCGCCCCGCCGCGCGCGTAGAGGCCGGCGAGCAGGACACAGGACTTCACCTGCGCGCTCGCGACGGGCAGCTCGTAGCGGATGGGGTGCAGCTCCGCCCCCTCGATGCGGACCGGCGCGTGGCCGTCGGTCGTCTCGACCCGCGCGCCCATCTCCCGGAGCGGGAGGGCGATCCGCTCCTGCGGACGGCGCGAGAGCGACTCGTCGCCGACGAGCTCGAATCGCCGCCCCTCCTGTCCCGCGAGGAGGCCGGCGACGAGCCGCATCACCGTCCCCGCGTTCCCGCAGTCGAGCGGCGCGCCTGGCTCGAGCAGACCGCGGAGGCCGAGGCCCCGCACGCGCACGACGTCCTCGGCCGGCTCGACGACCTCGGCGCCGAGCGCGCGGGCTACGTCGATCGCGGCGTCGGTGTCCGCCGCGTGGCCGAAGCCGCGGAGCTCGCTCTCGCCGTCCGCGACCGCGCCGAGGAGGACGCCGCGCTGGCAGATGCCCTTGACGCCGGGGACGGCGATGTCGCCGACGAGCGCGGCGGCCGGCTCGACCTTCACTCGCCGAGCGCCGGCGAGACGTCGACGCCGTAGCCCTGCGCCTCGAGCAGCTCGGCGGCACGCCTCGCCTCTTCCTCGCCCGCGACGAGCAGCGTGAGCAGGCCGCCGCGCTCGGGCGAGTGGTGCTGGAGCTCGAAGTCCTCGATGTTGATCCGGTCCGCGCCGAGCGCCTGCGTGATCCCGGCCAGCACGCCCGGCCGGTCCGGGACGCGCACGAGCAGCCGCTGGAGCGGCCCCGCGTCGGGGTACGCGCCCCGGAGCAGGCGCCGGCGGTTCGCCGAGGCCTCGCCGATCCAGCGCGCGAGGAAGCCGGCGTCGCCGGTCGCGAGCGCCCGCTCGAGTCGCTCGACGCCTCGCCGGTGCTCGGCCAGCGCCTCGCGCAGCGCGTCGGCGTTGTCGAGGAAGATGTCGACCCAGATGCGCGGGTTCGCGCCCGCCACGCGGGTCATGTCCCGAAACGACCCGCCCGCCGCCGCGAGCGGCTCGTGCCCCTCCACCCTCGTCGCGCCCGCCTGGTTCAGGAGCACGTTCGCGACCGCATGCGGCAGGTGGCTCGTCAACGCGAGCAGCCGGTCGTGCGCGTTCGGGTCGACCGCGACCGGGACGGCGCCGAGCGACGACACGAACCCGTGCAGCGCGCGGTAGCGCTGCGGATCGGTCGCCGCCACGGGAGTGAGGAACCACGTCGCGCCGTCGAAAAGCTCGGCGCGGGCGTGCTCCGGCCCGTGCGCCTCCGACCCGCAGACGGGGTGGCCGCCGATGAAGCGCGCCGCGCCGGCCGCGGCTGCGCACACCGGCCCCTTCGTCGAGCCGACGTCGGTGACCGTGCACCGTTCCGGCGCGGCGTCGAGCACCCGCCCGACCTGAGCCGGGAGCTCGGCGACCGGCGCCGCGAGGACCGCCAGATCTGCCTCGGCGACCGCCTCGCCGAGGCTCTGCGCCGGCTCGTCGACGGCCCCGCGCTCGGCGGCGCGCTCGAGGGCCCCCGCATCCGGGTCGAACCCGTCCACCCATTCGACCCCCGCACGCTTCGCAGCGAGGCCGACCGAGGCTCCGATCAGCCCGGTTCCCACGATGGCGAGACGCACCTTAGGCGCCGCTTGCGGTGCCGTCATCAGGACGTGTGGGTTTCCCACACGTCCGTCTGAAACGACCGGTCGACAGCAATGAGCTCACCACTCGGCGCCCGAACGCCTAGCCGATCACGCGGCCCATGAGCGAGCAGAGCGCGCGGATCTCCGAGGCGAAGTCCTCGAACTCGGCGGCGGGGATCTGCTGCGGCCCGTCGCACAGCGCCTCCTCGGGGACCGGGTGCACCTCGACGATGATCCCGTCCGCTCCCGCGGCGACGGCGGCCCGCGCGAGCGGCAGGACGAGGTCGCGCCGGCCGGCCGCGTGCGACGGGTCGACGATCACCGGCAGGTGCGTCTCCTGCTTCAACACCGGCACAGCGCCGATGTCGAGGGTGAAGCGCATTGCCGTCTCGAACGTCTTGATCCCGCGCTCGCAGAGGATCACGCGCGAATTTCCCTCCTTGACCACGTACTCGGCGGCCATGAGGAGCTCCTCGAGCGTCGCCGAGAGGCCGCGCTTCAGCAGCACCGGCTTGCGGGCCCGCCCCACCTCGGCGAGCAGGGCGAAGTTGGACATGTTCCGCGCGCCGATCTGGATGACGTCGGTCGTCTCGACGACGGCCTCGACGTGGCGCGGGTCCATGAGCTCGGTGACGAGCGGAAGCCCGGTCTCCTCACGCGCCTCGGCGAGGATGTCGAGCGCCTCCTGGCCGAGGCCCTGGAAGGTGTAGGGCGAGGTTCGCGGCTTGAACGCCCCGCCGCGCAGCATGCTCGCGCCGCTCGCCGCCACCGCGCGCGCCGTCTCGAACGTCTGCTCGCGCGTCTCGACCGTGCACGGGCCGGCGACGAGCCCGAAGTAGCCGTCTCCGATCCGCCGCCCGCGCGCCTCGATGACGGTCGGGTCGCGGCGCAGCTCGCGGGAGACGAGCTTGTACGGCTTGAGGATCGGCAGCACCTGCTCGACCCCGGGGAAGCCCTCGAGCGGTAGCGCAGCGAGCAGCTCGCGCTCGCCGATCGCGCCGATCACCGTCGCCTCCCGCCCCGGAGTCACGTGCGCGTGGGCCCCGGCTTCCTCGAGCCGCGAGACGACCTCCTCGACCTGGTCCGGGGTCGAGTGCGCGCTCATGACGATGAGGAGCTCGGGCGAGCCGACGACGGCCATAGGAGCCAGTGTAGTTGCGGGCTTCCAAAGCCTTGACCGCGTTCTCGCCGGGGAGTAGCGTCGCTCACCGAGCAAGGAGGCAACGGTGGAGCTGCCCTTGGGGCACTCGACCACGATCGTTGTTGCGGCCAGCACCTCGAGCGAAAGGGGACGAACATGTCCGAGTACGCCATCGACGGCTATGCGCTTCGTCTGTGGTCGACGCGATCGACGACGAACCTGAACCCGGGCGTCGCGATCGCGGGGATCTATCTCTACGAAGGACCGACGTATCGCGGCTACGTCTACTTCTTCCCGGACGGCACGCCGCTCGCGCCTCCGGTCTTCGACTCGGCCAACGGACGGGTCTTCATCCACCTCAACCTGTCTCAGTTCGAGGCCGTAAGCCAGATCGTGCGAACCGAGAGGCCGCTGTACATCTACTACCAGAGCCCGACGAACGCGGCTCTACGGAGCGGAATGGAGCCGGTCGGCGAAGAGGAGTAGGCGCGAGCGGGGAGCGCGAGGGAGGGGTAACCTCCGTTCTGTGACTCCCGCGACGCGCATCTATGCCTGGGCCTGGCGCAGCGAGCGCGGCGGGAGCCTGCGCGCGTAGCGCACTCACAGCCCGCCCGCTCGATCCTCGCCGTAGAGTCCCTTTCGACCCACGGAGCCTCGACCATGCGCATCTTTTCCGGCATCCAACCCACAGGCGCCAAGCACCTCGGCAACTACATCGGCGCCATCCGCCAGTACGTCGTGACCCAGGAGCAGGGCGACGCCTTCTTCTGCATCGTCGACCTGCACTCGATCACCGTCGAGTACGACCCGACGGAGCTGCGCGAGTCGACGCTGTCCCTCGCTGCGCTCCTCTTCGCCGCCGGGCTCGACCCCGAGCGCTCGACGGTCTTCGTCCAGAGCCACGTCCCCGCGCATCCCGAGGCGGCGTGGCTGCTCGGCTCGGTCACGAGCTTCGGCGAGCTCCGCCGGATGACCCAGTTCAAGGACAAGGCCGAGGCGCAGGAGTTCGTCTCGGCCGGCCTCTTCAGCTACCCCGTGCTCCAGGCGGCGGACATCCTCCTGTACCAGACCGACATCGTCCCGATCGGCGAGGACCAGCGCCAGCACCTCGAGCTCGCGCGCGACGTCGCCGAGCGCTTCAACACCCGCTACGGCGAGACGCTGACCGTCCCGAAGCCCGTCTTCCCCGAGGTCGGCGCGCGGATCATGGACCTCCAGGAGCCCGAGCGGAAGATGTCGACGACCGGCGGCACGGCGCAGGGGACCGTGCTCGTCCTCGACCCGCCGGACACGATCCGCCGGAAGTTCAAGACCGCCGTCACGGACTCCGGCCGCGACGTCGTTCGCTCGCCCGAGAAGCCGGGGATCTCGAACCTCGTCGAGATCATGGCCGTGGCGACGGGGGCGGCGCCGGAGGAGATCGAGGCGCGCTACGACGGGCAGGGCTACGGCGCCTTCAAGGCCGACGTCGGCGAGGCCGTCGTCGAGCTGTTCGAGCCGGTCCGGCGCCGTTACGAGGAGCTGCGCGGGGACGAGACCGAGCTGCAGCGCCTGCTCGCGCGCGGCGCCGAGAAGGCGCGCAACGCGTCGCAGCCGACGCTCGACCGGATGTACGAGGTGATGGGCTTCGTGAAAGCCGCGCCGGGCCGCTTCTTCGGTGCCGCCCGGCCGAGAGGCCTCTAGAGGGCTTGGCGGAACATCGCCCCGCTCCCAGCGCGCTTCGGCCGCACACCATTGCCATTGCGCCGCCGACGCTCTACATTCCCTGGCGGTCAACTTAGGGGAGAGATCTATATGCGCAGGCAGCTCCGTCCGGCCGCGTTGGTCGGCGTCGTAGTGTCCTTACTCATCGTGCTCGTCGGCAGCGCCGGCGCGCGCAGTAACGCCACCCCGCCTGGGAAGCCAACGGCATCGAAAGTGCTCTTCTTCAGCTCGGACGGCATGCGTCCGGACCTCATGGAGAGCTATGCCGCCGCCGGGGTCATGCCCACCTACAAGTCGCTCATGGACGCCGGCGTCCGCGGGGCAAACGGCCTCTTACAAGCTTTCCCGCCGAACACAGGCGTGGGCTGGTACACCCTCATGACCGGCACGTGGCCGAGCGAGCACGGCTCCACGAACAACACCTTCCACCGTACGGGCGACGCCTTCGCCAACTCGACGTCGTTCTCGGGCGCCGGCGTGCTCCAGGCGGACACGCTCGCGGCGGCCGCCGAGCGAGCCGGGAAGAAGGTGGCCCAGGTCGACTGGGTCGGCGGCCGGCAGTCCGGGATCGCCGGGCCGACCGTCGACTTCGCGAACTTCTTCTCGACGCGCGGCGTGCTGACGAAGCCGGCCGTACCGGACGAGCAGGCCGGCGCCGCGGCGTTCGGCATCTCATACCAGGTCGCGAGCTTCACGCCCGCGAGCGGCTGGACGAACGTCCCGGCCGGTGACCCGGCCGCTGCGCCGCAGGAGACGACGCTGACGATCGCCACGACCTTCGCCGCGCAGAACCCGACGCGTGTCTACGACATCTACGTCTACGACTCGAACGTCGACGGGACGGCCGCCTACGACCATGCCATCCTCGTCCCGAGCGGCGCCTCGAAGGACGGCTCGCAGAAGGCCGTCGACCTCGCGGTCGGCGACTTCAAGGACGTGAAGCTCACAGGCGCGCAGGGCCTCATCGGCGCGCGCGCGGGTCAGACGGCGGACTTCTACGTGAAGCTCATCACGCTCGCGCCCGACCTCTCCAGCTTCAAGCTCTACTTCACCTCGGTCGCGCGGGCGATCGCGACGTGCTCGACTGCCGCCTGCAACGCTCTCCCGGCCGGCGGCGCCGGGGAAGACCGGCTGGAGAAGTACATCGCCGACAACCTGCCGGGCTACATCGCCGCGGACTTCGCCCCGCTCGAGGGCCGGATCATCGACGAGGACACGTACGTCCAGCAGGGCCGCGACCTCGAGAAGGCGTACGCCGACGCGGTCATGGACTACATCCTCGGGACGCTGCAGCCGAACACGGAGGTCGCCTTCGTCGGCTACCCCGTGACCGATGAGTTCTCGCACCAGTTCCTGGGCCTCTACACGCCGACCGACATGGACGGCGCCGCGAACCCCTACTACGACGACGTGAACGGCGACGGCACGAAGGACAACCGGCTCGCGATCCGCGAGGGGTACGTTCGGAGCGCCTACCACGAAGCCGATTCGAAGCTCGCCCGGGCCCGCCAGCTGATGGGCGGCAGCCCGACGACGTTCGCGACCTCCGACCACGGCTTCGCGCCGCAGTGGGAGGCCGTGAACGCGCGCAAGGTGCTCTTCGACGCCTCGGTGAACGGCAACTCGCTCCAGGCGAGCGGCGGCGCCACCGCCTCGAACTGCCGCGCGGTCGCCTCCGACCTCACGAAGGCCTGCTGGGCCGGCGGAACGGCGCAGATCTACATCAACCCGACGCTGCCCTCCGGCACGACCTTCGCGCAGGTTCGGAGCGCAGTCGTCAATGCGTTCCAGAATCTGAGCGACCCGGACCATCCGGGTAAGCAGGTCGTCTCGAAGGTCATGCTCCAGGGCGAGCTGCGGAACGTCGACGGCGACGACTCCCTGCACCCGAACCGGAGCGGCGACGTCGTCGTCGTCACGCGCCCGCCGTACCAGTGGGACGCGGCGACGCCGGGCCAGCGGATCGCGTTCTCGCAGTTCTTCGGCCAGCACGGCTACCTGCCGAACCTGGTCGACCTCGCCCACAACGTGAACATGCACGGCACGTTCGTCGCGGCGGGTTCCGGGATCCGGCACCAGAACCCGGTCGCGGGCGTGCGAGCGATCGACCTCGCGCCGACGATCGCCTTCCTGCTCGGCGTCCCGGGACCGCAGAACGCGCGCGGGAAGATCCTCTACAACCTCTTCCCGAGCCCCGGCACGCTCAGAGAGGTGACGATCCTCGACATCTCCGACTACCACGGCCAGCTGATCCCGCTCTCCGAGGCCGCCGACACCGTCGGCCCGACGTTCGGGATCGGCGGCTCGGCGTTCCTCAAGCCCTGGTTCGACTGGTACCGCGCCGAGGCGCCGAACGGCTCGCTGACGATCGCTGCGGGTGACTCCGTGGGTGCGACGCCGCCGATCTCGAGCTTCTTCGGCGACAAGCCCACGATCGAGCTGATGAACAAGATGGGGTTCGGCCTCGACGGGCTCGGCAACCACAACTTCGACCGCGGCCAGCAGTACCTGCGGACAGAGCTGATCCCGTTGGCCCAGTTCCCGTACGTCTCGTCGAACATCGTCGACGCGAACAGGAACACGCCGGCGGAGTGGTCGAAGTCGAAGGTCTTCGACATCTTCGGCGGCGTCAAGGTCGGGATCGTCGGCTTCTCGAACGACGACCTGCCGACGCTGATCAACCCGGCCGGCCTCGTGCCGTTCCACGTCGAGAACTCGACGGCCTCCGTCAACGCCGAGGCGGCGAAGCTCAAGGCGCAGGGGATCGGCCCGATCGTCGCGATCGGCCACCTCGGCGCCACGGCCGGAACGCTGACGAGCCCGACCGGCCCGCTCGTCGACCTGGCCGACAACGTCCAGAACGTCACCGCGGTGATCGGCGACCACACCGACTTCCAGGTCCTGACGACACGGCCGAACGGGGTGCTCGTGACGGAGAACCGGAGCAAGGGCATCCGCTTCACGCGCGTGCGGCTCGTCATCGATCCGACCACGAAGGCCGTCGTCTACAAGACGGCTGACTTCCACAAGCCGTGGAACGTCGGGATCACGCCCGACCCGCAGATCCAGGCGCGGATCGACGAGCTGAACGCCCAGCTCGGGCCGATCCTGAACACGGTGATCGGGAACTCGACGAAGTTCATCCCGCGGGCCGACCAGTGCGGGAACAGCGCCGGCCGGACGTGCGAGTCGCTCGTCGGAAACGTCGTGACCGACGCTATGAAGACGCAGTACGCGGCGACGGGAGTCGAGTTCGCGATCACGAACTCGGGCGGCCTGCGGGCCGACCTCACGTGCCCGACGACCGACAACCCGAACGACTTCTGCCCGGCCTACACGCCGCCTCCGTACCCGATCACGCGCGGCCAGGTGCTGACCGTCCTGCCGTTCGGGAACACCTCGGTGACGGTGACGATCAACGGCGCCGAGCTGAAGGCGATGCTCGAGAACGGCGTCTCGGCGATGCCGGCCGTGAACGGGAAGTTCCCGCAGGTCTCCGGCCTGTGCTTCACGTACGACATCGCGGCCGCGCCGGGAAGCCGGGTCACCTCGGCGGTCAGGGCCGACGCGAGCGGCAACTGCACGGGGCCGGCGGTCGATCTGACGTCGGGCTCGAGCTACAAGATCGTCGAGAACGACTTCATGGCGAACGGCGGCGACGGCTATCCGGTCTTCTCGAGCCGGGCCACGACGCAGAACTTCATGGACGCGGACGTCGCGGACTACATCGCCGCGAACTCGCCGATCAGCCCGTTCGTGAAGGCGTTCCCGGAGGGTCGGATCAACTGCGCCGACTCGAACGGCGGAACGGCGCCGAACTGCCCGACGCTCGTGGCCTCCCCGTAACCAGCTAGTCGGCTGCCGGAGCCCGCCGCCCTTCGGGGCGGCGGGCTCTCCGCCGCCAGACAAGCAGGGCCACCGCCACAACAGCGAGAACGCTGCTGAGGATGGTCGGCAGAAGCGGCCGCCCGCCGTCACCGGCTCGCGCCGGCGGAGGCGCGTAGCCCAGCAGGCCGCGGATGACGAAGCGCGTGCCGTCGGCGGTGCCGGGCACGCGCCACGAGCGCAGGAAGTGCGCTTCGTCCGGATCGCGACTGACGACCGTGGGCGACGTCCGGCCCACCCATCGCACGCGGGGGTCATGCCAGCCGAAGCTCGTCCCGCGCGAGACGCGCTTCCAGCCGAACCCGTTGTTGACGAAGACCCCGCGGCGGTCGAAGCGTAGGTAGGGCGTCCCGTCGGGCGCGAAGACGACCACCCGCTTCGTGCTCCAGTTCCTGACGACCAGCTGGTCCCCGACCACTCGGGCCTCGAGCCCGAGCACGTTCGGCCTAACCGAGCTGACGTTCGAGACGTAGCCCATCGCCGGGACGAACGGCCCGTGTCCAAGGGCAGTAGGCGCGAACGCGAGAGCCCCGGCGGCGAGCGCCGGCAGCGAGATCGCAAGCCCTGCGCGCCGCCGCACGGCGCCATTGTGCCCGTTTAGACTGATTTTCCTGTTTACAACCAGGAGGGGGAGAGCCTTGATCCGAACACGACTGTCCGTGTTCGTGGCCGTAGCCGTCGCGCTCACGCTCGCGGGCGGCGCGTCGTCAGCCAACGACCCCGGCTTCAAGACGGCGAAGCCGGCGTACCTCGTCCCGATCGCGCCGGGAGCGGCAACCGATCCGATCATCTCGACGGGCGACACGCTGGGCAGCTATCAGATGTCCGGGATCCCAGACGGCCTCGGCGCCTTCAAGGACGCCGGCCATACGCTCCAGGTCTACATGAACCACGAGCTCGGAATCACGTTTCCGGGCATTCCGCCCGGGGTCGACACCCGGATCTCGAACCTGACGCTCAATCGGAAGACCCACGGCGTCCTTGCCGCCCAGTACCGCTTCACCGGCGCAGAGGGCTTCGAGCGCTTCTGCTCGTCGACGCTCGAGACGATCAACGGCACGCCGTACTACCTGACGGGCGAAGAGGCGATTCCCGCCGGTCACGACGGCAGCTCGATCGTGATGAACGCCCTTACCGGCGAGTGGACGGAGACGCCGCAGTTCGGCCACTTCGAGCACGAGAACGTCGTCCCCGTGCTGCGAATCAAGAAGTTCATGCTCGTCTCCACCGAGGACAACTTCCGCGTCGGTGTCCCGTCGTACCTGTTCGCGTACATCGCCGACTCGTTCGCGGACGCGGTCTCGGGCGATCCCGCCCACGGCAGCCTGTACGTCTGGCGCGCACTCGACCCGACCGACACCGGCTTCACGATGGCGAAGGGCGACACGATCCCCGGCGAGTTCGTGCCGATCTCGCAGGCCGCCAACGCGAACGACGTGACCCTGAAGGTGGCCGCGACGGCCGCGGGCGCATTCCGCTTCGCCCGCCTCGAGGACGCGGCCGTTGCGTTCCAGAGGCCGGGGCGGGTCTTCTTCTCCGACACGGGCAAGGCGGGCGAGGCGACGCTCGCCGGCCGGATCTACCGGCTCGACATCGACCCATCCGATCCGACGAAGGCGTCGCTGACGGTCGTCCTCGACTCGACCGTCGACGACATGGCGAACCCGGACAACCTGGGGACGTCGCCGCAGTCGCTGATGATCCAGGAGGATCGCGAGAATCCCTTCCGGGTCCAGTACAGCCGCATCCTCCGCTACGACCTCCACGACGGCTCGCTCACGCCGGTCGCCCGGGTGAACACGCTCGTGGGCCTGCCGGGCCAGTGGGAGTCGTCCGGGATCATCTGGGCGGGCGACCTGCTCGGCGGCGGCTGGTGGCTCGCCGACGTGCAGGCGCACACGCTGACCGCCCCGCAGCCGGGGCCGACGCTGGTACCGAACACGGCCGTCGGCGAGGACGGGCAGCTGGACGCCCTCTTCGTGCCCGGCAGCTAACGAACGAGCGACTGGAGCCGGGCGACCTCGCCCGGCTCCAGCTCGCGCCATTCGCCCGGCTCGAGCCCGTCGAGCGTCAGGCCCGCGTAGCGGCTCCGGTGGAGCCGCGTCAGCGGATGGCCGACGGCGGCGAGCATTCGCTTCACCTGGTGCTTGCGGCCCTCGTGGAGCGCGAGCTCGAGCTTCGACGGGGCGAGCCGCCGGACGCGCGCCGGCGCGGTGCGGCCGTCGTCGAGGTCGACTCCGTCGCGCAGCCGCCGGAGCGCCTCGTCCGACGGCTCGCCCTCGACCTCTGCCTCGTAGACCTTCTCCACCTCGTAGCGCGGGTGCGCGAGCCGGTGCGCGAGCGGGCCGTCGTTCGTCAGCAGGAGCGCGCCGGTGGTGTCCGCGTCGAGCCGCCCGACCGGGACGACCCGCGCCTCGTGCCCGACGAGGTCGACCACGGTCGGCCGCCGCCGCGGATCGCGCGCCGTCGTCACGACTCCCGCCGGCTTGTGCAGGAGCACGTAGGCGAGATGCTGCGGCGTGAGCAGCCGCCCGTCGAGCTCGACTCGGTCGCCCGTCTCGACGAACGTGTTCAGCGCTCCCGGCTGGCCGCTCACGCGCACCCGGCCGGCCTTGATCAGCTCGTCGGCGCCCCGCCGCGAGGCGACGCCGGCACGTGCGAGGTAGGCGTTGAGGCGCACGGCCGAAGTGTCACGGAACGCGGGCGGGTCGAGGCGCATACTCAGCCTGTGAGGCAGCTCGCCGTCGCGCTCGCGTGTGTCGCCGTCAGCTCGGCGTCGACGCCCAGGCCGATCTTTCTCGTCGACGGCCATCTGAGCTCGCTCGGCTGGCGAGGACGGCTGGTGGCGATCCAACGTACTGAAGCGCGGACGCCGCGGGCGGCGCTGCTGGCGCTCGTTCGCGGACCGACGGCCGCCGAGCGCGGCCATGGCATCAGGTCGGCTCTGCCGGCCGGAACCCGACTCGTCGCGATCAGCGTCTCGCGCGGAACGGCCAGGGTCAGCTTTCGCGGCGGCTCGTCCCGCGCGTGGCAAACCGGCGGCGTCTACGCCACCGCCCAGGTCGTCTACACCTTGACCGCGCGGCCGCGCATCAAGCGTGTGTGGATGCGGGTCGGCGGGCGCCGGTGCTGCGTCTTCGACCACAGCGGCCGTCCGTACGCGCACGCGCTTACACGGGCGGTCTTCGCAGCCTGGCAGGGCGAGCCTCGCTGAGCCGCGCCGCGCACGGACGGACATAATCGGCCGGTGCCGCACTACATCTCGCTGATGCGCTGGACGACGCAGGGCGTGGCGGGCCTGCCGGCGTGGCGGGAGCGCGTCGAGGAAGGCCAGCGGACGATCGAGGAGGCGGGCGGGAAGTTGATCGGCGTCTACGTGACGCTGGGCCGCTACGACGTCGTCGAGATCTTCGAGGCGCCCGACGACGGCATCGCAATCGAGATCCTGATGAAGCTCCAGCGGCACGGCGCCGAGCAGACGGAGACGCTGCGGGCCTTCACCCGCGAGGAGGCCGAGGACATCGTGAAGCGGCTTTAGGAGCGGTTTTGACGAGATCATCGGGTCGACCGGTCAGTTCAGACGGACGTGCGGGGAACCCGCATGTCCTGATGACGGCACCGCAAGCGGTGCCTTGATGGCGTATTCGTTCGGGTCGATCGACGAGCTCGGCGAGGGGTACGGCTTCCGGAGCGTGCGGCGTGCGCTCGGGGTGACGGCGTTCGGCGTGAACGCCATCGTCATGCCGCCCGCCTTCGATGGCTTCCTCCACTACCACGAGCGGCAGGACGAGCTGTACCTCGTCCACCGCGGGCGGGCGCGCGTCGAGGTCGGAGGCGAGGTGCGCGAGCTCGGTCCCGGCGGTCTGGTCCACGTCGAGTCGACGACGCCGCGGAAGGTCTCGAACGCCTCCGACGACGAGGATCTCGTCCTCTTCGTCGTCGGCGGCAAGGACGGCTACGTCGAGCGCGACGGCCAGCTGGTCGACCCGGAGCGAGATTTGGAGCGGCGCCGGGCCTTTGGGTCGAGCGGCTGAGCCGGGGCCGGTCCCGTCCCTAACCCCCACCCACCCACGGGGCACGAAGACGTTAGCCGCGGCTGGGGGACCGGTTCGCACCCGCGAGCGCCAAATCTGTGCCGATAGCCGCGCGTGCCCGACGCGCTACGCCGGCCGCCGCTCGGCGACCGCCTCGAGGCGCTCGCGCAGCTCGGCCTCGTCGCCGAGCTCGTCGAGCCGCGGGAGCTCCGAGAGGCTCTCGAGCCCGAATACGCGCTCGAAGAGCGGCGTCGTCCGGTAGCGAATCGCGCCGCCGACCGCGGAGTCCTCGCGGCCAGCCTCGGCGACGAGCCCGCGCTCCACCAGTCCGGCCACGGCCGAATCGGACGAGACGCCGCGGATCCGGGCGATCTCTGGCCGCGTGATCGGCCCGAGGTAGGCGACGATTGCCAAAGTTTCCAGCGCCGCCTGCGACAGTGCCCGCTGCACCGGCCGCTCTACCAACCGCGCGCACGCCTCCGCCGCCTCGCGCGCGGCGCGGAACGCGTAGCCGCCGGCGACGCGCTCGAGCACGATCCCGCTCCGCCCCTCGCGGTAGCGCTCGCCGACGAGCCCGAGCGCCGTCTCGACGCGCTCCGGGTCGTCGTCCGCGGCGGCCGCGAGCTCCTCGACCGACAACGGCGCCGAGGCGATCACGAGCAGCGCCTCGAGCGTCCGCGCGAGCTGGTCGAGCGGGTTCGACGAGATCAGGCGGAGCGGGCGCTCCACAGCTCCCTCCCTTCCTCCGCGCGCGCGACCCGAATGGGTGCGAACGGCGCGGCCTGCGACAGCGCGACCTCGCCCGAGCGACGAAGCTCGAGCAACGCGAGGAACGCGACGGCCTGCTCGATACGCGACATGCCGCCCACTTCGCCGTCGAAGTCGAACCGCCTGCGGCGGCGCAGCACGGCCCGGAACCGCCCGAGGAAGAGCGAGACCGGCGGGAGCCGAAGCTCCATGTGGGCGAGCGACAGGGCCGGGGGCTCCGCCGCGAGCGCCCGCAGCGCATCGGCGAGGTCGACCGGGTCCTGCGGCGCGAGCCGCCGCTCGGGCCGCGGCGCAAGCGGCGCCGGCCCGAGCCGAAAGAAGCGGCCGGCCTGCGCGGCCAGCCGCTCCGCCAAGAGCTCCGCCCCGCGCTTCGCGCGCCGGTACTCGGCGAGCCGCCGCGCCAGCTCCTCGGCCGCCTCCTCGGGCTCGAGCTCGGCGAGCTCCGCCGCCTCGTCCGGAAAGAGCGCCCGCGCTTTCAGCTCGAGAAGCGCGGCGACGAGGACGAGGAACTCGCCGCAGGCCTCGAGGTCGACTGGCTCGAGCCGCTCGCAGAAGGCGACGACGATCTCGGCAACGTCCACCTCGGCCGGCGCGAGCTCCTCCCGTAGGACGAGGGTCAGGAGCAGGTCGAACGGGCCTTCGAAGGCGTCGAGGTCGAGCTCGAGCTCGCGGGCACGCACCGGCACGGAAGCGAGGCTAACGAGACGAGCGGACGCGCCCGCGTGGGATCGCCATCGCCGGCCCCGTCGGAACCGGACGGGTCCGCGCCTGCTCCGGCTCGTCGCCGCCCTTGCGGATGAACTGCCACCAGACGAAGAAGCTCGTCGAGCAGACGAAGACGACGATCGAGACCCACGCGTTCAGGCGCAGTCCCAAGAAGTGGTGCGCCGGGTCGATCCGCAGCAGCTCCTCGAAGAAGCGGCCGAACGTGTAGTACGAGACGTAGAGCGCGAAGAGCGCGGGCGGCCGAATGCGGAAGAGGCGGCCGACGAGCAGGAGCAGCCCGACGCCGACGACGTCGTAGATCAGCTCGTAGAGAAAAGTCGGGTGGAAGGTCTCGTCGTCGAGGTAGCCGGTCGGCCGGTGCGGGAAGTCGATCTTCAGGCCCCACGGGAGCGTCGTCGGCTTCCCGAAGAGCTCCTGATTCCAGTAGTTGCCGATCCGCCCGATGCCCTGGGCGAGCAGAAGACCGGGCGCGGCCGCGTCGAGCATCAGCCGCGCGCTCGCGCCCGAGCGGCGCACGATCCAGCAGCCGACGAGGACCCCGAGCAGGATCCCGCCCCACACTCCGAGACCGCCCTGCCAGACCGCGAACGGACCCCACCAGTGGTGCGGCACCTCGTTCCAGCTCGTGATGTCGTGGTAGGCGCGCGCGCCGACGATGCCCGCGGCCACGCCCCAGACCGCAGTGCGCAGGACGAGATCCCAGTCGCCGCCCATCCGCACCCACCGCACACCGGTCAGCCAGATGCAGGCCGCGATCGCGACGAGGAGCGTGATCCCGTACGCGTGGAGGTGGAACGGGCCGAGATCGACGACGCCGCTCGATGGCGAGGGGATGTAGGCGAGGGGCGCCACGGGCTGGATTCTGCCCATGGGCGGCGGGCGCCGCTACTTAGAGGAGGATGCTGAGCGCAACGTCGTGCGGGCAGCCCTGCCGCACGAGGTCGATCGCGAGATGGAGATCGACGTCGGAGCGCGCGGCGAGCTTCGCGGCGGCCGCCGGCGGATAGCCGGCGCGCTCGAGCTCCTCGGCCCGCCACGCCTGCACCCGCTCGAGCTCGGTGTCGTCCTGAAGGCCGGTCTCGGCCGCCGTCATCCCCGTGTCCTTCCGCCGCAGGTTTGTGTCTCCATGTTCGGTTGAACGGCGAACACGGTTGTCCCTATACCAGGTGAAATGGCGATTTAACGGACCCTTAACCGGGGTACCTACGCCCTGAGTTAGCTCGCGCTACCCGAAACCAAGACATCGGCACGCCCGTAGTACCTAGGGAAGGGGGAGTGTTCGCATGACCACAATGCACGAGCAGCATCCGCGCAGAACCGGATTCCTCCGACCGCGCTGGATCGTCATCTCCCTGGTGCTGATCGCGATTGCCGTCGCGATCGTGCTGATCCTCACCTACACCGGTGGCGGTGGCGGCGGCGGCGGCGGCGGCCCAGGCTACTAGCAACACCCTCGGAGGCCGTGCGGGTTCAATCCCGCGCGGCCCCTTCTCTCGCAAAACGGACTCTTAACCGACGGTCTTGGCGACCCGGAGGGCCTCGCCCCTCGTCACCGGCCCTTCGAGACGAAGCGTCAGGCTCCCTTGCGACCACACAAGGACGTTCCCGGCCAGGCGAACGACCTTGTCGTGGCCGCGGGCCTGGGAGTCGAAGTAGGTGATGACGTGCGGCGCCCCTTGCATCCAGAGCCCGAAGTGGCCGTTCACGGTCACTGGCTGGATGCGCGTGTCGGGCCCGGCAACCTTCTTCGAGAGGCTGATGTCCGCCCGGAACTCCGACAGGACGACCCGCGGGCGCAGGTAGGTAGCGAGGATGCCGTCGGCGGCGTAGATCCGGCCGTGCCGCGGCGGCAGGAGCGGCTCGAACCCGGCACGGTCGCGGGCCTCCGAGAGCGACATCGGGCCGGCGAGCCCGGCGACCGGGGACCGCCGCTCGGCGGGCGGGAGCTTCTCGACGCGCTCGACCGTCTCGCCGCCGATGTGGAAGAAGCGCAGGATCGCGGTCCGCGCGGGCGGCACGGAGAACGCGGCGGCGACCGCCACGGCGAGCGCGGCGAAGGCGACGAGGAGCAGGCGCCGCCGGCCGAAGACGGGGCGTTCGACCAGGCGGTCGCGGACCGCCGGGACGAGGTCAGGCTCCGGCGGGAAGGCGACGAGCCGCCCGACCTCGCGCAGCTCGAGCTCGAGCTCAGGCATAGATCTCCCTCAGCCGCTCGAGCGCACGTGAGGTGCGCGACTTGACCGTGCCGCGGCGCAGGCCGAGCGCCGAGGCGGTCTCCTCTTCCGAGAGGTCGAGGAAGTAGCGGCACGAGATGACGAGGCGCATCGGCTCGGGAAGCGCCTCGACGGCCGCGAGCAGGAGCTCCCGCCGCTCGGCGTCGAGGAGCGCCGCCTCGGGGGAGGGGGCCGCCTCCCCCGAGGGCCTCTCCGCGGTCGCCCGCAACGCGAGCGCATCCCGTCGCGCGCTCGACCGAAGCCGGTTGCGAGCCTCGTTGACGACGATCTTCAGGAGCCACGGCCGGAACGGCTCGCCGGTGCGGAAGCGGCCGAGCGCGCGAAAGGCCTTCACGAAGCCCTCCTGGGCGGCGTCCTCGGCCTCGGCCGCGTTCCTGACGACGAGGTAGGCGGTTCTGAAGGCGATGCCTTGGTATGCGTGCACGAGTTCCCCGTAGGCGCGGTGGTCGCCGCGCTTCGCTCGTTCGACGAGCTCCGTCTCTTCGAGTGGCCGGCCCACCACCGCCGGTCCTACACCGCAGGCGGCGGGCGCGTTCCCGCGCGCTCGCGGCCTATGTGGCGCGCCGCCGTGCGTACGGCTCGAGGCCCTCGCGCGCCCGCGCGACCGCCCAGTTGTGGTTCCAGCGGAAGAGCGGCTTCAGGACGGGCGTGAGGACGCGCAGGAGCGGCTTGTCCGCGAAGACGATCCAGTCCCAGCGGACGTGCGTCTTGCCGTCCCTCGGCTCGAACGTCCAGATGCCCTTGCCGCGCAGGTCGCCGTCGACCCGCACCTCGAACTGCCGCGGCGGGTCCTCGCGCACCATCTCCGCGCGCATGTCGAGCGTGTATGGGAGCCGCCCCTTGAAGTGGTGACGCGTCTCGCGCCGGTCGCCCACCACCGTCCCGTACACCGGCTTCCACCACTCCGGATAGGTACGCGCGTCGGCGAGGATCTCGTAGACCACCTCCTGCGGGGCGTCGACCTCCCACTCGTCGACGAAGACGTACTCCGACGCCACTACTCCCCTCCGCTGTATCGGGGATACGTCCCGCGGTAGCCGAGCAGGCGCCCGAGCGCGGCGAGCGGCACGAGGAGCACGCGCTGGACCGCCGCCGGGGGCCGCGTCGCCCGCCCCTCCTCGGCGAACTCGCGCCCGATGACCGCGAGCTGGAGCGGATTCGGATTGCCCTTCGCGTTCAGCTTGCCGTCGCGGCCGAGGCCGAAGAGCGTCTCCGCGAGCTGCTTCGACCGCAGCGCGGGCCGCAACTCGAAGACCGCCCGCACCGGCCGATCGCCGACGGCGAAGATCCGGTGCGGCGTGCCCGGCGGGACGACCTCGACGTCGCCCGGCCCGAGCCGCTGCTCGCGCCCCGCGACGACGATCCCGAGCTCGCCCTCGAGCACCTCGTGCCGCTCCTGCTGGCGCGGGTGGAGGTGCTCCTGGGCGCCGAAGCCGCGCGGCGTGAAGACGATCTCGTACTCGAGCGCCTCGCCGTTCGTCTCGCGCGCCGTCCGCCGGAAGACGAGCCGCTCCCCTGTCGCCGGGTTCTCGAGGGCCTGCCCAGCCCGCGCCACGCGCGGAGGTTACTTGACGGCGGCGGCCCCGATCAGGTGGCGCGCCTCGATGAAGAAGTCGGAGACCGGCTGGACGCGGTGGCCGGTGCCGAGCTCGTAGACGAACCGCTTGAGCGACGTCTCGATCTCGAAGACGACCGGCGCCTCGCCGGGGTAGCGCTTGACGATGTCCTCGAAGTCGCCGATGAACCCCCGCGGCACGAGGCGCGCGTCGATGTGGAAGCGGACCTCCTTCGGCTCGGTCACGGCCTCGAACGGCGCGACCTCGAGCGCGATCAGCTTCGTCTCGCCCTCCTGCTTGTGGTCGACGCGGCCCTTGACGACGAGGATCTGGTCGGCCTCGCAGAGTTCCCGCGCCGACGCATAGACCGAGTTGAAGACGACGACCTCGGCGCTGCCCGTCACGTCGTCGAGCCGGACGAAGACCATCGGCTCGCCCTTCTTCGTCGTCAGCTGCTTCACGGCGCCGACGATGCCGGCCACGGTGACGACCTCGCCGTCGCGTCGCCGCTCCACGTCCGCCAGCGTCGTGTCGGTCTTGCGGCGGAGCTGGTCGCGGATCGCGTGCAGCGGGTGCTCGGAGACGTAGAGCCCGAGCGCCTCCTTCTCGAGGCGCAGGAGCTCGTTCTTGTCGTACTCGTCCGTTCCGATCGGCGGGTGCTCGAGCTTCTCGTCGCCGCCGAAGAGCGAGTCCTGGCCCATGAGCCGGTCGCCGTGGGTGCGCGAGCCGTGGGCGAGCGCGGTCTCGAGCGCGTCGAGCATGCCCTTGCGCGTCCCGCCCGTCGAGTCGAGGGCGCCGCAGCGGATCAGCGACTCGAGCGCGCGCTTGTTCGCCACCGTCGGGTCGACCCGCTCGGTGAAGTCCCACAGCGACGCGAACGGCCCGCCCTCGGTGCGGGCGGCGACAATCGCGCGCGCAGCCCCGTCCCCGACGTTCTTTACGGCGTTGAGCCCGAAGCGGATCTTCCCCTCGACGACCGCGAAGTCGCACTGCGACGAGTTCACGTCGGGCGGGAGCACCTCGATCCCCATCTCGTCGCACGCGTTCACGTAGTACGGCACGCGGTCCTTCGTGTTCATCACGGACGAGATCAGCGCGGCCATGTACTCGCACGGGTAGTTCGCCTTCAGCCAGGCCGTGCGGTAGGCGATCAGCGCGTAGCAGGCGGCGTGGGCCTTGTTGAAGGAGTAGTCCTGCGACTGCTCCATGTCCTTCCAGAGCTGCTGCGCGACGGCCGGCGTGACGGCGTTCTGCGCGCACCCCTCGAGGAACTTGTCCTTGAGGGACGCCATCAGCGAGTGGATCTTCTTGCCGATCGCCTTGCG
>DASQWB010000130.1:0-53705 GCA_035640455.1 Gaiellaceae bacterium | reverse complement strand
CGGTGGCGCGATAGCCGCCGAGCCGATCCCGCCGACGATCGAGTGGTGCGACGGCTTCGTCCGGCTCATCGACCAGCGCCGCCTCCCCGAGGAACTCGTCATGCTCGAGTGCCGCTCGGTGGACGAGCTCTGCGCCGCGATCTCCGGCCTCGCCGTCCGCGGCGCGCCGGCGCTCGGTGCGGCTGGTGCGATGGGCGTCGCGCTGGCCGCGGCGACCGGCGAGCCGCTCGACGACGCTGCGCAGCGGCTGACGGCGACGCGACCGACGGCGGCGAACCTCGGCTGGGGCGTCGAGCGGGCGCTCGCGGCCGACGACCCCGCCGAAGAGGCCCTGCGGGTTGCGGCCGACGACGTGGCGCGGAACCGGCGCCTCGGTGCGCACGGCGCGACGCTCCTTCCGGCGGAGGCGCGCGTCCTTACGCACTGCAACACGGGCTCGCTCGCGTGCGTCGGCTACGGAACCGCCCTCGGGGTGGTCCGCGCGGCACACGAGGCCGGCGCGCAGCCTAGCGTCTGGGTCGACGAGACGCGTCCCGTGCTCCAGGGCTCCCGCCTGACGGCGTGGGAGCTCCAGCGCTTGGGAATCCCCTGCACGCTCGTCGCCGACGCGATGGCGGGCTCGCTGCTCGCCGCCGGCGACGTCGACGCCGTGATCGTCGGCGCCGACCGCATCGCGGCGAACGGCGACGTCGCGAACAAGATCGGCACGTACGGGCTCGCGGTGCTCGCCCGCCACCACGACGTCCCGTTCTACGTCGCCGCGCCGCTCTCGACCTTCGACCCGGGGTGCCCGGACGGCTCGGCGATCCCGATCGAGCGCCGCGATCCCGACGAGGTGGCGGTCGTGGCCGGGCGGCGGGTCGCGCCGCGCGGCGTGCCGGTCGAGAACCGCGCCTTCGACGTCACCCCGCACGAGCTCGTCACCGCCTACGTCACCGAGGAAGGAGTGACGGGCGACCTCGGCGCCCTTGGCGCGGCCGGGCGCGCGTAGTACCGTCTTCCCTGCAAAGGAACGTCATGGCGCTCCGGTTCGTCGTCGAAGGATCGGTGTACATGCTGGCCGCGCGCGAGGCGGTGGCGCTTGCGCGCGCGCTGCGGCTTCGCGGCGCCAGGCGGGCGGTGCCGGACGACGCGCTGGCCGCCGCGGTGATGATCGAAGCGGCGCTCGAGGTGCCGAGGGCGCCGGCGATCACCTTCACGGAGCGAGAGGCCGCTGAGGTCGTGCGCGTGGCGCGCGGCCGGCAGCGCGCGCTCTACCGCGCCCTGCGGGGCAGCCGGCCGCGCGGGCGCTCCGGCTAAGGCCGGCGGGCCCGCCCGCAACCGATCCGCCGGGTTCGCGTTCTACCTTCGGATGAGGCGTTGGGAGCCGAGGTGGGTCGGCCTTGCCGCGTGCCTGATCGCGCTCGCGACGGGGCCCTCGGTCGCGAGAGCAATCGACCCGCCGCCGCCTACCATCTCGACGCCGACGGTCACGACGCTGCCGCTGACGACGACGACCGTGCCGCTGCCGACGACGACAACCGTGCCGCTGCCGCTGCCGCCTCCGCCGCTCCCCGTGACGACTTCATCCCCGCCTCCGCCGCCTCCGCCGCCCCCGCCGCCGCCTCCACCCGCAGCTCCGCCGCCTCCGCCGGCGACGACGCAGGGAGGCTCATCGCCGAGCGCGACGTCGCCGCCGACGCAGACCGGGCTTTCCGGGGCGCCGGCGACGCCGGCGCAGGAAGCGCGCTCCGGCCCGGCGCCCGGTGGAACGTTCGTGCCCGGCGGCGTCCGAGCGACGTCGGCTGCCGGCTCTCCGGCAACTGGATCGGCCATCATGCGCACCTGGAGCGTGCGCGGCCGCCCCGGCCGTGCGACCCTCGTGTTCCGCCTGCCCGGCCTCGCCGGTGCTCCGGTGGCCGCAAGGGGACCGATCCCCGCTTCCGCGCGAGTCAGCTCCCTCTCACCGGCTCCGGCCGGGTTCTCCCTGGTTCCGCAGAGCGGCGTGCTGGCGGCGACCTTCGCGAAGCCCGGCCGCGCCTTCGGTGCCGGCGAGGCGCTCCTGCTGGCCGACGCACTCTTCGCGATCGCCCTCCTTACCCTGGCCGCGCTGCCGGCGAGGACTCTGGCCCATGTGCGGCTGGCGGCGGTCGTCGAGCCGCGCCGCACCGAGCTCGCTCTCGCAGGCGCCGCGACGCTCGCCGTCGCCGTAGTCGCGAAGCTCCTGGCCTGACGCACCCGCGATACGGTCACCGCGTGCTCCCGGGAAGCGGGTTTCCGCGGCGCCCGACGGTCGTCCGGCGCGCGCTCGTGGCGACGAGCCACCCGCTCGCGACGCGCGCCGGCGTGCGGGCGCTCGAGGACGGCGGCAACGCCGTCGACGCGGCGCTCGCGGCCGCCGCCGTGCTGACGGTCGCCGAGCCGCCGGCGACGGGGATCGGCGGCGACGCCTTCGCCCAGCTCGTGTGGGACGGAGAGCTCGTCGGGCTCAACGGGTCGGGGCGCTCGCCGGCGCAGCTCGAGGGCGGCGGCGTGGCGCAAGCCGGCCCGCGGTCGGTGACCGCCCCTGGCGCCGTGGCCGCGTGGGGCGACCTCGCTGCTCGTTTCGGTCGCCTCGGCCTGGACCGCTGCCTCGCGCCGGCGATCGACCTCGCCGAGAGCGGCCTTGCCGCCACGTCGCGGATCGCGGAGCTCTGGCGGCTCGCCGCAGAAGGGGGCCGTGCGCCGTGGCCAGCCCCCGCCACGGGCTCGGTCTACCGGCTGCCGGAGCTCGGCGGCACGCTGCGCCGGATCGCGGAGGACGGCCCGGACGCCTTCTACACCGGCCCGGTCGCCGAGGCGATCGCGGCCGCGAGCTGGCTCTCGACCGACGATCTCGTCGCGCACCGGTCGGAGTGGGTCGAGCCGCTGCGCGTGCGGTACTGCGGCGTCGAGGTGTGCGAGCTGCCGCCGAACACGCAGGGCGCAGCGGCGCTCGTCGCGCTCGGGCTCCTCGACGGCCTCGAGAGCCAGGGCCTCCACGAGCGGATCGAGGCAGTGAAGCTCGGGCTCGCAGACGCCTACCGCTACGTCGCCGACAAGCCGCTCCCGCCGTTCCTCCTCGACCCGGCGCACCTCGCGGAACGGCGGCGCCTGATCGGCCCGCACGCGGCCGACGCCCGCCCTTCCCCGGCGGGTGGGACGACCTACCTCTGCTGCGTCGACGAGGACCGGAACGCGATCTCCTTCATCCAGAGCCTCTACGAGGGCTTCGGCTCGGGCGTCGTCGCGGGAGACACGGGCGTCGTCCTCCAGAACCGCGGCGCCGGCTTCGTCGACGAGTCCGGGCACCCAAACGAGCTGCGCCCGGGGCGCCGGCCGTTCCACACGCTCGTTCCCGGCATGCTCCTCGAAGACGGCCGGCTCCTCGGGCCCTTCGGTGTCATGGGCGGCGCGATGCAGGCGCAGGGACACGTCCAGCTCGTCCATGCCCTGCGGGAAGGAGCCGACCCGCAGGAGGCGCTCGACGCCGCGCGCTTCCGCGTCGAGGCCGGACGGCAGGTGGCGCTCGAGCCGGGCCTGTGGGATCGGGCCGACGAGCTCCGGCGGCTCGGCCACGAGCCGCTCCTCGTGCCGGAGCCGTCCGGCTTCGGCGTCGGCCAGGCGATCCTCTGCGTGGGCGACGCGCTCGTCGGCGGCTCGGACGGGCGCGGCGACGGGCACGCGGCCGGTCTTTAACTCAGGCGCCCCACCAGAAGCTCGCCGCGATCACGACGTAGAGACCGACGAGGATCGCGCCCTCTTCCCAGGTGCTCTCGCCGTCGACGATGACGAGTGCGCCGAGCACGGCGGCGAAGAGGAGCGAGATCGCGAGCAGGGTCGGGAAGACGAGCGTGAGCGTGGCAGCGAAGAGGAGGCTCGCGAAGACGAGGATCGGCGTCAGCGCGAGCGCGACCTGGAGCGAGGAGTTGACGATCACGGAGATTGCGAAGTCGAGGCGGTCGCGCCGCGCGAGCTGGAGCCCGACGACGTTCTCGACGGCGTTGCCGGCGATCGCGACGACGACGAGGCCGGCGAAGTCCTGGCTCATGTGGAGGACCTGGATCGCGGGCGTGAGCGCGCCGACGAACCAGTCGCTGACGAGCGCGGCCGCGCCGGCGGCCCCGCCGAGGACGGCGAGGGTCTGCGCGAACGACCAGCGTGGCGGCTCGGGGACCTCGTCTCCGAGGATCCCGCGCAGGAGACCGGGCAGCGTGAGCACGAAGATGGCCAGGAGCACGCCGGCACAGATCAGGCTCAGAGCCTGCTCGTGGCGGGCGGCCGGCGAGTGGAACTGGTGCGCGAAGGTCGGGACCGAGAGCGTCGCGGCCGCGAGCATCGTCAGCGTCGCGAGGATGCGGGCGCGAGGCGTGTCGAACGTCTGCGTCCCGTGGCGCAGGCCGCCGGCGACGAAGGCGAGCCCCAGCACCAAGACGCTGTTCGCGAGCACCGAGCCGATCAGCGCCGCCTGTACGACGCGGACGAGCCCGTGGTGGAGCGCGAAGAGCGCGATGAAGAGCTCTGGCAGGTTCCCGAGCGCCGACTGCACCGCCCCGGCGGCGGACGAGCCGAGGCGGCCGCCGAGCTGCTCGGTCGACGCGCCGACGAGGCGGGCGAGGAAGGCGATCGCGAGGCCGGCGACGACGAACTGCGCCACCGCCGGCGCGTCCAGCACGTGGACGAGCGCTGCGGCGCCCACGAGCGCCGCCGCGACGGCGATCTCCGCCAGCTCCCGCCTGCGCACCGGCCGACGCTACCAAGGCATCGCCCGGCGCACCGAGGCGTGCTTCCGGACGTGTCCCGAAAGCCAAAACGCCTGCAAGGCCGGTCATGGTGACTGTCACGTGACAGTCACCGGGACACGGCTCGAAGGGCAGAGGCGGCCCTATGATCGGCGCGTGGCGACGGGCGAGGAGCTGCGGACGCTGCTGCGGCGGTTCCCGGCCGGCGTCGCCGTCGTCACGGTCGACCTCGAGGGGGAGCGGATCGGCCTCACCGTCGGCTCGCTCGTCTCGCTGTCGCTCGAGCCGCCGCTCGTCGGCGTCGCCGTCAGCCCGCAGGCGGCCCTGCACGAGCTGCTGCGCCACGCGGGCGCCTTCGGCGTGAGCCTGCTCGGCGAGGGGCAGGAGACGCTCGCCGCCCGCTTCTCGCGCGGCGTGCCGCCGATCGCGCTCTGGACGGGCGTGGCCGTGCGGGAAGGCGAGCTCGGCGTGCCGCTCCTCGACGGCGCGCTCGGCTGGCTCGAGTGCAAGACGCGCACCGAGCACGCCGCCGGCGACCACACGCTCTTCGTCGGCGAGGTCGTCGTGGTCGAGCGCGGAGCCGCGAGCCGACCCCTCGTATACGTCGACCAGAAGTTCGTCCCCGTGTGATCGACGCGGTCGTCTTCGACCTCGACGGCGTGCTCCTCGACTCCGAGCAGCTCTGGGACGAGGCCCGGGAGGAGCTCGCCCGTGAGCGGGGCGGCCGCTGGCACCAGCGGGCCCAGCGGGACATGATGGGGATGAGCTCGCCGGAGTGGTCGCGCTACATGCACGACGTGATCGGGCTCCGCGAGCCGCCCGAGGAGATCGACGCCGAGGTCGTGCGACGGATCGAGCGGCGCTATCGCGACCGGCTGCCGCTCCTCCGGGGCGCCGTCGAGGCCGTCGAGCGGCTCGCCGCCCGCTGGCCGCTCGGGCTCGCGACGTCGTCGAACCGGGAGATCATCGACCTCGTGCTCGAGGTGTCCGGGCTCGGCCGCTTCTTCCGCGCGACCGTCTCCTCGGAGGAGGTCGAGCGCGGCAAGCCGGCGCCCGACGTCTTCCTCGAGGCGGCGCGGCGGCTTGGTGTGGCGCCCGAGCGAACGGCCGTCGTGGAGGACTCCGAGAACGGGATCCTCGCCGGACGGACGGCGGGGATGAGGGTCGTCGCGATCCCGAACGCGCGCTTCCCGCCGGGCGAGAAGGCGCTGGCCGAGGCCGACATCGTGCTCGGTTCACTCGACGAGCTGACGCCGAAGGTTGTCGAGCCGGGCGTCGCGCGATAATCACCCATCCGGCCGATTGCCAAGAGTCTCGTCCTGCTCGCCTGCGTCGTGGTGGCCGGTTCGGCGAGCGCGCAGCCCGGGCGGACGCACGAGATCACGATCGCGGCGAGCGGCGACCTCCTCATCCATTGGCCCGTGGCCGCGCGGGCGCTGCGTTTCGGCGGCGGGCGCTGGTACGACTTCCTGCCGATGCTGGCGCGGGTCCGGCCGATCGTCCGGAGCGCCGACCTCGCCTTCTGCCACGTCGAGACGCCGATGGGCGCCGGCGCGCTCTCTGGCTATCCGCGCTTCAACGCGCCGGGCTCGCTCGCGCTCGCGATCCGGTGGACGGGCTGGGACGCCTGCGACACGGCGTCGAACCACACCGTCGACCGCGGCCAGGCCGGGGTCGACGCCACGCTCGGCTCACTCGACCGCTGGCACGTCTCCCACACCGGCTCCGCACGCTCCCCCGCCGAGGCGAGCCGCATCCTGATCCTGCCCGTGCAGGGGCTGAAGGTCGCCTTCCTCGCCTACACCTATGGCACGAACGGGCTGCCGTTGCCGCACCCGTGGTCGGTGAACCTGCTCGACGCGCGGCGGATCGTCGCGGACGGGCTGCGCGCCCGCCGTGCCGGCGCCGACCTCGTGATCGTCAACCTCCACGCGGGCGACGAGTACTCGCACGCTCCGAGCGCGCAGCAGCTCGCGACCGCGCGGGCGATCTTCGCGCACCGCGCCGCGGACGTCGTCGTCGGCCAGCACGTGCACGTCGTCCAGCCGATCCGGCGGCTCGACGGCCACTACGTCGTCTTCGGCGAGGGAAACTTGCTCTCGAACCAGACGACGAGCTGCTGCCCGCTCGGCACGCAGGACGGCTTGATCGCGCTCATCCGCGTGCGGTGGGTCGAAGGCGAGCAGCCGCGGGTGGTGGGCGTCGACTACGTCCCCACCTGGGTCGAGCACCCGGATTACGTCGTGCAGCCGGTCGGCTACGCGCTCGCGCGCGGCGCCGGCGCGGCGCTCGCCGGCGAGTACCGGGCGTCGTACTGGCGGACGGTCCGCTGGGCCGGCGTGGCGAAGACGATCAAGCCGCTGCCCGGGCCCGGATCGTTTCGTTAGCCGGCGGCCGCTTGCGGATCAGCGTCATCCCGTCGCGGACGGTGAGGACGACGGCGACGACACGGGGGTCGTTCCGGACGTGTTCGTTGAAGGCCATGATCGTGCGCGTCCGCTCGTCGGGATCGTCCTCGGCGACGCGGCCCGACCAGAGGACGTTGTCGGCGACGATCAGGCCGTCGTCGGCGAGCTTCGGCAGCGCCGCCTCGTAGTAGTCGAGGTAGCCCTTCTTGTCGGCGTCGATGAAGACGAGGTCGAACGGGCCCTCGAGCGTTCGGATCGTCTCGAGGCCCGGGCCGAGCCGGTAGTCGATCCGGTCGGCGACGCCTGCTTCCTCGGCGTCGCGGCGGCCGATCGCCTGCGCGTCCGCGTCGACGTCGCAGGTCGTCACAGTGCCGCCCGGCTCGAGCGCGTGCGCCATCGCGATCGACGACCAGCCGGTGAACGTGCCGAGCTCGAGGACGCGCCGCGCCCGCGTCAGCCAGACGAGGAGCTCGAGGAAGCGTCCCTCGAGCGGCCCGACCATCATCTGCGGCGCCGTCGTCCGCTCACGCGTCTCGGCCGCGAGGCGCTCGAAGAGCTCGTCGAGCGGATGCGAACTCGAGGCCGCGACGGCGTACTCCTCGACCGGCGGCTCGACGATGAAGCTCATCGCGCCCTATCGAACCACAGAGCGCAGTCTCGGCGATCTGGACTACCGACCTCAACCGCAGCGTGCCGCGAGGTTCCTCTCCGGGCGACCATGTTAGCCTCGACCTCGAACGACGTGGCCTTCCTCGCGATAGCCGCTCTGGTCGTTTTGATCGTCCACCCAATCGGGGTGATCGTCGAGAGCCTGGTGGTGACTGTATTGCGCCCCAGGCATGGAGCCCATGCCGGTCTGCGCGACCGCACCTCCCTTGCTTCCGTCTCTCCTCCAGCCGTGATGATCTCGGCGGCTCTTGCCAACGAGGAACACGTCCTACCGGAAACCCTCTCCACTCTCGCCAGGGACCTTCCCGAGGCATCCATCGTGGTCGTTGGGAACGGCGAGTCTCCGCCGCTCCTAGAGAAGCTCGCCGACTGGACGAAATCCTCTAATCGTCATCTCTTCTTATACGAAGATGACTCGACCAGCAAAGCGGAGAACCTGAATTTCGCGTTCTTCGAGGCTCTCGACCTGGGCACGGCCTTGGTTCTCGATGCAGATTCGCGTCTGATTCCCAGTGATCGTGTATCGACCGAGCAGGACGCTGTCATCGTCCAACACCCGAAGGTGATTCGGTCTGAATCTGGCTCGGTGCTCGAGACGATGGTCAGCATCGAGACGATGTACAAGCATTACTTCACCTACCCACGGCGAGCTCGGCTTTATGGCTTGGCGTACTTCAGCGGCTCAGGCGCCTTCCTCGACGTCACCTCGCTCCGGCGGGCGAATCTGCGCTTTGATCGGAGAGCATTCGTGGAAGACATCGATCTGGCTCTTCGCTGCATCCTCTCCAACTTGCGCGTCGAATTCGATGTCGATGGCCCGGCCGTGACCGAGACAGCGCCGCCGACCTGGACGGCGTGGGTCGGGCAGCGCAGGCGCTGGGCTGCTGGCTGGCTCCAGCTCTCGAAGAAGTACACGGGGCCGATCCTACGCTGCAAGACCCTTCCGCTCCACGTCCGGGCAAAGTGGCTATACCTCTTGGTCTACAGGCGCCTGCTAATGCCCGCAGCCGCCGTCGCGCTGACCTCGGCGCTCGTATTCGGCGCCCCGCCGTACTTGGCCACGATCTGGATCGCGTGCCTCGTGGGAATGACCGCTTTGCAGGTGACTCAACTGGTGAGAGCACCCCGAATTCGAGGAGGTGGGCCCTCGGAGTGGGGCAGCGCGCTCGCGGTCTGGGCGATCCTCGGTTGGGCATACGTTGTCGGGCTGTATCTGATCGACGTGTCCGTCTTGATCTGGCCCGTGCGCCGATGGAGGCCGACACCTCGGCTTCAGTCCATCCGTTCACTGCACTGACGTGTGGCGTCGTGGCAAAGACCGCTCGACGCTCGCAGTGCCGTACACCGCTCCGTCCCCCGACCTGGTCGTCTCAGTCGCCGAATACGAGCAAGTGCGCGAGGAGATCCTCCAGCGCGGAAACCACCAGGTCACTATCCAGGCCGCCGAGGTGGCTCTGGGCGCCGCGATCCTCTCGTTCTCGGGGCACTTCAAAGGCGCACATGCAAGCTTGCTCCTCGCGTTTGTCTTTCCCTTTGCGCTTCTCGCCTGGTACTACTTCGAACAAGACCTCCTGATCACGCAGGCCGCCTCGTACATCGAGCGCAAGCTCAAGCCGCGAATTAGCAAGCACGTCTCCGAGCTCATGGGTGACGAACGCCTCTCTCTGCTCGGCTGGGAAACCTTCCGCCGCGAGAAGCTCCTTGGAAAGAAAGAAGGGGATCGCACCTGGACCAGACTCGGGTTGGGCTTCAGGTATGCCGCCTGGGTCGGACCGGAGATCGTCTTGTGGGTTGCGGGCGTCAGGCGGTTCGGCCTCGCCTTTCACAAGTACCCGGTTCTGGAGAAGATTCTCACCCTGACGCTGATCGTGGCGGGCCTCGCGACCATCCTCGCCCTCGCCCTGCTCGTCTGGGCGGTTTTCGTGAGATATCGCGGAATCGCAGAGCGGCCGGAGAATTAAGGCACGCGGCCGAAGAGGACGCAGCCGTTGTGGCCGCCGAGGCCCATCGCGTTCGAGAGCGCGACGTCGACCTGTGCGTCCCGCGCCTCGTTCGCCACGTAGTCGAGGTCGCACTCCGGGTCGGGATGCTCGTAGTTGATCGTCGGCGGGAGCTTCCCGTCCCGCAGGGCGAGGATGCACATCATCGCCTCGATCGCGCCCGCGGCCCCGAAGCAGTGACCCATGACGGACTTCGTCGAGGACACGGCCAGCCGGTATGCGTGCTCGCCGAAGACGTCCTTGATCGCCTTCGTCTCCGCCAAGTCCCCCAACGGCGTCGACGTGCCGTGTGCATTCACATAGCCGACGCGCGAGGGCTCGACCCCCGCACGCGCGAGGGCAGCCTGCATCATCTCCGCGACGCCGACCGACTCCGGGTCCGGCTGCGCCATGTGGTGCGCGTCGTTCGAAGCGCCGTAGCCAAGGATCTCGGCGTAAAGAGGCGCGCCACGCGCCCGCGCCGCCTCCAGCTCCTCGACCACCAACACGCACGCGCCCTCTCCCATGACGAACCCGGCCCGGGTCGCGTCGAAGGGCCGCGAGGCCCGCGGCGGGTGTTCGTCCTCGGCCACCAACCCGCGCATGGCACAGAACCCCGCGAGGATGAGCGGATGCATGCACGCCTCCGTGCCCCCCGCCAAAACCGCGTCGGCGTCGCCGCGTCGCACCAGTTCCGCCGCCTCGCCGACGGCATGCGACCCAGTCGCGCACGCCGAGACGACGGCGTAGTTCGGCCCACGGATCCCGAGCGAGATCGCGAGCTGCCCGCTCGCGGAGTCGACCAGCACGTTCGGGAGGAAGTTCGGCGAGACCCGCTCGGGCCCGCGCTCACGCAGCACCTCGCTCTGCTCCATGATCCCGATGAACCCGCCGATCGCCGACCCGAAGACGATCCCGACGCGAGCCGGGTCGAAGCCGTCGAGGCGCGCGTCGTCGACGGCCTCCCGAGCCGCGCCCAGCGCCAATAGGACGTTCCGGTCGAGCTTCCGCACCTCGCGCGGCGACGCGACGTCGCTCGGGTCGAAGTCCTTCACCTCGGCGGCGATCCGGACGGGGAAGCCGCTCGCGTCGAAGGAGCGGATGAAGTCGATCCCGCTCTCGCCCGCGAGCGCGGCGCGCCAGGTCGACGGTGCGTCGTTCCCGATCGGGGTGACGGCGCCGAGGCCGGTGACGACGGCACGTCTCATCCAGCCGCCGATGTTATGGAATGCCGCCCGCCGGGAACTACCTCTCCGGTTGTCGGGGCCCGGTCCCAGCCCCTGGGCGTCATCGGAGGGGGATGCATATGGCCGCGGCGGCCTCAATGGGCACAGAGGCGAGCGTCAAACCACGCCTCGTGTTCTTCCACTCGTCGTTCTCCGGCCAGTGCCGGCGTGTCGAGGGATTCCTGGCCCAGGTCCTCCAGCGGCGCCGGAACCACGGCACGTTCAAGCTCTACCGCGTCGCGCGGGAGGAGCGGCCCGACCTCGTCGAGCGGTTCGAGGTCGAGGCGATGCCGACGCTCGTCGTCGTCGAGGGCCGCCGGGTGCGGGCGCGCCTCGAGCGGCCGCGCGGCTGCCGCGACATCGAGGCATTCCTCGCGCCGTGGCTTAACTAGACGGGGACGCCCTGCTCCTTCAGCGAGAGCTCGGCGAAGCGGTCCCAGTTGCGCTCGATCGTCAAGGCCATCTTTTGCTCGTCCTGGAGGATCTCGCGCGCGGCCGCCGCGGTTTCCTCGTCGCCCGCCCGCTCGGCGATCCGGGAGAGCAGTTCGTAGCTCGCGATCTCCAGGTGCTCCGTCGCGTAGCCGTCGCGTGCGTTGCGGCCGGCCTTCTCCGGGCGCGCGAGGTCGACGACGCTCTTCATCAGCGCGCCGAGGATGCCGCCCGCCTCCTTGACGATCGACGGGGAGGCGCCGTGCGCGCGGAGGCGCTTCTCCATGCGAGTCGCATGCTCCTCCGTCTGCAGCTTGTGATCCTTGAGCGCCTGCTTGATCTCCGGGTCGTCCGTCGTCGAGATCATCCCGTCCAGCATCCGGAGCACGTTCTGTTCCAGCGCGTACGCCTCGTCGATGTGCTTGACGAGCTGCGCCTTCAGTTCGTCTGCCATTGCTCTCCTCCTCATCGCGAAGTGGCCGTAGGTGACGCCGCGGAAGGTCGCGCGGCCGCGGTAGCGGTCCGGGCCCTCGGGCTCGACGACGTCGACGAAGCCCATGAACGGCGCGCGGTAGTGGAGCTCGTTGCCGCGAACCTCGAACGGAACCCCGGGCAGCGCGCCCAAGACGGTCGTTCCCCGAGCGCCGTGGATGCGCTTCCGCACGCCGAGGAGCGGCGGCAGCGCGCCACCCGTCCGCTCGACCTCCCAGACCCCGTCCAAACCGGCCACGACGGTTAGCCTTCCGCAGCGTGCCACGGCCAAACGTCTCCTTCGAGTGCGGGGGAATCCATGGCTCCCCCACGGGCCCCTTCCCTCAAGAACCAATCGGCTGATGCCTGGACCGAATGTGCCATTCCCCCCGATGGAGGCCGAGCTCGTGCGCGAGCTGCCGACGACCGGCGAGTGGCGGTACGAGCCGAAGTGGGACGGCTTTCGCGGCATCCTCGAGAACGACGGCGGCGAACTCGCGCTCTGGAGCCGGAACGGCCGGCCGCTGCTGCGCTACTTCCCGGAGCTCAGGCCGCTCGGCGAGCTGCTTCCGCCCCACTCCGCGCTCGACGGCGAGATCGTGATCGAGCGCGACGGGCGCCTCGACTTCGACTCGATGCAGCTCCGCCTCCACCCCGCCGAGAGCCGTGTCCGCAAGCTCTCGGCGGAGATCCCCGCCCAGCTCGTCGTCTTCGACGTCCTGCTCTGGGACGGCGAGCCGGTGTGGAAGCGGCCGCTCGAGGAGCGCCGCGCCGAGCTCGAGTCACGGGCCGACGGCTTCCGCCTGTCGCCGTTCACCGACGAGCGCCAGGCCGCGCAGGACTGGCTCGACCGGCTCGAGGCGGCGGGGCTCGACGGCGTCGTCGCGAAGCGGCTCGGCCTGGCCTACCTCCCCGGCTCGCGCGAGGGCGTCGTCAAGGTCAAGGCGCACAAGACGGCCGACTGCGTCGTCGCCGGGGTCCGCTGGAAGGAGAAGCCGACGAGGATCGCGACGCTCCTCCTCGGCCTCTACGCCGACGACGGGCACCTCGACTACGTCGGCTCGGCCGCCGTCGGGGCAAGGAGGCACGACGAGATCGCCGAGCAGGTGCTCCCGCTCCTCGACGAGGCGTCGGAGCGGCGCTTCTCGGAGCCGAACCGCTGGGGCACGGGCGAGCTCGAGGAGTCGGCGGTCCGGCCGGAGCTCGTTTGCGAGGTGCGCTACGACAAGCTCGAGGCGCACCGCTTCCGGCACGGGACGCGCTTCCTGCGCTTCCGGCCCGACAAGGACCCGAGCCAGTGCACGTGGAGCCAGGTCCGGCCCGCCCCGCGGGCCGACGACCTCACCGTGCCGCAGCTTCTCGACTCAGCGCGAGCGGCGGGCTGAACACCTTCAACGCCGGCGACCAGACCCGGAAACGCTCGCCGGGCTTCCCGGCGACGGCGCGCCGATAGAAGCCGCGCGAGGACGTGCGCGCGGTCCCGCCGTACCAGACCCAGCGCCCGCTCACCCGCTTCTGGAGTCGATAGGCGCGGCGGCCGCTCCCCGGCCGCACTTGTCCCCAGAGGAGGGTCTGCGATCCCGTCCCCGGCGCCTGCGCGAGCGGCAGCGCAAACGCCCAGTACGAGGGCTTCGCGACGCCGGCCGCGTTGAGGAGACCGCTCTGCCAGCCGCCGAGATCGGGCTCGTCGCGGACGAGGAAGTGGATGAGGACGTCGACCCGCGGCGCGAGGTAGGCGCGCAGCGCCGCCTCGCCGATGTACTCCGCTTGCAGGCTCGGCGACACGCCGATCAGGCGGTCGGGCGGATTCGTCTGGTAGCCGTACTCGGTCAGCCAGATCCGCTTCGGGCCGAACGCCGCCTGGACGTCGTGGAGGAGCTTCGGCAGCGTCGCCATCGTGATCGTGCGGCAGCCGCCGCAGCCGCCCGCCCATGGGGTCTCGGTGTGTGGGCTGAGCGGGTACGGGTTGTGCGCATAGGCATCGAGGCGGGCGCCGGCGCGCTTCATCCCCCGGATCCAGTCGACCGGGGAGACCCCGCCCGCGTTGCCGCGCGGCGCCGTGACGCCGCCGGCGACGAGCGCGTTCGGCCGCACCGAGTGGATGGCCGCGTAGGCCGGGTTCAGGAGCCGCACTGTGTAGACGACGGCCGAGGTCGGGCGGAGCCAGCGCCTCTGGTTCGGCTCGTTCCAGATCGCCCAGCGCTGCACCCAGGAGTAGCGCCTCGCGGCCGCCCGCGCGAAGGCGGCGATCGCGCTCGACCGCCTCGGTGCGTAGCTCGGCGCGCGGCCCCCGTTCGCCCAGGCCGGCGTGCCGTAGATGGTGAGGAGCGCGGCGATCCCGCGCGCCCTGAGCCCGCGCAAGACGGGGTCGCTCGCCTTCCAGTTGTAGGCCGGATCGGTGGGCGAGGCCGGGTTCGGCGGCTTCTTCGCCGCGATCTGGTCCCAGCGGAGGTTGTAGCGGACGATCTCGACGCCGATCTTGTCGAGTCGGTCGAGCCGCTGCGCGAGCGTCCCGGGGCCGTCCGTGATCCACGCGTCGTCCTGGAGGCCGTACCGGATCGCCGGCGAAGCGGACGCGACCGTGGGCGCAGCGAAGGCGGCCGCGAGCACGGCGAGGACGAGTGCGACCCTCGAGACCAAGCGGCCGAGGGTACCGGTCGCACTTTACGGCGGTGTAAAAGACCCGCCGAGGCCGAGCTGCTCCGCCGCCTCGAGGATCCGCCGCCGGCGCTCGGGGCGATCCGTCTCGCGGAGCTCGGCCTCGATGATCTCGCGCGCCGGCTCGTGCTCGCCTCGGACGGCGTGGACGACCGCGATCGTGAAGGGCGGCGCCGTGCCGTAGTCGCTGACGAGCGGATCGCGGGCATGCCACGCGCGCAGCAGCTCCTCCCGCGAGCCGAACCGGTCGAGGAACGGCAGCGCCTGGTCGGCGAGGAGCGAGTCGACGAGCCCGGCGAGCTCCTCGATCGGGGACTCGAGCCGCCACCACCAGTCGCCGCGCTTCGGCAGGAGGTCGCCGATCCGCCAACGGACGTGGCAGTCCGAGTCACGGACGAACTTCGGCCGCGGCGTGGGCCGGCCGAGCGTCTCCGCCTCTTGGAGCCACAGGCCGAGGTTGATCGTGAAGGAGCCGTAGAGATTCGGCCGGAGCCCCGGGAGCTCGACGGTCCCCGGCGGATGGTGCTGGCCCATCTGGAAGCCGAGCACCTGCACGAGGCCCGGCTCGGGCTCGCGGTTGAACGTGTGCCGGCTCTTCCGGAAGCCGCGGTCGCGCAAGAGCGGCGCGACGCGTGCCACGACCTCCTTCATCCGTGCCGCGGGCTCGGTCACTCCTTGCGCGCTCGGGAGGGCTGCACGCGCCTCGGCTCGCCGGGCATCTTGGGGAAGTTCGGCGGGTACGGCGCCTCGCCGACGCCCGCTTGCTCCTCTCGCTCGACCCACTCCTGCAGGACGCGGAGGTCGCACACCGCCTCGTCGATCCCGGCCTGGACGTCGCCGACCTCCGCGTAGCGCGCAGGCATGGTGGCCATCGTGAAGTCCTCGGTCTCGACGTCGGGCAGCTCGTCCCAGCGGACCGGCGCCGAGACGGTGGCGTCCGGCCGCGCGCGCACCGAGTAGGCGGAGGCGATCGTCCGGTCGCGCGCGTTCTGGTTGTAGTCGATGAAGACGCGCTTGCCGCGCTCCTCCTTCCACCAGGCGGTCGTGACGAGCTTCGGGAGCCGCCGCTCGACCTCGCGCGCGAAGGCGAGCGCGCAGCGGCGCACTTCCGGGAAGGTCCACAGCGGCTCGATCCGGCACGCGATGTGGATCCCGCGGTTCCCGGACGTCTTCGGCCAGCCGACGTAGTCGATCTCGTCGAGCACCTCGTGCACGAGCGCCGCCACCTTCTTCGCGTGCTCGAACGTCGTGCCCGGCTGCGGATCGACGTCGATGCGGAGCTCGTCGGGGTGCTCGACGTCGCGGCGGCGCGACGGCCACGGGTGGAAGTCGAGCGTGGCGAGGTTCGCCGCCCACGCGACCTGGGCCAGCTCGGTGACGCAGAGCTCGTCCGCGTGCCGGCCGGAGGGGAAGCGGACGCGCGCCGTCTCGACCCACTCCGGCCGCTTCTCGGGGACGCGCTTCTGGTAGATCGCCTCGCCCTCGGCGCCGTCCGGGTGCCGCTTGAGCTGGGTCGGCCGCTCGTAGAGCGCGCGCACGATCCCGTCCCCGACGGTGAGGTAGTGCCGGACGAGGTCGAGCTTCGTCTCGCCGCGCGTCCGGAAGAAGACCTTGTCGGGGTTCGTGACCTTGACGGTCCGGCCGCCAACCTCGAGCTCGACGAAAGGCGCGGCCACGGCCTCCAGTATGGTCGAGGCGGCCCCGGCAGCGAAGCTCGGGGGCGCTGGAACGTGGGCCTGCCGTCACCCGCCGAAACCTTGAAGCAGCCCCGATGCTGTCCTATGTTGGTGGCCACGTGGGCGAAGTCGTCGATCCGAGCGCATACGGCGACACCATGACGGCGCCTCGCCCTGCCGGTCTCTCGCCCGCTGATGACGCGGGCCGCGAGGTCATTGTCGATCCGTCGATTCTGCTCTCGGTCACAGGCTTCGACGTCGTCGCCTCGTTCCTGGCGGAAGAGCCGTCTCGCGTAGCCGCCTCGAGCGCATTCGTTCGGCTCGTCCTCGAGGGATGGGACGCTACGCAACCACTCCTCGAGCACTTTCTTGCGGACGGCGACGAGCCGATCGACGCTGGACGTTTCGACCATCTCCGTCACCTTGTTCAAGGAGAACTGATACGCCCGTACTCAGCCGATCCGGGTTTTGCGGAAAGCAATGCGGTCGCTCGAGGCCTTGCTCGGATGGATCTGCCGGCTGAGCTACGCGACATCCTGGTCGACGAATGGGTGTTCCTGCAAAGCCACTCGTGGCTTGGGGCTCGGGCGAAGAAGACCCTCGATTGGTTCAAGAAGGCCGGCGCGCAAATCGTCGAATACTCCGCCGATGCCTGGAACTACGTGCGACGAGAAGCGGCACATGAGATCTCGAGATTCCTCGCGAGCGAGGAGACGCACCACCAAGTGAAGTGGATTGCAGCAGCGGCGATCGGGGTGGCAGTGGCTGCAGCGCTTACCGCGCATGGCTTTCCGGTACCGCCCGAGCTCACGGCCCCCGTCGTCGAGCACGGCGCCGAGCGAGTGCTGCTGGCCGTATTCGATCCCTAGCCGGCGGCACGGCGGACGGGCGTGGGGGCCGACAGGCTCCCGACGACTGAGAGCGCCGGACCAAAAGAAAGCCCGCCTTGGTTGCGCCGCAGACGGGCTTATTCGAGGTGTGCCGACACGAAGGGGTCGGTCGGCTTCCTGATCATCGGCGCGAGCCGCTAGCGGTGCATGCCTCTGACGGGTGGTTCGCTCGCCGCCGCGCCCGACATGGCTGGCGCGGCTGATGCAGGCGAGCCGTTAGGGGGTCGCCGGCAAGTCGTCATGCCGCCGAAGGCGGCGGACTTGCCGGCGTTACTTGCCGACGTCTTAGCGGAGAAGGAGGGATTCGAACCCTCGAGAGAGGCTTGTGCCCCTCTAACGCCTTAGCAGGGCGCCGCCTTCAGCCACTCGGCCACTTCTCCGTGCCGGCAAAGAGTACCCGACCCGTCGGGAGGCCTCCGCTACCCTGTCCCGGCTCGGAGGGGTGGCAGAGCGGTCGAATGCGGCGGTCTGAACGCGGAGGAACCCATGGTTCCCCCGCGAGCCCCCTCCCTTCTCCCGTCCTCCGCAAAGCGGGAGCTTGCGGAGCCGGAATGAATCCGGCTCCGCGGCGATGAAACCCGCAGGGCGGTACGCTGTCCCGGCTCGGAGGGGTGGCAGAGCGGTCGAATGCGGCGGTCTCGAAAACCGTTACGGGCCGTAAGGTCCGTCGAGGGTTCAAATCCCTCCCCCTCCGCCATCTTCACACCCCTACGGCCGGCGGCGATCGGCCGCCGCGCTCTCAGTGCGAGCGCGCGGTCAAGAAGCCCTCGCGCAGCAGCCGGCGCAGCAGGACGAGGTTGCCGTCGACGTCGAGCTCGCCCGGGAGGTCCCCGGCGCTGAACGGGGCGTCGTTGTCCATCACGAAACGCAGCGCCGGCTCGGCGTGCACCGGGATCCGGACGCGCTTGCCGTGGAACTCGAGCGAGGCCTCGTCCGAGTCGACGCGCAGCACCGCCTCGACGCCCGGGCGGCGCCGGAGCGGCGTGTGTGCGACCAGCCCGCGCTCCGCCTCCAAGTCTTCGAGGTGACCGTCGAGCGCGGGCAGCCGGCTCGCCTGGGCGGTCTCGCAGGCGGCAGTCACGGCCTCGTCCACCTCGATCCCGTCGAAGGTCGCCCTCAGGCGCTCGGCGAGCCCCGACCCGACCGCGGCGCGCCCCTCCTCGCTCGCCGCGAACCCGAGCGGCAGTGACTCCCGCAGCGACGCATCGCGCTCGAAGGCCGCCTCGACGGCGCCGCGCACGACCGACGCCCACGTGATCGGCCTCACGCCGACCGTGAGGTGCAGCGACGACGACTCCGCCGTGCCGGCGTCGTGCACGAACCCGCGCGGCAGGTAGAGCAGATCGCCGGCGTGCAGCGTGAGGTCGTGCAGCGGCTCGCCGGGGTCCGACGGCCGTGGCGGCCACTCCGGCAGCGGCAGGCGCGTCGGCGCGCCGTAGACGTGCCAGTGCTTCGCCCCTGCGATCTGAAGCACGAACACGTCGTGCCTGTCGTAGTGGACGCCGAGCCCCTGTGCGCCGGGCGGCGTGAGGTAGGCATTGACCTGGATCGCGGCGCTCGTCTCCGATGCGAGCGACCGGCACAGGGCCTGGAGCGGCGGCCAGCGCTCGTGCAGGAAGACGAGCACGATCGTGCCCCGTCCCGGTAGCGCTGGTAGAGGTCCTCGAGCCCACCCTCCGCCACGTTCGGAGCCCGCTCGGCGCGGCCTCCGACCGCCTCGTGCCGCGCGCCTACGACTTGCACGTTCCCGGGCCGGACGTTCGAGCTGGCGAGGACCGCGTCGACATCGGTGAGCGTCATCAGCTCGTCGTAGTAGGAGGGTGCCTCGCGCTGGACGACCAGCGGCTCGCGCTCCCAGTGGCGACGCGCGAAATCGTCGACGCCGATCGGCGCGACGAGCCTGCTCAGGCCGAAGACGCCGGGCTCGCTAGACCGGGAAGTTGACCGTCTGGGGCATGTCCCCGCCAGGGAAGTCCCAGTCGCTGGTCCTGATCGGGTCATGGCTGGGCCATGGATCGTGGTCCCAAAACAGCACGGTGTCCGACGCGTTCTCCTTCATCAGCTTCTGGATGTTCTCGACGGTCATGTCCTCGTCGTAAAGACGGAACTTCGGCATCAACGACTCGAGCAGCTTTCGCTTCACCTCGTCGCCGTGGCCGATCTCGTGCCCGCCCTCGCCAGCCATACGCACTCCCCTGTAGCTCGACCCGTGCAGTATCTCAGTCTCGAGCCGCTCGAACCAGCGCGTTGGGTGGCTCGGCGGTCGATCGTCTCTAGCGGCGGTCCTTCGCCAGCTCCTCGAGCGCCGCGCGGTCGACGGCGTCGCCCGGCACGACGACCACTCGGGCAGGCGTCGCCGCGCGCAGCGTCGCCTTGCGGGTCCCGCCTTCGAGGAGCGCCCGCTCGCCGACGAGCGCGCCCGGGCCGACCTCCGCGACCTCCTCGCCGTCGATCTCGACCGCGAAGACGCCGTCCAGCAGGAGGTAGAGCTCGTCCCCGGGCTCGCCTTGCTCGACGAGCGTCTCGCCGGCCGCGAGCCGCTTCCGGTCGGGCGCGGTCCCACCCTGCATGATCTCGCGCGAGAGCCGCCGCTCGAGCTCGCTCTCGGCCGCGGTCACGACGGCCGGCGCGTCTTCCTCGCCCCACGGCGTCCGCTCGCCGTGCGACTCGCGGTACCAGGTCCTGAAGTCGATCGTGCCCGCCTTCTGCACCAGCGCGCCCTCGTCGTCGTAGACCCAGTGGCGCGGGAAAGCGCTCGCGCCGACGAGCTCGTGCTCCGACGAGCCGTCGGCTCGGATCGTGAGCGCGAGGGTCGTCCAAGCCGTGGCGCCGTTGACGCGGAAGAACGGCTTGCCGCGCACCCGCCGCGGCGCGGGGAAGCCCGCGCGGCCGCCGACCGTCTGGACGAACCGAACCGCCTCGTCCGTCACCTCCGGCTCGGAGCGCAGCGTGTCGTAGGAGACGCCGGCGAAGATCACGTCCTTCGGGCCGAGCTTGAACGTCGTCGACCCGACGAACGCCTGACCCTCTTGGCCGTGGCCGACGATACGGCCGTCCTCGACCTCGACCCAGGCCTTGAGGTGATTCGCCTCGCGGAACCGGTCCTCGTCCCGGAGCCGAGGGAGGTCGTCGGGCCGGAGGCGGTCGGGCGGCGGCTCGTCGTAGTGGCCGATCCCGAGCTCGAACGGGACCTTCGGCAGGCCCTCGATCGCCTCGGAGGGGATCCACGAGATCGCGGTGACGGTCTTCTCGATGCGCATCGGCAGACCTTAACGGGCTACGTGAGAATCTCAACCGCGTCGCCGTCTGCCACGACGTGGTCGCGACCGACGCGCTGGCCCTCGAAGCGGGCCGACGGGCCCCAGACGCGCGCGCCGCGGCAGCTCTCGGCGAGCTCGTGGTGGATCGTCCGCGCGACGTCGAGGACGCTCGCCGGCGGCCGGAGCGCGACGGGATCGTCGTCCGCCTCGCGGTCGTGGCGGAGGTAGACGCGGACGAGTCCGGTCAGGCGCCAGACCGCCTCGCGGAACGACTCGAGGCTCTCGTCGTCGAGCACGGAGACCGAGATGACCTCGATGCCGGGGAAGGCGCGGGCGAGCCGCTCGGCCGCGCCCGGCAGCGCCTCGTCGGCCTTCGTCGCCGCAAGGATCGCCGGCAGCGAGATGCCGCTCACGTCGAGCTCGCGGCGAATCGTCTCGAGCTCGCCGAGGTCGGCCGCGGAGTCCTGGCAGAAGACGATCGCGTCGACGTCGCGGAGGACACCGAGGAGCGCGCGGCCGCCGCCGCGCCCTTCGCTCGCGCCCTCGATCAAGCCGGGGATCTCGACGAGCTGGACGAGGACGCCGCCGATCCGCGTCAGCGCGGGCACCGGCCGCGTGGTCGTGAACGCGTAGTCGCCCGTCTTGATCTGCACGTTCGAGAGCGCCTGGAGGAGCGACGACTTGCCGCTGTTCGGCGGGCCGACGAGGGCGATCTGCGCGGCGCCCTCTCGCCGGACGGCGATCGAGTCGCGGTGGACGACGCGCGTGCGGGTTCGCGCCGCCTCGATCTCCGAGTTCAACCACTTGCGGATGTCCGCATACGGGCCGCTCCTGTAGTTCGGCAGCTCGTCGAGGATCGCGCGCAGCTCGCGGATGCGCTCGGCGCCATCCTTGCCGACGAGCCGGCGCTTGATGACCTGCATCTGGGTGCGGTGCGGCATCGGCACGGTGTGAGAGTAAGCACCGGCGAGAGGTTTTAAGAGCGCTGAGCGGTGCATAGTTCCGACTGGCGATGAAATGGGCGGCGCTCATCGCGTGGTTGGTCACGGCCGGCGGCGGCTTCGTCCTGCTCGCGATCTGGCTTGCCCGCGGCGGCATGGGGCAGGGACGCGAGGGCGGGAGCCGGATCCGCCCGCCGCTGATCCTGAGCCACTTCCTCCTCGCCGCGACCGGGCTCGTGATCTGGATCGTCTACCTCTTCGCCGACAAGGACGCGCTCGCGTGGATCGCGTTCGCAATCCTCGCGGTCGTCGCGGTGCTCGGCTGGACGATGTTCGCTATCTGGCTCCGCCGTCGCCAGGCCCGGGGCGCGATCGCGGAGGCGGTGAGCCCGGCCACACCTGCCGAGCAGCATTTCCCGGTCTCGATCGTCGGGCTGCACGGCGTGCTGGCCGTGACGACGGTCGTGCTCGTCCTCCTCACCGCGATCGGCGTCGGCGGCTCGTAGCGCCCAGGACCTCGGCGGCCGCTTCGAGGTTCGCTCGGCCGTAGCCGTGCGTCGCGATCCAGCCGGCGGCGCCGTCCGGCCGCCACAGCGGGAGGCCCGTCTCGACGACGACCGCGTCCGGCGCGGCGGCGAGGAGGAGCTCGGCCGTCTCGCGCTCCCACGCGTGCCGGTGCGCGTCGCGCAGGACGAGGACGAGCTGCCGATCTGCGGGAAGCCCGCGCGGCCCGGCGTCGCCCCGCACCGTCTCGGCGCCGAGCACGTCCCCGAGCCCGTGCCGCGCCGGGCCCGCGGCGATCGATGGCTCCGGCGTCAGCTCGACGACGACCGGCGGCCGCGAGAGCTCGACGGCGCCCTCGGCCCGGAGAGCGCGGCGGGCGGCGGCGAGCCCGACCGCGGTGACTGTCACGTGACAGTCACCGGGGGCCGTAGCGGACATGTCCGCGACGCGCGCCGCGGCGTCCGCCAGCCGCTCCTCGGCAAGGCGTCCGGCGCGCACCGCCTCGACGATCGCCCGATGAGCGGTCTCGAGCGGCTCGGGGCCGAGGCCCGAGCCAAGACACAGCGCGTCCGCACCCGAGGCGAGCGCCCGGACGGCGCACTCGATCCCCATCGTTGCGACGCCCTTCATGTCGAGCGCGTCGGTGACCACGACGCCGGTGAAGCCGAGCTCCTCACGCAGCAGGCCGTGGAGGACGCGGCGGCTCAGCGTGGCCGGCGCGTCGTCGAGCTCGGGCACGCGGATGTGGGCGGTCATGATCGCGCGGACGCCGGCCTCGATCGCCGCCCGGAACGGAAGTAGAGCGGCGGCGAGGTCGCCCCGGACGGTCGGCAGGTCGAGGTGCGAGTCGACCTCCGTGTCGCCGTGGCCGGGAAAGTGCTTGGCGCAGGCGGCGACGCCGGCGCCCTGGAGCCCGATCACATATGCGCCGACGTGTCGCGAGACGAGCTCCGGATCCGAGCCGAAGGAGCGGACGCCGATCACCGGGTTCCGCGGGTTCGTGTTCACGTCGGCGACCGGCGCGAGGTTCAGGCTCACGCCGACCGCGGCGAGCTCCGCGCCGATCGCCGCCGCGACCCGCTCGGTGAGCTCGACGTCGTCGACAACGCCGAGCGCGTAGTTGCCCGGATACGAGCTCCCGGTCGCGTGCTCGAGCCGCGTGACGTCGCCGCCCTCCTCGTCGATCGCGACCACGAGGCCCGGCAGCGCCGCCGTCAAGGCGGCCACCTGTTCGCGGCTCTCGACGTTGCGCGAGAAGAGGAGGACGCCGCCGAGGCCGTCCTCGGCCCACCGGCGAAGCCAGTCGGGCGGCTCGAGCCCCTCGAAACCCGGGAGGAGGCAAGCGGCCGCCAGCCGCGCCAGAATCAAGCCTTGACGGCGCCCGCCGTCAGCCCGAAGGCGATCTTCCGCTGCACGAGCAGGAAGAAGATCACGACCGGGATCGCGACGAGCGTCGAGCCCGCCATCAGCCCGCCCCAGTCCGTGTGGCGGCTCGTGCCGGTGAAGTACGAGAGCCACACCGTCGCGGTCTGCTTCTGCCCCTCGCTCAAGAGGATGCGGGCGAAGATGTACTCGTTCCAGCTCGTGATGAAGGCGAAGATCGACGTCGCGACGAGGCCGGGCGCGACGAGCGGGAGGAGGATCCTGACGAAGGCGCCGAGGCGGCTCGAGCCGTCGACCATCGCGGCCTCCTCGAGCTCGCGCGGGATCCCGATCAGGAAGCCGCGCAGCGTCCACACGGAGAAGGGCAGCACGAACGTCATATAGGTGACGATCACGCCGCTCAGCGTGTTCACCTGGTGGTAGCGGGCGAGGACGACGTAGAGCGGGATGATCAGCCCGGCCTGCGGCAGCATCTGGATGCCGATCATCAGCACGATGAAGAGCTTCCGGCCCGTGAAGCGGAACTTCGCCAAGGCGATCGCGGCGAGGAAGGCGAGCACCATCGAGAGCGCGACGGCGACGCCGACGATGATCAGGCTGTTCTTGATGTCGTCCCAGAAGAACGGCCGGTGGATCGCGTCGCGGAAGTGGGCGATCGTCGGATGAAGCGAGAACCAGGTCGGGTTGAGGCTGTTGATCTGGTCGTCGGGCTTGAAGGCGGTCGAGATCATCCAGAAGACCGGGAAGGCCATGAGCACGAGGACGGCGATGCCGACGAGGTTCCAGGCCGTCTGCCGCGCGCGGCGTCCCCGGCCGCGCCTCCTCGGCGCCGCCCGTGCGGGCTCGACTGCCGTCGGGGTCGGCGCGATCTGCGCGTCGGCCGTCATCGCACCTCCTCCATTCGCACCATCTTCCTGACGTAGACGACGCTGAGGATCGCGACCATGAGCAGCATGAGGATCGAGATCGCGGCGCCGCGCCCGAAGTCGCTCTTGAGGTAGCCCTCCTCGAAGAGGTAGATGCCCATCAGGTAATTCGACGTGTTGATGTGCGTCTGCCCGATGAGCAGGAACGGCTGGGTGAAGACGCCGAAGTCCCAGATGATCGAGAGGCTCGTGAGGATGAGGAAGATCGGCTTCAGGATCGGGAAGGTGACGTCCTTGAAGACGCGCCACGGTCTCGCGCCGTCGATCTCGGCCGCCTCGAGCAGCTCGGCGGGCACCTGCGACAGCGCCGCGTAGACGGTCACGACGACGAAGGGGACCGCGCCCCAGACGATGAGCGCGGTCACGAGCGAGAGCTGGGACAACGGCGTCGCGTACCAGTCGTGCTGGTAGTAGTCGCCGAGGTGGAGCTTCGTCAGGGCATAGTTGAGGACGCCGTTCTCGTAGTTCGTCATCCAGTACCAGACCTGCACGGCGACGACGATCGGCATCGACCAGACGAGTACGAGACCCGTCGTCAGCGCCACGCGCACGATCGAGCTGACGCGGACGAGGAGGAGCGCGATCAGCGTCCCGAGCACCATCGTCAGGCCGACGTTCGCGACCGTGAAGACGACCGTGCGCAGGAGCGTGTGCCAGAAGATCGAGTCGTGGAGGACGGAGCTGAAGTTGGCCCAGCCGACGGGGTAGCCCTTGTGCTGGATCAGTTCGAAGAGCCCGTACCGCTCCCGCGAGATCTTGACGAGGTGGTAGAGCGGGTAGCCGAGGATCGCGCCGATCGTGCCGAGGACAGGGGCGATCAGCAGGTACGGGAGCGCGAATCGGAAGGCGTGCGCCCACGTGAGACGGCGCCGCCGCCGAGGCCAGGGGGCAGCCTCGGCGGCGAGCGCCGCTTGGGACGGGACGTGGCTACTCGACACCGAGGGGCGCGTCCCGGGTCATGGTGGTTACGGTCGGTTCAGGGTGAGCGCGATGTTGTCGCTCGCCCAGGAGCTCGCCTCCTTGATGCTGTTCTTGCCGGTGTTGATCCGGGCCAGCATCGTCCGGAGGATGTTGCCGTTCTCGACGTCGACCCAGTGCTTCGCGGTCGGGACGAACCAGCTCCGCTTCGCGGCGCGCTCGTTCACGCTGTTGCCGAGCAGGTTGGTGGCGTTCGGGATGTTCCCCTTCGCCTGGAGCGTCTTCTCCGCCTCGGTGTTCGTGAAGAGCCTGATCCAGTCCTTCGCGAGCGCCTTGTCGTTGGAGCCGTTGGGGACGGCGAGGTCGGAGCCGCCGAGGAAGCCCGGCATCGACTGGCCGGCCTTGTGGCCCGGCATCACGAACTGCCCCGTGACGTTCTTGTACTTCTTGCCGACGCAGCAGCTGAACCACGCGGGGCCGACGATCGAGGCCGCCTGTCCCTGTGCGTAGACGTCGTAGGGCTGCGGCCGGTCCTCGGTGCCGGTCTTGCTCGCACGCGACGCGGCCTTGAAGAACCGGGCGAATGCGGCCAGCCCGGCGCGCGACTTCGCCGAGTCGAGGGCGCCGTGCCACTTGCCGCGGCTGTAGGTCGCGATGCGGCCGCCGTAGTCGTACACGAAGCTCATCGCGAAGTACCAGTCGGTTCCGGCGAAGTACACCGGCGAGAAGCCGCGCTTGCCGTTCTTCGCGCGGAGCTTCTTCGCGATCGCGGTGAACTGCGAGAGGCTCTTCGGAGCCTTCGCCTTGATCTTTTTGTACAGGTCCGTGCGGTACGTGACGACGCGCGAGCCGGCGTAGTAGGGCACGCCGTAGAGCTTGCCGTTGAACGTCGCCGAGTCGGCGAGGCCCTTCAGCCAGTTCCGGGAGTTCGCGAACGAGCTCTTGTCGCCGCTCAGGTTCGCGAACGCGCCCGCCGCCATGTACTTCGTCATCTCGGTGTTCCCCATCTCGATGACGTCGGGGACGTTGCCGCCGGCGAGCGTGGCGTCGAACTTCCCGAGGTGGTCGGGCCAGGTCTGGTACTGCACGTCGACGGTCGCCCCTGGATGCGCCTTCTGGAACGCCTGGTTCGTCGAGGCGACGAGGTCAGGCCAGCCGGTCTGAGCATCGACCTGGAGCCAGACGGTGATCTTGCTCGCGGTTGCCCGCGTCGGCCCGTCGGTGCGGGCGGACGCAGTGGAGACCGCGAACGTGAGAGCTGCGGCCAGCACGAGGCCGGCGACGAAGCGCGGTTTCATAGACGGTCCTCCAAGAAGTCGGTGGACGGCCTACGTCTGCTCAGCCCCCTCATGTGGCCGTACGGGGGTCGTGCGTTGCGGCCGCCAAGTGGTTCATACCAGTTGGCCACGCCGGGGACATTCGCACATCACCACTGGTGATGTCAAGACCAATTTTCTGACTGGCCATTCAGGAGACGGCTCGCCCGTCGCGCGCGACCAGCGCGGGAGCCGCGCGGCGGGGCTCGGCGCCGTGGCTCAGGTCGGTGACGATTCGGTAGCGGTCGCCCCGGTAGGTCGACTGGACGAACTCGACGATGGCGCCGTTCTCGTCACGGCTGAAGCGCTCGAAGAGGAAGGCCGGCGAGTGGAGCGGTACGCCGAGGGCCGCCGACTCCTCCTCGTTCGTCACCGTCGGCTCGATCGTCTGGATGCCGCCGGCGATGACGACGCCGTATCGCTCGCGCAGCAGCTCGTAGAACGAGCCGGCCTCGAGGTCGGCCGCCGTGAGCCCTGGGACGAGCTTCTCGGGCACGTGCAGCGTCTCGATCGCCATCGTCTCGCGGTCGGCGAGCCGGAGCCGCTTGGCAACCATGATCCGCTCCGACGGCGAGACGTGGAGGAACCGGCCCAGGCGCGCGCCGGCGGGAACGACCTTCAGCTCGAGCGTGCGCGAGGCCGGCCGCATGCCGCGGCGCTTCATGTCGTCGGTGAACGACGTGAGCGTCAGCTCCTGCGCGATCTTCGGCTCGCTGACGAACGTGCCCGAGCCGCGGCGGCGGACGAGGTAGCCCTCGCGGACGAGGTCGTCGAGGGCCGCCCGCACCGTCAGCCGCGAGACGCCGAGGTCGGAGCTGAGCTGCCGCTCGGAGGGAATCGCGTCTCCCACGCCGAGCTGCTCGATGAGGTCGAGGACGCGGTCGCGTGTCTCGCTCTGCTTCGTCATGTGGTCAAGACCACCTCGTCCCGCTCGGCAGGTTCTCGGGCCGGTTTCGCCGCGAGGAGCGTCTTCCCCGTCTTCGGATCGAAGTAGTGGAAGCGGCTCGCGTCGACTGCGAGCTCGAGGCGGCTCCCCACCTCTGCGCGTGTCCGCGGGTCTACGCGTGCGTTGAAGAGCGCCTTCTCCTCGACGAGAAGGGTCGCCTCGTCCCCTTCCGCCTCGACCGCCTCCGAGCTGATGCGCGGCGCGTCGACGTGGAAGAAGACGTGTGCGTCGGAGCCGAGTTCCTCGAGGACGGTGATCTCGACCTCTATGCGCGGCAGGTCGGCGGGCGCGAACGCGGCGTCCTCGAAGCTCTCCGGCCGCAGGCCGAGCACGACCTCGCGCACGCCCCGAGGCGGCCGCCGCCGCGGGTCGAGCGGGATACGGAACTGGCCGAAGACGGCATGGTTGTCGTCGATCCGCGCCTCGACGAGGTTCATCGCGGGCGTCCCGATGAAGGCCGCGACGAACAGGTCGACCGGCTCCTGGTAGAGCGTCTGCGGCGCATCGGCCTGCAGGATGCGGCCGTCGCGCATGACGGCGACGCGCTGGCCCAGCGTCATCGCCTCGGTCTGGTCGTGCGTGACGTAGACCGTCGTCACCCCGAGCCGCGCGTGGAGCTGGGCGAGCGAGGCGCGGACGCCGACGCGGAGCTTCGCGTCGAGGTTCGAGAGCGGCTCGTCCATCAGGAACGCCTTCGGCTCGCGCACGATCGCGCGGCCCATCGCGACCCGCTGGCGCTGGCCGCCCGAGAGCTGCGCCGGCCGCCGGTCGAGCATGTCCTCGAGGCCCAGGAGCTGCGCGACCTCCTCGACGCGGCGCTTGATCTCCGGCTTCGGCGCGCGCCGCACCTTCAGGCCGTAGCCGATGTTGTGACGCACCGACATGTGCGGGTAGAGCGCATAGCTCTGGAAGACCATCGCCACGTCGCGGCGCCGCGGCGCGAGGTCGGTGACGTCCCGGCCGCCGATCGAGATCCGCCCCGCCGTGACCTCTTCGAGACCGGCGATCATCCACAGCAGCGTCGACTTGCCGCAGCCGGACGGGCCGACGAGGACCATGAACTCGCCGTCCTCGATCCGGAGGCTCACGTCCGCCACCGCGGTGACCCCGCCGGGGAAGACCTTCGTCAGGTGCTCGAGCTCGATCTCCGCCATCGGCGCTCAGGGAGCATAGGACCGGTCGTCACGAAAAGCAAGACCAGACCATACCACCTCGGCACAAATGGTATTGACCACCTTGGTCGATCCCGCGTAGACTGCCCTCGTGGCCCCGCAGCCGAAGCCACTCGACGAGCTCGTGACCGAGGCGCGGGCGACCGAGGGCGCCGACTACGACCTCCGCTCGACCGAGGAGCTCGTCGAGCTGATGAACCGGCAGGACGAGACGGTCGCGGCCGTCGTCGCCGGGGCGGGAGGCGCAATCGCGGCGGCGATCGAGGCGATCGTCGCGCGGCTCGCGCTCGGCGGGCGGCTGATCTACGTCGGCGCGGGCTCCTCCGGCCGGATCGCGGCGCTCGACGCCGCCGAGTGCCAGTCGACGTTCTCGACCGAGCCCGGCCAGGTGGTCGCGCTGCTCGCGGGCGGGCTGCCCGCGGCGCCGGCCGAGCAGGAGGCGGCCGAGGACGACGCGGAGGCGGGCGCGCGAGAGCTCCAGGCGCTCGGGGTGGACGGAGCGGACGCCGTCGTCGGGATCAGCGCGAGCGGCCGGACGCCGTACGTGCTCGGTGCGCTAGGCGCGGCCGCTGACGCGGCCGCGCTAACTGTCGGGGTCGTCTCCGCCCCCGATTCGGAGCTTGCACGGCTCGTGGAGCACGAGATCGCCGTCGTCGTCGGGCCCGAGTTCCTCGCCGGCTCGACGCGGCTCAAGGCCGGGACGGCGCAGAAGCTCGTCCTGAACACGATCTCGACCGTCTCGATGATCCGCCTCGGCAAGACCTACGGCGACCTGATGGTCGACGTCCACGCGACGAACGAGAAGCTGCGCGAGCGGGTGCGGCGGATCGTGCGGCAGGCGACCGGTGCCTCGGAGGAGGAGGCCGACCGGGCGCTCGCCGACGCGGCGGGCGACGGGAAGGTCGCGATCGTGGCGCTCCTCGCCGCGACCGACGCCGAGACGGCGCGGTCGCGGCTGGCCGAGGCCGGCGGCGACGTCCGGCGCGCGGTGGCCGGATGAGGCTCGGCGTCGAAGCCGCGCTCATCGACGGGCAGCTCGTCCCGGGGGACGTCGAGGTTCGCGACGACGGCACTCTCGGGCGCCACGGCCTGTCCTCCCCGAACGGCCGCGGGATCGCCGCACCCGGCTTCGTCGACCTCCAGGTGAACGGCTTCGGTGGCGTCGACCTGCTGGAGGCGGACGCCGACGGCTACCGGCGCGCCGGCGAGGCGCTTCTCGAGACCGGCGTGACCTCCTACCTGCCGACCTTCATCAGCGCGCCCGAGGAGCAGCTCGTCTCCGCCCTCGGCGCCGTGCCGGCGACCGCCGAGGGCCCGCGGATCCTCGGCGTCCACCTCGAAGGCCCATTCCTCGCGCCGAACCGGCTGGGCACGCACCCGCCCGAGGCGCGGCGCGACCCCGACCCCGCGCTCCTCGAGCGGCTCGTGGCGGCCGGGCCGGTCAGGCTCGTGACGCTCGCGCCCGAGCTTCCCGGTGCCGAGGCGCTCGTCGAGCTCCTCCAGGACCGCGGCATCACCGTCTCGTGCGGCCACAGCAACGCGACGGCCGAGGAGGCGAACGCCGCCTTCGACCGCGGCGTGCAGACGGTGACGCACCTCTTCAACGCGATGCGGCCGTTCCGCCACCGCGATCCCGGGATCGCGGGCGCGGCGCTCGCACGCGACGACGTCGTCGTCCAGATCATCCTCGACGGCGTCCACCTCGCGCCCGAGACGGTGCGGGTGGTGTGGCGCGCCGCGGCGGGACGGCTCGCGCTCGTCACCGACGCCTTCGCCGGGGCCGGGACGGGGATCGCCAACGGCTCCTACAACCTCGGCGGGCTCGAGATCGCCGTGCGCGACGGCGTCGCGCGCGGCCCGGACGGCGTGCTCGCCGGGAGCACGCTGACGATGATCGAGGCCGTCCGGAATCTGCACGCGCTCGGCGTGCCGCTCGCGGACGCCCTCCAGGCGGGGAGCTCGGTGCCGGCCCAGGTCGTCGGGCTCTCCGCGATCGGGCGGCTCGAGCCCGGCCTGCCGGCCGACGTCGTCGTGCTCGACGACAACCTCGAGATCGACCGCGTCTTCGTCGGAGGCGAGGCCCGTGTCGTGGCCTGAGCCTGTGCCCGCGGCGCCCGCTCCCGGCGAGAAGCTCCTCGCGGAGATCCGCGAGCAGCCACTCGCGCTCGCGCGGCTCCTCGAGCACGAGGCGGAGTACGCGCGGGTCGCTGCGGCGGCGCGCGACCGCGGAGCGACGACGGTGCGGATGGTCGGCCACGGCTCGTCCGACAACGCCGCCGCGTTCGGCGTCTACGCCTTTGGGCTCCTCCCCGGCTGGACGGCGCTCCGCGACTCCATCACCCTGACCGTTTACTACGGCGCAGAGCTGGACATGGCCGGCTCGACCGCGATCGGGCTCTCGCAGTCGGGCCAGACCCCCGACGTCGTCGAGTACGTCGAGCGCGCACGGCGAAGCCGGGCCTTCACGGTCGCCTTGACGAACGATCCGGCGTCGGAACTCGCGGGCCGCGCCGAGGCAGTGCTGCCGCTCGGCGCCGGCCCGGAGCGATCGATCGCCGCCACGAAGACGTACCTGAACCAGGTCGGCGCGCTCGGCCTGCTCGCCGCGCACGCCGCCGGCCGCGGACGCGCCTTCGCGGAGCACCTTCGCGTCGTCGCGGGCGCTCTCGAGGAACTGATCCCGGCGCTCGAGCGGACCGTCCCGCAGATCGCGCTCGCGTTCACGTTCGTCGGCCGGATGTTCGTCATCGGCCGCGGCCCCGAGTTCGCGACCGCCCGGGAGGTCGCGCTGAAGCTCCTCGAGACTTGCCGCATCGCCGCCGAGCCGCTGACGGCTACGGATCTCGCGCACGGCCCGGTGGCCGCGCTCGACGCCCTGTTCCCAGTGTGGACGATCGCCTCGCACGACGACTCCCTCCCCGCCGTCGTCGAGGCCGCCGGGCGCGTGCGCGAGGCGGGGGCGACGCTCGTCGCGACGGGCGACGCCGCCGACGCCCTCAAGGACGCCGACTACGTGCTGCGGACGCCGACGCCGCCCTCGCCGCTTCTCTCGCCGCTGCTGTCGGTCGTGCCGGGGCAGCTCTTCGCGTGGGCGGTCGCGCGCGCAAAGGGCCTCGACCCCGACCGGCCCGAGGGGCTCGCGAAGGTCACGTTCGCTCGCTAGGGCGAGGACGCGCCGGCTCGCGACGCAGCTCGAGGAAGCTCCCCGCGTAGGCGGTCACGAGCGCGAACGCCGTCAGCATCTCGATCACCGTCGCCGCGCGCGCGCCGCGAGAGTGGGCGACGATGTCGCCCGGCGGCGAGATGAACGCGGTCGAGACCGCGGTGTAGAAGAAGTCCGCGAAGCGCGGGTGCGGCTCGAGCCCGCGGAAGGCGTCGTGCGGGTGTACCCACCAGATCCCGATGTAGACGAACGTCCAGACGAGGAAGAACGCGAGCCCGACGAGCGGCAGTCCGATCCGGCGCAGGACGAGAAGGACGGCGTCGGTCAGTCGCAAGCCGCGCTCGAGGAAGGGCAGGGCGAGCGCGACGCGGCGCGTGGCGAGCGCGAAGAGACCGGCGGCGGCGACGACGAAGAGCGCACCGGCGAGGAGCAGCCAGCCGGCGCTCCGGTGCGTCAAGTGCCCCCGCACCATCGCCGTGAGCACGACGAAGAGGCTCAGGAGGCCGAGCCGGATCGCGCCCGCCGTGAGCCAGTTCGGGCGCACCGCCCCGAGGTCGAGCGCCTCGATCCGTCGCATGCGCGTCGATTCGCGGCGCCGGCGCGAACTCCCTCCCGGCTCACGCTACGCTGCGGCGGCGCGGAGAGGTGTCCGAGTGGCCTAAGGAGCGCGACTGGAAATCGCGTACCTGCCGAAAGGCGGGTCGCGGGTTCAAATCCCGCCCTCTCCGCCACATTTGATCCCCAACGCCGCATGGCCTCGGGTTTTCCTGTCGTCGAGCCCGTGCCTTGAGACCCACCCCGCTAAACCTTCCCGAGGCTGCAGCTCTGCTCGATTTTCGGCTGCAGCGCTGAAGAAATAGTCTTAGACTCTCGCTTTAAAGCGCAGCTGTGCGCGGAGTCGACTGCTGCGATCGGGCTTCGAGATGGCTTCAGTGATGGGATATTCGCGGCCGCAGTCGGTCGCTCCCGGTGAAACACTCGCGTTCTGCGTCTCTGCCGACGTCGATTACAAGCTTGCCTACCTCCGCCTTCTTGAATTTGCCGAGGGAGGTGCGCGAACGCCGCTCCTACCGGTGAGCCAAGAGATCGGCGCCAAACAGCCCGTCCCAAGATTTGCGTACTGGAATGGATGCGGGTGGCAGGCTAGCTTCACGCTCAGTGTCCCCGAATGGGAATCTGGCCTCTACGCCGCCGAGCTCACACCCTCTGACGGCGACGAACCGTGGTACGTCGTCTTTATCGTGCGGCCGACGCCAGGTGAAGAGCGTGATTTCGCGGTGCTCGCAAACACGAACACCTGGAATGCGTACAACGAATGGACGAGCGACGACCCGAGTGCGCCGGGGCACTCGCGCTATCAGCCAGACGATGAGGTGATGTGCACTCTACGGACGAGCTTCGAGCGGCCCAACCCGCTTACCTTCCCCTACGAAGGCGAGCCCTACCCCGTCCCACACCTCACCAGAGCCGAGCTTTGGCTACATCAGTGGATGTCTGAGGCTGACTACCACTTCGACGTCTACAGCGATTATGACCTCCACTGCGGCCTCCTGCCGCTCGAGTGCTACAAGGGCTTTATAATCAACACCCATCCTGAGTACTGGAGCGCGCGTGCCTATGACGCGCTAAAGGATTACGTCGACCATGGCGGCCGCGTCCTGTACCTCGGCGGAAATGGCCTCTTCGAGGAAATCAGCTACAGCGAGGCCGGTGACGCACTCGTCTACTTCGAAGGCAAGATTGGGATCCCCTGGCGCGACTCGTACTATTTCCGCAACCGCGGCCGCCCGGAGCGCGGACTCCTCGGAGTCGCTTTCCTCTACAACAACTACGGTTCGGCCCCAGCTCCGTACCGCGTGCGTGCCGCGAAGCATCGCTTCTTCGCAGGGACCGGCGTTCGACGCGGCAAGCTCATCGGTAAGAAAGGCTTTCCCGGAGCCGCAAGCGGACGCGAAATGGACAGCTCATTGAATGCGAACCGCGATCCTGACGATCCGAAGATCGTCAGCGCTTGGGTAGGCGATGACCGGGGCAACCATCCCGACAATCTCGTCGTACTCGCCGTTGGCCAGAATGTCCCCGAACCGGGTGGCGTAACCCACTCCGCGCACCTCACATGCTACGACACACCCGCAGGGGGCTTCGTGCTCTCCGCTGGCTCGATAATGTTTACGGGGTCGCTCTCGTATGACCCGGCACTCGATAAACTCGTCAAGAACGCGCTCGATGAATGTCTTGCGAAGGGTTAAGCGAAGGCTGAATCTGTTGTAGAGGCCGCCACAGGTGCCGGTCTGGCGGGGTGCTAAGGCCGAACCTTGGGAAACCGTCCGGCCAGTGCTAAGCGACCTTCACCTTCACGTCCATCCCGAGCTGCTTGTGGCCCGGGACTGAGCAGTAGAAGTCGTACGTGCCGGCGGTCAGCTTCACCTTCAGCGTCGCCTTCTTGCCGCCGTCGATCACCGGCGTGTGCGCCTTGCTCACGCCTGGGCCCTGGATCGTCAGGTCGTGCGGGATCTTGCCGTCGTTCGAGAGGTCGAACGTGTAGCTCCCGGCCTTGAGCGTCGTCGACGGGACCGTAATCTTGAACTCCTTCTCGGAGACCTGGACCGTCTGGCCCCCGCCTCCCGAACTCGTCGGCGTCGTCGTCCCGCTCGTCGCCTCGCCCTCGGCGGAGGCCTTCTCGGACGGCTCGGCGCCGAAGATCTCCACCGCGGCCAGCATCCCCACGAAGATGACGAGCGTGACCCAGACGAACGTGCCCAGCCGCCGGCCGGGGAAGTCGGGCCGGTAGCGCGGGAAGAGGAACGCCGACGAGAGCGCGAAGACGACGAAGACCGCCCCGGCGCCCGCGAGGCCGATCTTGTGCCACGTCGAGAGCGCGAGCAGCACGGCGCGGAAACTACCATCGCGGCCGCGGTGGACGACCGGCTGGCGGCGCACCTCGAGCTCGCGCGACTCTCCGACGAGGAGTTCGTCCGCCGCGCCTACCGGCTCGTCCTGCGGCGCGAGCCCGAGCCGGAGGCGCTCGAGCGGCGCATCCCCCGCGCGACGCTCCTCCGCGAGCTCGTGCAGGGCGAGGAGTTCGAGCGGCTCGCCGCGCTCGACGAGGCGCTCTCGGCCGGGCGGGACACGTTCCTCGAGGCCCCGCCCGGGACGGACGAGCGGGCGATCGAGATCCCGTGGGCGCTCGCGCACGTGCAGCCGGGCGAGCGCGTGCTCGACGTCGGCACGGCGAACGCCGAGCCCGCCTACCTCGCGGCGCTCCTCGCCCGAGCCTCGCACGTCGTCGGCGTCGACCTCGCGCAGGCCGACGTGCCCGGGATCCGCACCGTCGTCGCCGATGTGCGCGACCTGCCCTTCGAGGACGGCGCCTTCGACCTCGCGCTCTGCGTCTCGACGCTCGAGCACGTCGGCCGCGACAACCGCGTCTACGGCGCCGAGGAGGAGCGCGACCCGCACGGCGCGGCCGCCGCGCTCGAGGAGCTTCGCCGCGTCCTCGCGCCCGACGGCCGGCTCGTCGTCACCGTGCCGTGCGGCGAGCGGGAGGATCACGGCTGGTTCGTCCAGCTCGAGCCCGACGGCTGGAACGACGCCTTCCTCGGCGCGGGCTTCCGCGTGCTCGAGGAGGAGATCTACGCGCTCGGGCCGGACGGCTGGCGGGCGGCACCGGACTTCGACCCGGACGGCGTCCGCTACGGCCGCGCCGCGAACGCCGTCCTCTGTGCCTCGCTCGCGCCGGTGTCGAGCGCGCGCCGTCTCGTCAGGCGCGTGCGAGCAGCCGCTGCTCGACGCGGCGCCGGCGGTACCGGCTCGCCCACAGCCCCGCCGCCACCAGGACGAGCAGCGGGCTGAGGACGATCAGCGCGTAGAGCACGCCTGCGATCGTCTTCGAGAGCGCCGAGAAGGCGTGCCGCGCCGCGCGCTCGATTCGGCCCGGCTTGCCGGGCACCGCGGCGGCGGCCTTGCGCGTCGTCAGCTCGAGCTGGAATGTCGAGAGCCGTCCCTGCCGGAGCGTGCCCCGATGCTGCTGCGTCTTCACGCGCAGGAGGCCGCGCACCGCGTCGAGCTGCGATTGGAGCCGCACCCGCTCCTCCGGCGTGAGCTGGCCGCGCAACTTCTCCTGGAGCTGAACCGCCGTCTTGCGCAGGCGCAGGATCCGCAGCTCCTCCGCGTTCGCCTGATCCTGGAGGTCGCGAATCGCGATGTGCTGGGACTGGATCGTCCCGAGCGCCGTGAAGCGGACGACCGCCTGCTGCACGTGGGCGACCGGGATGCGGACGGTGAGGTACGCGTCGCCGTTGCCGCGGCTCGGCGTCCCGTACTCGACCGACTGCACGAAGCCGCCGAGGGCGCGCGTGATCCGCATCGCCTTCGACGTCGTCTTCGAGAGCCCGTCGAGGCTCGACACGCGGAGCCGCATCGAGGCGCGAACCTCGGTGAGCCGCGCCGGGTTCACGGGCAGGGCGATGCTGCCCCCGCCGCCGGCCCGCGACAACGCGTTCGCCTTCGTCCGCGGCGCGAAGATGGCCCTCTGGCGAGCAGACGTCGCCGGCACCGGCCACGCCTTATCGGCCCCCGCGCCGCCGGCCGTCTTCTGCGACGACGACCCGCCGGAGCCGAGCACGATCCCCGCGACGGCGGCGACCACGAGCAGCCCGACGGCGACCGCGAGCGTCAGCCCCCGTCGCCGCGGTCGCTGTAGGTCGGCCGCCGACCCGAGCCTGCGCACGCGCTCGCGCAGTTCCGCGGGCGCGCCGGGGAGCGCGCGAAGCTCGCGGACGATCTCGTCGTAGCGCTCGTCGATCGGGTCAGCTGCCATGGTCTCTCACCTTCTCCTCCAGCTTCTGCAGGGCGCGGCTCAGGCGGGTCGAGCACGCCGTCGGGCTGATGCCGAGCACGCGCGCCGCCGTTCGGCCGTCGAACTCGAGCAGGACGCGGAGCGCGACCACCTCCCGCTCGCCGGCGGAGAGCTCGGCTAGGGCCGCCTCGAGCGACGGCGACAGGCCTTCGCCGAGCGAGCGCTCGTCGGCCTGCGGCGCGCCCGAGGCGTAGCGCGTCTCGCGCCGGCGCCGCCGCTCCTCCGAGCGGAAGTGGTCGAGCGCGGCGCTGCGCGCGATCTGGCAGAGCCAGGTCCGCGGCGCCGCCCGGCGGGGATCGAAGCGCCGCCACGAGCGGAACGCCTTCTCGAACGTCTCGCTCGTGAGGTCTTCGGCGGTCGTGCGGTCTCGGGTCATGAGCAGCAGGTAGCGGTAGACGGCGTCGAGGTGCTCCTCCGCGATCGCGGCGAAGCTCGGCCAAGCGGTCACGCGAACGCCCATCCGCGCCGGCCAAGAGCTCATCGCCGCGTTCACGCCCCTTCTACGTCGCCGGGGTTCACATCGTCACAGAGACTAGAGACGTGCTGCTCCTGCTCTTCGACGTCGACGGGATCCTCCTTTTGAGCGACGACCCGCTCCTCGGGCAAGCCGCGGCGGACGCTGCGCGGCAGGCCTTCGGTGTCGAGATCGCGCCGGACGCCCTCTACCGGCTCGACCACGCCGGCCGGACGGCTCTCCGGCAGGGCCGCGAGCTCCTCCGCCGCGCCGGGCTTCGGGAGCAGGAGATCGACGCCGGTCTCGGCCGTTGGTGCGCACTTCTTGCGGAGCGATACCTCGAGCTCCTCGCCGGTGCGGACACGAGCGCCTGGCGCGCACCGGACGGCGCGGCGGAGACGCTCGCCGAGCTGGCCGACCAGGCGCGCCTCGTCCTGCTGACCGGCAATCCGGAGCCGGTCGCCTACACGCGGATGGAGCGGCTCGGGCTCGACCGGTTCTTCCCGCGCGGCCAGGGCGCGTTTGGGTGCGAGAGCGAGGAGCGGCCGCGTCTGGTCGAGCTCGCCCGCGAGCGGGCGGGCGGCTGGCCGGCCTCGGCGACGGTCGCGATCGGAGACACGCAGGAGGACGTCGCGGGAGGGCATGCCGCGGGAATCCGGGTCGTCGGCGTCCGCTCGCACCGCCACGATCCCGAGGCCGTCGCGGGCGCCGACGCTCGGATCAGCTCCCTTGCGTCTCTTCCGGAAGCGCTTTCGTCCCTGCGTCCGTAGAGCCCTGCTCGTCGCTCTCGGCAACGCCGAGGGCCTCGCCGATCCCAGCAGCGGCGCGCGCGAACTCGCTCGGGATGATCCAGACCTTGTTCGCGTCGCCCTGCGCGATCTGGGGAAGCATCTGCAGGTACTGGTAGGCGAGGAGCTTCGGGTCGACGTTCGCCGCGTGGATCGACGTCGACACGTTCTCGATTGCCTTGGCCTGCCCCTCGGCGGCGAGGATCTGCGAGGTCTTGGCCCCCTCGGCGCGGAGGATCGCGCTCTGCTTCTCGCCCTCGGCGGTGAGGATCTGCGACTGCTTGACCCCCTCGGCGTTGAGGATCGCCGCGCGCTTGTCGCGCTCGGCCCGCATCTGCTTCTCCATCGCTTCCTGGATCGTCGGCGGCGGGTCGATCGCCTTCAGCTCGACGCGATTCACACGCACGCCCCACTTGCCGGTCGCCTCGTCGAGGACGCCCCGGAGGGTCGTGTTGATTTGGTCGCGCGAGGTCAGCGTGTCCTCGAGCGTCATGCCGCCGACGACGTTCCGGAGCGTCGTCACGGTCAGCTGCTCGATCGCCTGGATGTAGTTGGCGATCTCGTACGTCGCCGCCTTCGGGTCGGTGACCTGGAAGTAGATGACGGAGTCGATCGAGACGACGAGGTTGTCCTCCGTGATCACCGGCTGCGGCCGGAACGAGACGACCTGCTCGCGCAGGTCGATCAGCGGACGCAGCCGGTCGACGAAGGGGACGATGATCGTCAGCCCGGCGTCGAGCGTGCGGCTGTAGCGCCCTAGCCGTTCGACGACCCCGGCGCGCGCCTGCGGGATGATCCTGACCGTGCGCGCGAGCACGATCAGCACGAAGACCGCGACCACCGCGAGGACGATCAAAGCGGCCATCTCAACCTCCTGTTCGTGAGGGGCTGGCGAAACATCGTTGAGCCGTGCGGAGGCCAGACCCTCATTGGTAGACGAGCGCCGTCGCGCCCTCGATCTTCACGATGTCGACCTGCTCGCCGGGCTCGATCACCTGCGCCTCGTCGAAAGCCCGCGCGGTCCAGACCTCGCCGCCGATCTTCACCCGGCCGCCGTGCCTGTCGATCCGCTCGACCGCGACCCCACGCGCGCCGACGAGCGCCGCCGTCCCGGTGCGCAGCCGCGCGGGCATGTGCAGGTGGGCCCGCGCGATCGGCCGGAGGAACGCGAGTGACGCGATCGCGGCGGCGATGAAGACGGCCAGCTCGATCCCGAGGCCCGCCCCGACGGCGGCGACGACGGCGGCCAGCACCGCGGCCAGGGCGACCGGGCCGAGGAAGAACATGCCCGGCGTGAAGATCTCGCCCACCGCGAGCCCGACCGCGACGATGGCCCAGATCACCCACCCCGACATGGATTCATCGTAGTTCGTGTGGCAGCCGTAGACCGAAGCCGGATCCGCTAGGCGGCGTTTGCCTGCGCGCTCGAGGGGAACCGGACCCCGAGGACGGTTCACACGACTCGGGGCTGCTGCTCCGGAGGGGGTGTCTGGATGGCGACGACCGACCTATGGACGTATCGCACACGACCGACGCAGATGAATCTGGCCGGGTTCACCGTCGAAGCGATCGACGGGGACATCGGCAAGATCGACGAAGCCACCTACGACGTCGGCGGCAGCTACATCGTCGTCGACACCGGCCCCTGGATCTTCGGCAAGAAGGTGATGCTCCCGGCTGGGATCATCCGCGAGGTCGATCTCGACGCCGAGACCGTCTTCGTCAACCGCACGAAGGACGAGATCAAGAACGCGCCGGAGTTCGACGAGACGCGCTACCGCGACGAGAATTATCGCGGCGCGCTCAGCAGCTACTACGGCCGCGGCGGCGCGGGCTACCGCGAGGACGTGTACTAGCCGCCGCGAGTTCTCGCGGGACGACGGAAGGGGCCGCTTTGGCCCCTTCTCGTTGCGGGTACGAAGCGTGACGAACGGCCGCCGGCCGCCGGCCGCTATTCGTCTCTGCTCTGCATCCCCCACTCGGCGACGTCGCGGATGCTGACGATCCCGACCGCGCGTCCCTCCGAGATCACCGGCAGGTGGCGGAAGCCGTGCTCGAGCATCGTCTGCGCCGCCTCCTCGGCGGCCGTCTCCTCGGACACGGTGACCGGGTCGGCCGTCATCCACTCCCGGACGCGCGCCTCGCTCGAGTGCGTCCGGCCCGCCGTGGCGCGCATCAAGTCGCGCTCGGTGAGGATCCCGATTAGCCGGCCGAAGTCGTTCACGACCGCCGAGCCGACGCCGCGCTCGACCATCTTCTGGGCCGCCTCACCCAGCGTGTCCTCGGGCGCGACCGCCAGGACGTCGCGGGTCATCAGGTCGCCGATCCGTGCCATGGTGGCCGAGAATAGTCGGCGGCGGCGGTGCCGCCAAGCTGCGCCGACCGGAAGCCTCTTTACCTTTTCCGAAAACTCAGCCGACTAGGATGCGATCGATGCGAACGACGATCCGATTCCTCGTCTGTGTCGCGGCTTTGGTGGTCGTCGGCGCGGCCGCAGGGGTCACCGCAACCGGCCAGTTCCGCGGCAGTCTGACCTCGACGACGCACACGCCGACCGTGAATCAGCGTTGGACGTACTACGTCAGCGCGAGGACGCTCAAGGGCAAGCGGCTCAAGGCCTCGGCCCACGTGCAGGTGTTCGAGCGCGGCAAGCGCGTGAACATCATCGGCTGGCACCAGTTCACCGGCTCGTACCACCAGACGATCCGCTGGCCGGTCTCCACGCGCGGCCATCGGTACGTCTTCCAGGCGCTCCTCATCGCCACCGGCGCCAACGGCAAGAAGGCGCAGCTGAAGCTGAATTACGCGGTTTCTCCGCGCTAGCGGGCTACGACGGCTGCTGGTTCGCCCGGCGGGCTCGGAGGCCCGCGAGCTCGTCCCGCGCTGCCTCCTGCTCGGGCGAGAGCGACCGCTCCGCCGGCGCCGACTCCGGATAGGCCTCCTCGAGCAGCGCCCGCGCGGCCTCGAGCCGCAGCCGGAAGTCGACCGAGCCGTCGGTGCGAAGCGCGGTCATGCCGTCCTGGAAGCTGCGCCAGATGAGATCCGCGTTCTGCTCGGCCTGCCGGCGCAAGTAGGCGCGGGCGGACTCCTCCTCCTTCGGCCTCGTCGCTTCGTCGACCAGGGCGCGGAGACCCGCGAGCTCGGCTTTGCCCACCGCCAGCGCCTGCTCGAGATCCGCCGCCCGGGCCTGGAGCTGCCCGTACTCGGCGAGCGCCTTGCGCAGGGCGGTCTCGCGCTCGAGCGCCGACTCGAGCTCGGCCCAGAGCTCGTCGACCTCTGACCGCTGCCCGGCCTCTTCGGGCGCCGTCACCGGCGGAGGCTCGTCTTGCGGCGCTGCGCGTCCGCGTGCTAGGCGCGGCCAGAGACCGGTCCCGAAACCGGTCTCGTGATCGTTCGGGTCGATGACGTCGCGCGGCAAGGTCAGCGGCTCCGACTACTGCATCGGCCGTCGACGCAGGGGCCACCATCCCCTGAGCCAGGTGAGTCGTAAGGAGGGGGAGGAAACGCGCGGCGACCCGCCAAGAGGGCAAGTTCGATGCAACGCACGCTCCTGCCCCTTCTCCTCGCGATGGCGGTGCCCGCCTCGGCCGCCGCATTCACGAACCCGCAGATCCCGGGGCTTCAGGTTGCGCTGCGCGCGCACGGCTACGACATCGGCCCGGTCGACGGCATCGTCGGCCCGCGGACGGCCGCCGCGGTCCGGAAGTTCCAGAGCCGGACCGACATCCACGCCGACGGGCTCGCGGGCCCGCAGACGCGCGCGAAGCTCGGCCGGCTCGGCCGGCCGCTCTTCGGCGCGCGGACGCTCTCGCGAGGCCGGATCGGCTGGGACGTCTCCGTGTTGCAGTTCCTCCTCACGCAGCGCGGCTTCGCGCCGAGACACCTGAACGGGAACTTCGGCCGCGGGACGGAGGGAGCAGTCCGCCGGTTCCAGCGCGCGTTCGGCCTCGCCGTCGACGGCATCGCGGGACGGGCGACCCAGCGCGCCCTCCTCACCGGCCGCCGGGCGGCGCAACGCCGTTACACTCCTGCGGCTCGCAGATACGTCGTTCGTCCAGGCGACACGCTCACCGCGATCGCCCGTCGCCACGGCACGACGGTGCACGCGCTCGAGCGCGCGAACCATCTCCGCCCGGGTGCCTTCATCGTCATCGGAATGCGTCTTCGCGTCCCCAACGGTGACAGTCACGTGACAGTCACCCGTGTCCCGCGCGCACGCGTCCGCACGCACCTCGTCCGCTCCGGTGACACGCTCACCGCGATCGCCCGTCGCTACGGGACGACGGTTCGCGCCCTCGAGCGCGCCAATCGGCTCCGCCCCGGTGCGTTCATCCTCATCGGACTGCGCCTTCGCGTCCCCAGCGGTGACAGTCACGTGACAGTCACCGGTGGCCCAGCGGGCGCTGTCCGAAGCTCCATCGACCGCTGGGCCCTCCACTACGGGGTGGACGTGCACCTCGCACGCGGGCTCGCCTGGATGGAATCTGGCTTCCAGCCGGCGGTCCGCTCACGGATCGGCGCCTGGGGCGTGATGCAGGTCACGCCGGCCACGTGGGACTACGTCGAGACCGTCCTGCTCGGAATGGCGATCCCGCGCACTGCCGACGGCAACGTGCGCATCGGCATCGCCTACTTGAGCCATCTCTTGCGGGAGTTCCGCGGTGATGAGCGGCTCGCGCTCGGCGCCTACTACCAGGGGCCTGCGTCCGTCCGTCGGCGCGGTCTTCTGCGGGAGAGCAGGGCTTTCGTCGCCGACGTGCTCGCGCTCAAGGCTCGGATGTAAAAGGTTCGCAAGCAGGAGGTTCGGTCTTCGAGGACGAAGGTAGTAGTTGGCCCGAGCGGCCGCGAGCGACGACTCCCGGCCATGTTCCGTATCAACGACAAGGGGGTTCCCGACATGATCGCGCGCCTTCTGCGCCATCGGCCGTCGCCGGCGATCGTCCTCGCGTGCGCGGCCCTGCTCATCTCGCTCGGCGGGGTAGGCTACGCCGCGACGACTCTGCCGCGGAACAGCGTGGGCACAGCCCAGCTGAGGAACAACGCAGTCGTGAGCAGCAAGGTCAAGAACCGCTCGCTGCTCAGAGTCGACTTCAAGAACGGCCAGCTTCCGGCCGGTCCCGCCGGCCCCGCCGGCCCCGCAGGTCCCGCCGGACCTGCCGGTCCCGCCGGGCCCGCCGGACCAGCAGGCCCAGCCGGACCGGCAGCGTCCTCGAACTGGGTGATCGCAGATCCGGCTGGCGCGATCGTCAAGAGCGCCGGCACGGTGGCCGTGTCGCACTCCGGCGTCGGCATCTACGACGTCACGTTCAACCGCGACATCTCAGGCTGTGCCTTCGTCGCCACGCCCGGTGCGAACACCGCCGGTACGACCATCTTCGGCCGGATTGCGGACTGGAATCGCACCGCCACGAACACCGTGCTCCGCGTCACCACCTCGTCCGGGGCAGTTGCGACCGACAGCGCGTTCTCGGTCGCGGCCTTCTGCTAGCTCTCGGGCTGCCGCCCACTTCGACGAAGGGCCCGCTTTGCGCGGGCCCTTCTTCCATCTACGGGTCGACTGATCGGTTCAGACGGACGCACGGGCGGAGCCCGTACGTCCTGATAACGGCACCGCAAGCGGTGCCTTGGTGCGGGCCCTTCTGTGCGGGCCCTTCTCCTGCCCGCAGCTCTCGTCGGAGAGAATCCGCCGCCTGAGCCTCCCGCGCCCGCGCACCGGAGCCGCCCTTGCGCTGACGGCGCTCGTCGGCGTCTCGACGCTTCTCCGCCTGTGGGGCGCGCTACGCGTCCCCTCGCCGTGGTTCACGCCCGACGAGATGGTCTACGGCGAGCTCGGGCGCAGCCTCTGGGAGAGTGGGGGCCTGACGATCCTCGGCCACACGACGCCGTTCTTCAGCCTCGTCTACCCCGCTCTTGTCGGCCCGTTCCTCTCGCTCGGGAACCTGGCCCTCGGCTACTCGCTGCTGAAGGGCGTCCAGGCGCTCGTCATGTCGCTGACGGCGGTGCCCGTCTTCCTCTGGGGCCGCTCGCTCGTGCGGCCGCGCTGGGCGCTCGTCGCCGCCCTGCTGACGCTCGCCGTCCCCGGGCTCGCGTTCGCCGGCTTCGTCATGACGGAGGTCGCGTTCTACCCCGTGATCTGCGTGGTGGCGTGGGCGATGGCGCGCGCGCTCGAGCGCCCGACGGCGCTCCGCCAGGCGCTCGCCGTCGCCGGGATCGCGCTCGCGACCGCCACCCGGCTGCAGGCGATCGTCCTCGTGCCGGTGCTCGTGCTCGCGATCCTCCTCAAGGCCGCGCTCGACCGCACCTTGCTCAGCGGCGTGCGTCGCTTCACGCCGCTCGTCGGGTCGCTACTCGCCATCGGCGCGGCGGGAGTGGCGTTCAAGCTCGCCCGCGGCGGGTCGCCGCTCGGCTCCGTCCTCGGCGCGTACAAGGTGACCGGGCACGTCTCCTACGAGGTCGGCGACGCGGTGCGCTTCGCGATCTACCACGCCGCCGACCTGCTGCTCATGACGGCCTTGCTTCCCGTCTTCGCGGTCGTCCTCGTCCTCGTCGAGGCAGCGGCCGGGCGCGAGCGCTCGGAGGCGGTGCGCGCGTACCTCGCCGTCACCGTCTCGCTCTGCCTCGGCTTCGTGGCCGAGGTCGGGCTCTTCACGTCGCGCCTGCTCGGTCGGCTCGCCGAGCGGAACCTGCTCGCGCTCTCGCCGCTTCTGTTCATCGGGTTCGTGATCTGGCTCGACCGCGGGCTCCCGCGGCGCCTCGTCCCGACCGCCGCTGCATCACTCGGAGCACTGGGGCTCCTGCTCTACCTGCCGTGGGACCGCTTCGTCACCGCCGCGGCCGAGCCGGACGCCTTCTCCGTGATCCCGCTCTACAAGCTACGGGTCAACTACCCGGGGCTCGACACGAGGCTCGTCGTCGTGCTGGGCGCCGTCGAGCTGCTCGCGCTGGCCGCCTTCCTGCCGCGCCGCCGCGCTTGGATTCTCCCGCTTGCCGTCTTCGCCCTTTTCGTGGGCGCGTCGATCTCCGCGACGCAGGTCGTCTCGCACCAGGCGCGGCTCTTCCGCCTCGTCATGGTCGGCCCCGACCGGCGCTGGATCGACGAGCACGCGCCCGGGCCGGTCTCGTACGTCTACACGGGCGAGCTCGGATGGAGCGGCGGCGCCCCCGTCTGGACGAACCTCTTTTGGAACCGCCGCATCCGGCGCGTCTACGACCTCGGCGCGGCCCCGGCGCTCGGGCCGCTGCCGCAGCAGCGGGTCGTCCCGGACGGCAAAGGTCGGCTGCGGCTCGAGGACGGACGGCAGGTCGAGGCCCGCTACGTCGTCGCCGTCGGCGGGCTGCAGCTCGTCGGCACGCCGATCGTCGACTCGCGGCCGGCGCCGCTCGTGCTCTGGAAGATCACGCCGCCGCTCCGGCTCGCGCCGCCGGGCTGACACCGCCGGCTCAGAACTCGACGAGCTCCGCCGTTCCGCTCAGATTCTGCACCTCGTACGTCTGCAGCTGACCGGCCACGAGGCCCGGACCGCCGATGCTCGTTCGTTCCGTGGTCACGACGGCCACCGTCTCGATCTCAGCCGTGCCGTCGTCGAGATTGACGGCCGGCACGAGCAGGCTCAGCTCCACGACGCGAGCGTCGGGTACGGCCTCGAGCTCAATCGTCACGAGCGTGCCGATCTCGAGCTCCTGCGACCGAATCTCGTCACCTCGTTTGGTGACGTGGTACTTCTCGTCGCTGTACTGGAGCTGCGGCTCACCCGTGAGGCTCGTGGTCTCGTAGGTGAGCTGGGCTTGGTAGCCGCCCTCCAGTGCGTAGCGGTTCGGTCGACGACGCTCGCTCATGGCGACCCCCCTCCTGTTGCGGACTCGAGGCAGATTAATACGCTCGAGCCTCTCCTAACAGCGAGCACGCCGCGGCAGCGTTCGGATGCCGTCGAGATACATGCTCACCGCGCGCGCGTTCGGGGCGCGCGCCTCGAAGGTCGCCACGCCGACGCACACCGTCACGCTTGCGCGGACGACCGCTCCCGGCGGGACGCGCATGCTGCGCTCGACGGCGCCGCTCCGGAGCGTGAATGCCTGGATACGCGTGGCCTCGAACGGCGCGCGCACGCTGACGACGAGCTCGCGCGGGCGGCCGAAGACACGGATCCGCACCGACCGGCCGGGACGGATCCCGCCGTCGGCCTCGGCGCCCGAGACGAGCCAGGCCGCGCGGTACGGCCTCGCGACCCGCACCAGGACGAGGTGCGGAGCCGAGCCGATCCGCCTCGCTCCGGCGAGCCCGAAGCGCGTCTCGGCGCGGTCGAGCACGAGCAGATCCGTCGGCTCGGGGCCGTGCCCGCGCCCTGTCTTCGGGTCGAACGAGAGCGTGCTCGCCGCGAATGGGCTGTAGATCTGCCCTCCGTCGACCGCGAGCGCGCGGTCGACCGTCTTGTTCCAGAACTCGGCGTCCCACCAGTACTCCGCGCGGAGCGCCGGGCTCGGCACCAGGGCGACGGACGCGCCCGCGGGCACGGCTGCGTCGATCCAGTCGCGGCGGACGCCCTCGAGCCGCAGCGGCCGAGCCGTCCCCGGGACGGCGAACCAGTCGAAGACGTAGTAGGCCTCGAACGCGCCGTAAGCCGTGAGGGCGACGCCGAGGACGGCCACCGTGGCGCGGCTCGGCAGCCGCCACAGCGCACCTGCCACCAGAGCCGCGAAGAGAAGTCCTCCCCACCGGACGAGGTCGTCGGTCGAGAGCCCGATCGCGCCGGCGGCGCTCCGGAGCGCCTGGTGGAAGGCCGCGGCCGGCGAGGCCCAGAAGAGCACGGGCCGGTCACCGAAGGACGCCAGGGCCGCGAGGCCGACGAAGACGACGCCGGCCGCCAGCACGAGGGCCGCGCGGAGCGAACGGCGCGGGCGCTCGAGCAGGCAGGCGGCGGCGCCGACCGCGAAGAGCGGCGCGAGATAGGAGACGTAACGGTCCTGGACGAAGCGGCCCGGGGTGAAGCGGAGGTCGAACGAGGCGGCCTCGAGCGTGACGAGCGGGACGAGGGTCGAGAAGAGGACGGCGAAGGCGCGCGCCTCCCGCCGCGACGGGCCGAGCAGCGCGGTGAGGCTCCACGCGGCGCCGAGGACGAACGGCACGACGCCGGTCGCGACGACGGCGTCGTCGAGGTGGACGGCCGCGGCGCGCCAAACCGCAGCGGGAAGCGGGTTTCCCTGCACCGTTCCCCCGTAGTTGCCGAGCACGCGCGTCAGCGAGCCGGCGGCGGCGAGCACCACGGCCACGACGGCGGCGCCCCCGTACGCGACCGCGAGCAAGCGGTGGCGCGAGACGACACGGCGCAGGCTGCGCTCGTACCCGAGCACGGCGATCGGCAGCGCCAGCGCCAGCACGAAGAGCTGGGTCCGTGCGAGGTAGACGAGGACGAGTCCCGCGAGCGCGGCGGCGTCGCGGCGGCCGCTCGGCTCGACCAGCGCGCGATACGCCAGCAAGAGGCCCCAGACGAAGGCCGGATAGGCGGCGTTCTCCGTCAGCAAGGTGGACGAGAGCGCGAGCCACGGGACGAAGGCGGTCAGCGCCGCCGCGAAGTAGCCGCCGGCGCGCGACCCCGAGACCGCGCGTCCGAGGAGGTACGCGGGCCATGCGGAGCTCGCGAGCAGGAACGCGTTCAGCACGTGCGCCCCGTCGAAGGCGGCGGGCGGCGAGAAGGATCCGTAGAGCGGCGAGAGGAGCAGCGGGTAGAGCTGGTTCAGCGCGCCGTAGTACTCGCCGTGGATTTGCGGCACGGGCGAGAGCGTCTGCGCGATGCTCGTCGCGAGCTTCGACGTCTGCAGCTCGTCGGTCATCACCGCCCACTCGCGCGCCTGCGAGGCGTACTGGACGGCGAGCAGGCCGGCGGCCAGCACGATCCCGAGCACCGGCAGCGTGGAGATCGGAGGAGCGCGGAGCCCGAGGCGCACCGACGCATCTTCCCTTGCTCGGAGGGTCAAGAGACCGTGGCCAGCGGCCGATCTCGGAGGCGGCATGCGACTCCTGGCTGCGGCATGCGCGGGCATCTTCGCCGCCCTCGTCCTGACCGGCTCCGCCGGCGCGGTCGGCGCCTTCGGCGTCACCGAGGACGCGGGCAAGTATGCGCGCGACGGCGGCGCGAGCTTCTTCGCACAGCTCCACGACGTGGGGATGAACGAGAACGCGATCACGATCTACTGGGATCCGTCGCTCCCCGGCGGCATGGCCGAGCCGGGCCTCCTCGACCGGACGCTCCCGTTTGCGCGCGCCCACGGAATCCGCGTCGTCCTGACGGTCTACGCGCGCCGCCCCGCCCAGTTCACGACGAGCCCGACGGCAGCGGCGCAGTTCGCATCGTTCCTCGAGCGGCTCGCGCTCGCCTATCCCGAGATCCACGACTTCGTCGTCGGCAACGAGCCGAACCAGCCGCGGTTCTGGCAGCCGCAGTTCAACCCGGACGGCACCGAGGCGGCCGCGGGCGCCTATGAAGAGCTCCTCGCGCGCTGCTACGACGTGCTGAAGAGCGTCGACCCGACGATCCGCGTCATCGGCCTCGGCCTGTCGGAGCGGGGAAACGACAACCCGCGCGCGCCGTCGAACGCCTCGACCTCGCCCGTCCGCTTCGTCCAGGCCCTCGGCGCCGCGTACTACGCGAGCGGCCGGACGCGCCCGATCATGGACGCGCTCGCCTACCACCCCTACCCGGCCTCGTCGACCGACCCGATCTCGAAGGGCCTGCCGTGGCCGAACGCGGGCGTCGCGAATCTCGACCGGATCAAGCAGGCGGTCTGGGACGCCTTCCACGGAACGGCGCAGCCGACCTTCGAGAACGGGCTCGGGCTCGTGATCTCGGAGATCGGCTGGCAGGTGGGCGTCGCCGGCCCATCCGCCTCGGCCTACTACGGCCGCGAGAACGTGCCGGTGACGAACGAGGCCACCCAGGCGGCGATCTACGGCGAGCTCGTCCGGCGGCTGTCGTGCGACCCGACCGTCACCGACCTCCTCTTCCTCCACCTCGTCGACGAGACCGACCTCTCCGGGTTCCAGTCGGGGCTCGAGCGCGCCGACGGGAGCCGGCGCCCGTCTTACGACGCCGTGAAGCAGGCGATCGCCGAGACGCAGGGCCGCTGCCTCGGCAAGCCGAGCGTGTGGCGCCACGTGACCGGGGTCGTCGGCGGGACGGTGACGTTCTCCGGTCTGCGTGCGACGGCGCACGCCGACGAGGCCGCGACCTACGCGTCCGCCTTCGTCCGTGTCTCGCCGAGGCGGCGGCCGAGCCGCGGCGCCATCGACCGGGCCCTGACGAGCGGAGAGCTCGACGCGGCCGAGGGCGACGTCTCGGCGGGAGGCGTCGTGACGGTCGCACGCCCGCGGCGTCCCGCGAGGCCCGGCACCTACGTCCTCGCCGTCTCCCTCCGCGCGGCGATGACGAGCGACCGGCGCTCGCTCTTCCTCAGCCGACCGGTTCGCGTTCGGTAGTCGAAGAACCCCCTTTTGGGGGTAGGCCGACCGGCCTACGGCAGCCGATGAAGTTGGCGAGGGACGAGTCGACGGAAAGGGGTGCCGCAGCCCTTAGCCGTCCGAGGCGCTCAGTCCCTTGGACGCACCCTCTCCAGCGAAGGGGCGGCTCCCCGACAGCCGCCCTTTTCGCCCTAGTTGCAAAGGGCGTGCTCGATCCGCCGCACGGAGGCGGCGAACCGCAACCCCTTCCCGCCGGCCAGACTCCCGCGCGGCAGGTAGAAACTGTGGTAGAGCAGCGGATCGAACCTGAGGCAGGCGGCGATGTAGCGGTCGTTCCGGAGGTCGGCGACGATCGCGCGGAGCCCCTTCCGCGCCTGCCGCTCGCCGCGCCGCGTGCCGCGATAGGCGCGGCGCAGGTCGGGAAGCCGCCGGCTCGCCCGGGCGAGCGCGCGCAGCTCGCGGCCGACGGTGGCGGCGGCCGGGATGAACGGCTGCCGCTGGAAGAAGCCCGGCACGGCCACGTCGTGCGGATTGATGCGCGCCGTGAGCACGCTCGTGTCGCTCAGGGTCGCAAGGGCGCTACCCGCCAAGAACTGGCCCGTCGCCGGATCGACGAGGCCGCAACGCGCGCCGAGCCCCACGTCCCGAACGACGGCGCAGAAGAGGTCGGTCCCGGGGATCGTGGCGACGTCGCCGGCGAAGAGCGTCGTCGTCCGTGCCGGCCGCTCCTCCGGCGGCGGTCCTTGTGGCGCCGGAGCCGGCGGCTGCGCCAGCTCCGCGAGCAGCGCGAGCTCGCCCTCGAGCGGCCGCTGGAAGATGTCGACCGCCTCCTCGCCGATCCGCATCGAGAGCGTTCCCGGCACGAAGTGGGTCGTGCGACCCCAGAGGCCGCACTCGACGCTGGGCGCGGTCGCGGGCCCGCCCACCGAGCAGCCGACGCGCGTCCCCGCCACTCGAAAGGCCTGGCCGCGAACGAGGGTCAGCTTCGGCCGCGCACCCGCAGCGGCAGCCGGTAGGGCGACGGCGAACGCGGCGCAGAGCAGAGCGGCGAGACCGCGGCGCATGAGCGGCAATGGTCGCACCCCTACCGGCTCGCACTCGCGACGATGCGGTCGGCGCGGGCCCAGAAGGCCGCCTTGGCGGCCGGAGTGATCTCGAGCGGCGCCGTGTGCGTGACGACGAATCCAGGTCGCGAATGCACGACGACGAGCGAGATCCGCTCGGCGGGAAAGCCCGCGGCGGCGAGACGCGCGAGGAGCTGGCGACCTCCGGCGCCGTCGACGACCTCGTCGCGGTCGCCGAGGAGGATCGTCAGGCGCGTCCGGCGGTCGATCCCGCGCAGGTCGAGCGGTGGGTCGGCCGGGTCCACGGTGCCCGGGAAGACGCTGAGCACGGCGGCGGGTGCGGGCCCGACCGTGCGGGCGACGGCCGCGTAGTCGACGACGACCTCGCCTCCGCGTGAGTAGCCGATCGCGACGAGCGGCAGGCCCTGCGCGTGCAGGCGCCGGAGACCGGTGTGGACGGCGGCGAGGACGTGGAGGACGGCGTTGGGCCCGCCGAGCCTCTGCTCGTAGCGCGGATAGAGCACGGCGCTCCCGCGCGCCGCGAGGTGCTCGAGCCACGGCCGGTGGTTCGCCGGCGTGAGCTCGCCGTGACCGAGGCCGTGGACGAAGACGACGACGCTCTTCGGCTGCCCCTGCGGCTCGAAGATCCAGACCTGGTCGGCGCCCTTGCCGAACGGGCCGTGGAGGCCGACGCGCGGCGGCGAGGGCATCGAGGACGACGAGCCGCAGCCGGCTGCGAGGAGCGCGAGCAGCGCGACAGCGATCCGCTTCGCGCCCGCGGGCTCAGCTCCCGGGCGTGAGGGCGGGCGGCGCCTCGGGGACCGGCTCGCGCTCGCCCTCGGGCGACAGGGTCGGCAGCCACTCGAGCCAGCGCGGCAGGTACCAGTTCCAGTCGCCGAGGAGCTTCATCGTCGCCGGCAGCAGGACGGCGCGGATGATCGTCGCGTCGAGCAGAACGGCGACGGCGAGGCCAAAGCCCATCTGCTTCATGTCGATCGTGCGCAGCGTCGCGAAGATCGCGAACACGGCGACCATGACGAGCGCGGCGCTCGTCACCGTGCCCGCCGTCTGCCGGATTCCGTACGAGACGGCGTGCTCCGTCTTCATGCCGCGGTCGTGCAGCTCCTTGACCCGGCTCAGGATGAAGACGTGGTAGTCCATCGAGAGCCCGAAGAGGACGACGAAGAGGAACAGCGGCAGCCAGGACGTGATCGCGCCGTTCGAGGTGAAGCCGAGCACGCCCTCGGCCCACGTGTGCTGGAAGACGAGCACGAGGATCCCGTAGGCGGCCCCAACGGAGAGGAGGTTGAGGACGATCGCCTTCGTCGGGATCACGAGCGACCGGAAGGTCATCAGCAGGAGCAGGAAGGCGAGCGCGAGCACGAACGCGAAGACGTATGGGATGCGGTGCTTCATCTGGTCGTTGAAGTCCTTCGTGCCTGCGGTGACGCCGGTGACCGCGTAGTCGACGCCTCCGACCTTCCCGACGGTCGCCGGCAGCAGCTTCGAGCGCAGCGTCTGGAGCGCGGCGATCGACCGGCTGTCGTCGCCCGACCCCGCGACGGGGATGTCGATCCGCGCGACGGTGCTGTCGTCGTTCACGTCCACCTGGATCGGCTTCGACATCTGCCCACTCGCGAGCGCCTGGCGCTTCAGGTCGCCAATCGCGCGCTCGACCGCCGGCGCCCTGACGTCGGGCGCCTTGACGACGACGACGGCGGGCGTCGGCGCGCCTGGGAAGGCGTGGGTCATCCGCTCGTAGGTCGAGACGATCGCGAGGCTCTTGGGCAGGTCGGTGAAGCTCGGCAGCTTCGTGTGCATCCCGAGCACCGGCACGGTCGCGGCGACGAGCGCAGCCGCCGAGAGGCTCGCCCAGACGAGCGGCCTGCGCAGCACGCGGTCGAGCACGAACCGCCAAGCCTTCGACTCGGTCGCGTCGTGCTTGCGCCGGCCGATCACCGGGATGCGGCCCTTGTCGACGCGATCCCCGAGCTTCGAGAGCAGCGCCGCCAGCACCGTCACCGAGCCGATCACCGCGCAGAGGACGACGAACATCGTCCCGATTGCGATCGAGGTGAAGATCTTGTTCCCGGCGAAGAACATCCCCGCCATCGCCACGAGAACGGTCGCGCCGGAGATGAGGACGGCCTGGCCGGACGTGGCCGCGGTGCGCAGGAGGGCCTCACGCGGCGAGCGGCCGGCGTGCCGCTCCTCACGCTCGCGGCGGAGGTAGAAGAGCGAGTAGTCGACGCCGACGGCCATGCCGATCAGGAGGACCACGCTCTGGGTCGTTGTGAAGTCGCCCGGCGTGATGTGCGTGAAGAGCGAGTAGCCCCCGATCGACGCCAGCACGGCCAGGATCGCCAGCAGCACGGGCAGCCCCGCCGCGACGAGCGCGCCGAAAGCGAGCAGCAAGATCACGAGCGTGGCGGGGACGGTGAGCAGCTCGGCCCTCTTGAAATCCTCGCCGATCGTACGGTCGAGCTCGTGGTCGGCGCTCGCCATCCCGAACTCCTCGATCCTGAAGCCCGGGTGCGCCACTTGGACTTCCTTGATCTGGTCCATGACCGGCACGATCTTGTCCTTCGCCTCGTCGGCGTCACCCACGACGTCGAACTGCACGAGCACTGAATGCCGGTCGGCCGACACCTGTCCGCCGCCGCGGTTCTTGAGGAGCGGGTTCTGGATGTTCGTGACTTCGTCGAGCCTCGACACCCTCGCGACGACGTGCGCGACGGCCGCCTTGAATGCGGAATCGTCGGCTATCCGGGTGCGGCTCTGAACGAGGACGCTCTCGGTAGCGGGGTCCTTGAAGCCCGCGTTCTCGAGCATCTTCACGGCTTTCGCCGCCCCGCCGGACGCGGTCTCCGAGTCCGCGATCTGCTTGTGACCGGCGACCGTTCCGACGGCGACCAGCAGAAGCGCCAGCACGAGCCAGCCCAAGAAGGCCTTCTTCCAGTTGTTCGCGCTCCAACGACCCGCGCGACCGGCAATGTTCGACGATGCCACTTAGAAACCCCTCCTACTTCGAATCCGACTGCCTTGGCAAGAAAAACTAGGACGAACCGGCCAAGAGCTCAAGACGGCGGCCATGCGAAACGGTTAGCGCCCATTCGCACGGAGCGGCTCGAGCTCACTCTCCTCTCGCCGCAGCTCCTCGAAGCGATCCTCGGAGGCCGCCGCGACGACGCGGAGTCGCTCGCGAGGATAGCAATCCCCTCCTGGTGGCCCGACGAGCACGACCGGCGCTTCCTTGTGCTCCGGCTCGACCAGGTGACGAAGGATCCGGGCCGGCTGGAGTGGCTCCCGCGCGCGATCGGGCTGCGGCGGCGCGACCGCCCGATCATCGGTCATACCGGCTTCCACGGCCCGCCGGGCGTGAACGGCCCGCGCAGGCCGAACGCGCTCGAGGTCG